>CADBTV010000044.1 GCA_902797655.1 uncultured Ruminococcus sp.
AATGCGTTAGATAAAGAAATTTCAATTGAGATTAACAAACACGATATTCCAATTAATTCATATAAATATGAATATTTCAGTGTTGTGAATATTAACGTAAGCGGAAATCAATTGATATTTCAAGTGGAGGTGGAAAAATAATGTCAACTTGTAAAGATTGTATTCACGACAACATTTGTCCTAAAGCTTTTGCGAGCCTTGAAACAGTTGGAGACAATTGTAATGATTTCAAAAACCGCTCAAAATTCGTGGAGTTGCCTTATACATTAAAGCCAAAAGACAAGGTTTGGTATATCCTTGAAGATTTAGATGAACTCAGTCTTAAAGATTATAAAACAACATCAGGCAACTGTGCTGTTGGAGAAACACCGGACACAGTTATTGATATGTGTACCAAAGGATTTTTCACAAACGCAATACTCGTTCGCAACGAAGATTATTTATCCCCCGATGATTGTGACTTTATACCGTGGGACGAAATTGGGAAATCGTATTTTCTAACCATTGAAGAAGCTGTACAAGCGTTGAAGGAGCGTGAAAAAAATGAAACTGAAACAAGCAATTGAAATCTGCCGTAACATCAATGCGGAGAACATAACCCTAGAGGACAAGCTCGAAGCTATTCAGAAAGTGTTATCTTCTAAGAATCCACAATATGTCCTTACTAAGTCTGAGCTTGTCAAGGTAATTGAGTTTCTTATGCAGCGGTTTATACGTATGCCGATGTTTCATGTCAAAACCAAGATGATTCCCTTATTTGGAAAATGTCCTCAATGCGGCACAGAATTGAGCAGTGACTTTAATTTTTGCTCAAATTGCGGTCAAGCTTTGGATTGGAAATAACAAATAAGAATAAGCTCTACGCAGCGGAATAGCGTAGGGCTTTATTTATTTTGCGGGGTGGGTTAGAAATGGGAAAAACAGGCGCTTAAAATATAAATAAGGAGCTGGGACTATGGCGAAAGGAAAATATGAGTTTTGGCTAAGAGAAGAAAACTTAGAAATTCTCGGCGGCTGGGCGCGTAGCGGACTCTCTGATGAACAAATAGCCTGTAATATGGGAATTCGGCGTTCGACTCTTGCGGATTGGAAGAAAAAGTATCCGGACATATCGGACACCTTAAAAAAAGGAAAAGATTTCGCTGACACGCAAGTTGAGAATGCGTTGTTCAAAAGAGCGCTCGGATATAGCTATACTGAGACCAAAGAGGTTGAGGAGGACGGGATTGTTACGCAGACCGTCAAGACGAAAAAGAAAGTTCTACCGGACGTTGGGGCAGCGGTATTCTGGCTTAAGAATCGCAGACCGGATATTTGGCGTGATAAACCCAAAGAAGAAGTAGAGGCTGAGAATGGAATTACGGTAGTGTTCAAGGGAGCAGACGATAAGGAAGCAAAGGAATTTGCACAATGACGACTGTAAGTATACCCGAGCCGAACGAGAAGCAAAGACGGTTTCTTCTGGCAAAAAAGAAATATGTCGCCTATGGTGGAGCCCGAGGCGGCGGCAAGTCGTGGGCGGTGCGCCAAAAGGCAAAACTCCTTTGTTTGAATTATCCGGGTATTAAAATCCTGATTGTCAGAAGGACGTACCCGGAGCTGCTTCAAAACCACATCAACTATCTTAAAGCCGAGCTTTACGGACTGGCAAAATATAATACGCAGGATAAAGTGTTTACCTTCTTCAACGGAAGCACGATCAAGTTTGGATACTGCAAGAACGATTCTGATTTAGACCAGTATCAAGGCGCGGAGTATGATGTCATATTTATAGACGAGGCTTGCTTACTGTCTGAACATCAGATAAAGGCAATAACGGCGTGTTTGCGCGGTGTAAACGACTATCCGAAAAGAATATATTACACGCTTAACCCGGGCGGTCAGTCGCACGGATATTTTAAGCGGCTGTTTATTGACAAAAAATATCAAAAAAATGAGAATCCGCAAGACTATGATTTCATTCAGGCACTTGTAACAGATAACTTCGCTCTGATGAAACATCAACCTGATTACATAGCACAGCTTGAAGCTCTGCCGTATAAGTTGAGACAGGCGTGGTTATACGGGCGTTGGGATATCTTTGAGGGTATGTTTTTTGAGGAGTTTAGAACCGAAGTTGACGCAATAGCAGCGGAAGAAGCAGGAATGACCGCGGAGGACGCCGCAAAGTATAACAGATTCACTCACGTCATTGAGCCCTTTGAACCGCCAACGGAATGGAAGTACTATCGCAGTTATGACTTTGGTTATGCAAAACCGTTCTCGTGCGGATGGTGGGCTGTAGATTATGAGGGAATAGCTTACAGAATACTCGAATACTACGGCTGCACAGAGGAAGCAAACGTAGGATTAAAGATTGACCCCGACGAACAGTTCAGAAATATTCGCAGGATTGAGCAGGAGCACCCGTACCTGAAAGGAAGAAAAATCAGCGGTGTAGCTGACCCAAGTATATGGGACGGTTCGCGGGGCGAGGCGATTATAGAGAAAGCGTGGAACAACTATCTCGATTTTGAGAAAGGAAATAACGCGCGGATACCCGGATGGATGCAAATGCACTACAGATTTGCTTTTGATAAGAGTGGCAAGCCGCGTATGTATATATTTAACAACTGCAAGGCTGCTATTAGAACTATTCCTCTGATGATGTTTGACGAGCATAAGGTTGAGGATTTAGATACCACACTTGAAGACCACGCAGTTGATGATATGCGTTATTTTTGCATGATGAATCAAATCATTCCGGTTAAGAAAGAAGTTAAACAGGCTGTGCCGTTTGACCCATTAGATTTATTAAAGGAGACTAGATAAAATGGCATTAAGGAGAAAACGAAGAGCGAGAAAACAGGCTGAAATGCAGAAGAAAATGTCTGCTCCTGATAAACGTATGATTTTTGACGAGGAGCAGAAAAAGAAGATACTGAAAAATCAAGGGTTAATGGCTGATTTTGGTGAGTCTCAGATTACCGATGAATTGAAAGAGCAGAATGATACGACAGCAAAGAATCCTCCGATTGATGAATTGGCAATCAGAAACGCGGAAGAAATTCTCAATAAGTATCGCGCGGGAAAAACACAGCTTGACGACAGAATTGTCAAGAATGAGGATTATTGGAAACTCAGGCAGTGGAATCATTATGACGAGAGCAAGAACAGTCAGAGTATAGCTACAGCGTGGCTGTGGAACTGCATAGTCAGCAAACACGCTGACTGTATGGACGGTTTTCCCGAGGCGAATATCAGGCCAAAGCGCAAGGACGATGAAGTGGAAGCAAAGAAGCTTTCAAGTATAATTCCTGTAGTTACGGAAGAAAATGATTATGAAAACACATACAGCAGCCTATGTTACTATCTTCTCAAGCAGGGAACTAACTGTGCGGGTGTTTTCTGGGACGGCGCGAAGCATGACGGGCTCGGAGATATTAATATCAAAAAAATTGATTTGCTTGAGCTTTTCTGGGAGCCGGGTATTTCGGATATTCAGGATAGCAGTAATGTGTTCTATACCAAACTGGAAAATAACGAACTGCTTACATCGGTGTATCCACAGCTTGAGGGTAAGCTCGGCGGTAAGAAAATGACCGTCAAAGAATACAACACCGACGATACTGTTGACACAAGCGAAAAGTCAACAGTTGTTGATTGGTATTACAAGAAAACCACCAATGAAGGAAAAACAATATTGCACTATTGCAAGTTTGTTGAGGGGGTTGTATTGTTCGCTACGGAGAACGACCCAGAGCGATATCCTAACGGATGGTATAATCACGGAATGTACCCATTTGTTGTTACTCCGCTTTACGCAGTTGAGGGGGATATAACCGGTTACGGATACACTGACATTGGACGCGGCGATCAACACGCAATAGATACTCTGACGTCCTCAATTTTGTTAAACGCAAAAGCTAACGCAACACCGCGCTTTTTTACAAAGGTCTCCAATAGCGGAGTGAATGAGGAGGAGTTCTGCGATTTGAGCAAGCCTATAGTTCACGTTGAAGGAAGCCTTGAGGAAACACACGTAAGAAGGATTGAGCCCGTCGGACTGTCTGCTGATGTAGTAAATATGCGTGACAGATTCATTGACGAGATGAAAGAAACGCTCGGTAACCGTGATGTGAACAACGGCGGCACAACATCGGGAATTACGGCAGCTTCGGCTATTGCGGCTATGCAGGAACAGTCAGGCAAACTCTCCCGCACACATAACAAGACGTTATACACTATGCACAAGAAGATTATATATCTTGTAATTGAACTTATTCGTCAGTTCTACGATATTCAGCGAGAGTTTCGTATTACGGGCGAGATGGGGCAGGACGAATATATTGAGTATGATAACCGTGGCTTAAAACCTCAGAAGCAGCCTAATATGCTCGGAATTGACCTTGGGCTCAGATTACCGTGTTTTGATATTGAAGTGAGCGCGCAGAAAGCTTCTCCGTACTCTAAGATGGAGCAAAACGAGCTCGCTATTCAGTTGTACAATCTTGGTGTCTTTGATCCTCAGAACGCTGATATGTCGCTTGCGCTTTTGAAAGCTATGGACTTCTCACACAAAGAGGAAATTATCGGTCTTGTAAATACAAACGGCACAATGCTCCAGAAGTATCAGAAATTACAGGAAGTCGCGTTTAGACTTGCGCAGGACGTAGACGCGAGATACGGCACTAATATGTCTGAAATGCTCGCTCAGGCAATTTTAGCGGAGCAGGGTCAGAACTCTGCGCCTCGTCAAACTGAGCAGGGTGGCAATTTACAGGAGGTTAATTCTGACGGTACGATTAGCCCTGAGGAGCACCCGTATGTTGAGCGAGCCAGAGCAGAAGCGCAAAATTCAACTCAGGTAAGGGAGTAATGAACGATGATAAAGGTTAACGTAAACTCTAAAGAATACGAAATTACAATGGACGGGCACGCGGGCTACGCGGAGCAGGGAAAAGATATAGTGTGTGCAGCGGCTTCCATTCTGCTGTACACACTTGCAGATACGCTCAAAAGATTTGAGTCGATTTGCGACTCGGATATTAATATTGACGATGATAACGGCAAAATAAAAGCGGTAATAAAGTGTACACCTAAGCATAGTTTTGAGGGCAACATACAGCTTGTGTATCAGATTATTCTTAACGGCTTACAGTTGCTCGCCGATGGCTACCCTGATAACGTCAAAATCACATTTATTTAGGAGCTGATTGTCAGCTCCTTTTTTTATTAAAAATTTTTTATATGGTGGGTTAGAAAATAGAAAAAAACACAGCTATAATCGAATATGTAAAGGGTCGCGACCTACGCAGAAAGAGAAGGAAGTGTCAGTATGACATACAAACTTTTATCCGGACTATTTGTTTTAAATCTCCAGCTGTTTTCTGACGGAAACGCTGCGGCACCGGGAGCGGCGACTGCGGGAACAACTGCAACAGTAGTAACGGGCGGAGAAAATACACCCAGTGCCTCTAATCCCATAGAGGACAAAGCGACTGCTACGCCGAAGGTGATTTACGGCAAGCAGGAAAACAACTCTACACCTACCGAAAAAGTCAGAAAGAGTTTTGAGGACATCGTTAAATCTGACGACTATAAGGAAGAAGCTAAGGCTTATTTTGACAAGACCTTTCAGCGCCGTATGAAAACCTCGCAGGAAACAATAAGCGGGCTGGAAGCTGAAAACGCCAAAATGAAGTCAATTCTTGATATGAACAATCTGAGATATGGACTTGACCCAAACTCAGATACATATCTTGACGACTATGCGGCGAAGGTTCAGGGTGACAGGAAGCTGTATGAGGACGAGGCTCTCGCCGCGGGAATGGACGTTGACAGTTATATTAAAGTCAAGAACGCGGAGCGAGTTCTCGCTCAGAACGAGAAGGAAATGGAACGCCGCCAAAACGACGAGTTGCTCAGAGGTCATATTGAGCGTCTCACAAGAGAGTCTCAGGAATTTGTCAAGCAGTTTCCAAACTTCAACATTGAAGCGGAATTGCAGAACCCGAGATTCAGAAAGCTTGTTGATCCTGCCGAGTATGGCGGTTCCGGTTTATCAGTGGAGGACGCTTTTTACGCCGTTCACCATAACGATATAATCAAGTCCTATGCTCAGAACGCAGCGAGTCAGGCTACAACTCAGGTTGCAAACGCTGTTGCAACTAATCAGTCAAGACCGAAAGAAAACGGTTTATCTTCCTCGACGCCGTCGATCATCAAGGATGACCCGAGCAAGCTGACTCTTGATGATTTCAAGAAGATCCAGGAGGAATACCACAGAACAGGTGTTAGAGTGTCTTTTTAATTCACGGAGGTTTAAAAGTGAATAAGACATCTATTATATCTTCTATTTTAATCGCAAAAATCAATCTTCAGCTGTTCTCGGCGAGTGAGGCTACTTTAAGCCCAAATAAGACAAGCCAGAATTCAATGTCTCCGTCGATGAAGACGTTCTACGATACGGCGCTTCTTGAAAACGCGAGAGACGCGCTTATCTTTGACCAGTTCGCAGAACATCAGAAAATCCACGGAAACAGCGTAGAGTTCCGCAAGTTTGACACTTTCCCGCTTGCGCTAACACCGATTACTGAGGGCGTGACTCCAACGGGTCAGAGCTTCGGTATGACAAGAATTACAGCGGATACCACCCAGCACGGCGATTATGTAACTGTTACCGACCGTCTCGAGTATGAAGCTTACGACGATATTATTTACGGCGCGACAACCGAAATGGGTGCGGCCGGAGGTAAGACAAAAGATGTTCTTACACGTAATGTCATTACAGCGGGTAACTCCGTTGCGTATGCTCCGACATCAGCCGGTGTTGAGGTTACCAGCAGAGCAGGTCTGAGTGACACCTGCTTACTCACTCCGGCGCTTATTAACAGGGCAAGAACGTGGCTTGTTAAGAATAACGCTCCTAAGATTAACGGATGGTTCGTTTGTATTCTTCACCCCTCTGTTGCAGAGGATTTTCGCAATTCGGCTGAGTGGAAGGAGTATCACAAGTACAACGATACCGCACCCATTTTCAAGGGCGAGATCGGCGAAATGCACGGATTCAGATTCATCGAAAGCAATCTTGCCAAGGTGCACGACAGAGGCGCTAATAATAAGCCGTCATATGATACTCTGTGCTTCGGCGCTAAGGCTTTCGGCGTTATTGAGCCCGAGAACGAGTCGATGAGAATGATCATTAAGGATAAGAAGGAAATCGGCGGTCCGCTTGAGCTTTACAGCACAATCGGCTACAAGTTCAGCCACGCGGCTATAATTCTCTATCAGGAGAGATTGCTCCGTATTGAGAGTTGTTCTTCTTACTCTGATCCGGAAAACTAATCCAATAACGCAGGGTAGGGCGTTATGTCCTACCCTGACATAAAAAGGAGGCTTATTATGGCAAACAGAAAGAAAACAGACGAGACTGAGATTGAAAGAGCAGTCGAGGCTGAGGCTGAGAAAACAGCCGAAAAGAAAACTGTAACGGTAATTCTCCCGAGAGATCCCAATAAAAAGGGAGAAGAAGCAGATCAGGAGTTCTTCTCGGTAAACTTCAAGAACTATCTCATAAAGACCGAGGAGCCCGTTGAGGTGCCTGTGGAAATTGTAGAAGTGATTAACAATATCGCTCAGGCGCGCAGAGAGGCGAGAGCGTACGCTAAAAAGGTAGCGTTCAGAGAAGCAAAGCCGCCCGCATAATACATAAAAAGGCGGTTTTATCCGCCTTTTTGTTTTATAGGAGGAAATATGGACAAGCCTATTACAATCGGAGAAGTAATATCAATTGTAGATGAATTTAAACCGAACACCAGAACAACAAATGAAAAAATCAAATGGCTAAGTGACCTTGATTCAAGCGTAAAAACAGATATTCTTGATACGCACGAGGGGTCTAAGGATATAGATTTCAGTGGATATGATGAAAACACTCCTCTCGACACACCGCTCCTGATCCCTGCACAGTACGGCAGAGAAATATACAGACATTATCTTGAATTACAGATTGATTTAATCAACAAAGAATATAACAGATACAACGCGGCAGCGGCAGAGTATCAGAGCCATTATCAGAATTTTGCTCTTTATTGGCATAATCATCACTTGCCTTTACAAAAGGCACAGTTTCATTTTTAAGGCGATAATATGAAATTCTATCCACAACTAGAGATTAACGATTCTACACGGAGTGTTCAGGAAGAGTTTGGAGGATACAACCATAACCTCAGAATACCCGAAAATCAATTTTACAATATGAAAAATATGAGCGGCGATAATTACCCGGTGCTAAGCCCGAGAAAAAAGCGGGGGCTTGGAAGTCAACTACAAAACTGTACCGCGGTGATTTGTAAAGACGCTCTTTGTTATATAGACGTTGAGCACGGAGATCGCGGAATGTTATATATAAACGGAGAGCCAATCAATCCGTTCCGGCTTTCCAGAACAGCAGAAATAGTATCAGGGCAAGAAACCTATACGCACGTTATGGTTGCTATGGGAGCTTACCTGATCATTTTCAGAAAACACAGTGCTCGCGGGCTTGTAGACGGTTGGTATTATAACACTGCTGATTCATCTGACTATGGATATCTTGACAATAATTACTCTGATTCTCAGCAGATAACATTATCTACTTGCGGCTATGACGGCAACAACTATCAGTGTATTGTAAGCGATACGGAGCCTACAGAGAAGGTCAACGGTACAAAGTGGCTTGATACATCGGGAGATGTACATATCATTCAAGTATGGTCAGAAAATCAAAGTATGTGGGTGCCAATCTCCACAACCTATGTAAAGATTTCCGCTCCGGGTATTGCGGACGGCTTCAAGCGCGGTGATGGAATAACAATCAGCGGTATTACAGCGGATAATGTGTCTGACGCTGTTCAGGCTCAGATTGACTCTATTAATACGACAACTATTATACAATCCATAGATGAAGAAAATCACAATTGGCTTGTAGTTGTAGGTATTCTCGATCAAACCCTTCAGGTGTCGGGCAGCGGAGTTGAAATAGTTAGGCAAGCACCGTATATGGACTATGTTTGTGAGCATAACAACAGACTGTGGGGCTGTCGGTATGGACTGAATCGCAACGGGGATACGGTTAATGAGATTTACTCTTGTAAGCAAGCTGACTTTAAAAATTGGTTTTGCTATACGGGGATCTCATCTGACAGTTATGCTGTTTCTGTCGGCTCAGATGAACGTTGGACAGGGTGTACACCTTTCGGAAACTCTGTACTTTTCTTCAAGGAAAATACTATTCACAAGCTATATGGAACAGCGCCGTCGAACTTTCAGACAAGTGATCAGAAAGTTCGAGGAATACAGCGCGGGTCCGAGAGCTCGCTGTGCTTTGTGAATGAGGTGCTCTTCTATAAGTCTGTTTGTGATATCGTCGCTTATGACGGCTCAACTCCCAAGAGTATCTCCGCCGCGCTCGGCGACGTAAAGTACAAAAACGCCGTTTTCGGCAGCATAAACAATAAGTTGTACTGTAATATGCAGGACGATAGCGGCGAATGGCATTTGTTTGTTTACGATATATCCTCGCAGACGTGGCACCGCGAAGATAACCTTCATTGTAAGTTTATCTGTAGGGTCGATACAGATTTGTATTTCGTCGATAGCAACAACAAACTGTGTACTTTCACAGGCGGCGGTCAACCCGCAAACGAGTTTGAATCTGAGGACGACTTTGAGTGGTATGCGGAAACCGGAAACATCGGGTACTCTTATCCCGACAGCAAGTACCTTAGCAAAATCTCAGTTCGATTTGGTAAACCGGTAACAAGCGATTTCAAAATTCTTATTCAGTATGACGATAGTAAGATATGGTCGCCAATATCAGCTTTAAGCGGTCACGGTATAAAGTCAGTATCCTTACCGATATTACCGCGGCGCTGTGATCATTTCAGATTACGATTTGAAGGCAAGGGCGAGTGCAACATCTATTCGATAACAAAAACTATTGAGTCCGGGAGTGAAATCTAATGCTTCTTGAATTACCAAACATTTCCAACGGTTCAACTGAGACTCAGCTTGAGGAAATCAAGTCATATATCTACAATCTCAACGAGCAGATTAATCTCGCGCTTGGTGATGTTACTCTTGAAAGACAGCTTGAAAGAATTGGAAGCGTATTATCAACAACAAATAAAATTGGCGCAGAGAAAAGCAATATTGACTTTGAGAAGAAAAAATACTTAAACACTAGGGACTTGATTATTAAGACCGCGGACGAAGTATTCAGCGCCGATGAAAAATACAAGAAGGTATTCAACGGGTCATATTTGGCAAAGAGTGAGTTTGGAAACTACCTTGTAAATACAAAGCTTGAAGTCCTCGGATCATCAAAAGCAGTATCGGAGTTGTTTACCTATGCGGCGCAAGCAAATGAATATTCGATATTTCATAAAACGGATATCAGGCGCGGATTGCTGTCAGATGAGGGAGTAGTCCCGCCGGTTTATGGACTTGAAATAGACTTGTTGAGCTATGAGTTCTTGAAAGACGACGGAGATAATTATGTGCTTGACGGTGACGGGCATAGAATTATTGAGGAAATCGCGAGTGACAAGGCTATAAGAATTACTCCCGAGCGGATAAGCCTTATGCGGAATCAGAGCGAGATTGCTTATATCTCAGAAGACGCTATTTACTTTCCAAAGGCAGTTATAACGGGAGGACAGCTCAATATAAATAATAACTTTATTGTAGATGGATTAGGAAATCTTACTGCAAATACAGGTACATACAAGGGCAGTATAAACGTAAACAACGGAGCGTTTAAAGTAACCGCTCAAGGAGTAGTAACAGCTAACAGCGGTACGTTTAGGGGCAGTATAGACGTAAATCAGAGTGCGTTTTGTGTTGATAATTTAGGTAATCTGACTGCGAACGGTACCGTAAATATCGGCAACGGAGCATTTACCGTTGACGCTCAAGGAAATCTGGTAACAAACAGTGGAACTTTTAAAGGAAGTCTTAACATAGGCAGCGGAAAAGTTATTACAGATGAGAGCGGCTACTTGGAGGCAAAAAGGGCATATCTTGAAAGTGCTTATTTTGGAATCTCTGCAACAACAGCTGGCTTGTATTTTTCAAATGATGTATCAGGTCAAGACCCTCATCTTATATCGCCGAATGAAAAGACAGGATATATCGGAATAGGATATTCGGTAGATAGCTCTATATCTACGTCGCTCGAAGGACTCCTGATAAGTATAGATACTTCAAACTCAGCAGCAAAATTTCTTAACATTAACGACTACATAGTAATTCAAAAAGCAAACGGGTATAAAGCCGGAAGTGCTGGACTGTATGCAAAAAGTGGTTCGTCATTATATGAATCATTCACCGGATATAAAACTATAGGCAGTCAAACGTTGCATTTTGTTCACGGATTACTTGTGGACTAGGAGGAAGATATATGAACATACCTGAGTCAGTACAAATCGCAGAGGTAAGAAAAATACTGAATGACATAGTCAATCACCCTGCACTATCACCGGATGTGATTGAGCTGTTATTGAAAAGTGCTCATCTGGTGGCGAGTATAAACGCGGATAAAGCGCTCAGAAAGGACATTGAGGAGCTTACAAGCAAAACCAAAGAAGAATCCGAAGGAAAGGAAAATGAGTAATGGCATATACATACGTTCCGTTTATTCCAAGTCAAGACTTAACAAATAAAAAAGAAACAAGAGACAATGACTCCGCAAGACTTCGTCAATATTATGACAAAGGATACTCACAGGGCGCGGGCGGTTATGTTTCAGAATTGAATACTGCGCAGCAGCGGTTGGATAATCTGTATAACAATAACAATCTTTCTCAGCAATTTAATTACAGCAATCAAGGAGCGTATGACAAAGCGCTTGGCGACCTTACAAACAGAAAAGCATTTTCGTATAATCTTGCTGATGATATGCTCTACCAACAGGCAAAGGAACAATATCAGCAAATGGGACGCGTAGCTATGGAGGATGTAGCAGGACAGGCTGCCTCTATGACAGGAGGTTACGGCAACAGTTACGGCGCAGCAGCGGCGGCTCAGGCGTACAATTCACATATACAACAGCTAAACAATTCCATAGGCGATTATTACGCTATGGCTCTCAACACATATAATTCCGAAACTGACCGATTGCAGAATACATATAATGCTCTCGCCAACGACAGAACCACTCAACAGAATGAGTGGAGTAATAACTGGAATGTATATAACAATCTCTACTCTATGTATTCCAATGATCTCAATAATCTACGTGGACTTGATCAACAGGCATGGGCGGCACAAGGAGAAGGTCTCAGCAATATCGCGAACCTTTCAACCACTCAGTATAACAACGATTACGCGAATGAGAGCAATTTATGGCAAGCGGGAGAATCTCTCAAGGCTACTCAGGCGGAGCAGGAGGAAGCTGAAAAACATAACCGTTGGACTGAGCAGCACGGTGACGCGGAACTTAACGAGCAGATTAACTCTAGGGTTAGCGACGAGGCGCTTAAAAAGCAACAACTTTCTCAGGACGAGGCACTCAAAAAGCAACAACTTTCTCAGGATAACGAGCATTTTTGGGCTGAGTATAAGCTTAACAAAGAAAAACTTGAAGAAGAAAAAAAGCAAAATAATAAAATATCCAGTAATTCAGGTTATAGTAGCGGAGGTTCAAGTAAAAAAAGCAGCAGTACAAAGAAAAGCACTCCTTCAAAAAAGCAAAGCGCCGCAACAGCTGAGAAACTCTTTAAGCAGATTATTTCAGCAACAAATAATGCAACTAACGGAGTTATGCGACCATCCAATCAATACAGTAAAACTAAGGATAGTATTGCAGAGGAATATATTTCCAAAGCACAAAAAAGCGGAAAACTGAGCGCTTCAGACGCAAGAACCTTATATAAACGTCTAGGCTTACTTTAATAAGAAAGGGTTACTTATTATGTTGACTTTGGCACAAGCAAGAAAAGAAGAGGAAGAGAGAAGGAAGAAAGGCGTATCGGATGATACGTCTTATTCCAATAATGAGGTAAAATCGCTCGAACAATTACGACAGGAAGAGCATAATAAAATACAGTACGACGCTGAAGGTTGGTTTCAAGCAGCAAACAGTCTTATGAATGATGTCTCTTCCAGTTCAGAAAAACCGGATTATAATTTTGCGAATAATGCTTTGTCTTATTCAGAGCGGCTTCACAATCTATCAGATGATAATTATATCGACAACTATGTTGAGTCTCTGAGAGGCACAAGTGTGTACGATAATCTGAAAAATCAGGTTAATCAGTATAAGCAGAATTTGAGAGAATTTGCCGACTATACAAATAATCTCAATGCCTTTGCCTCAAAGTTTGACAATGAGGACGATTATAACCGAGCTATGACAGAGCTGAACAGGAGCCGGAAGTACGCGACTCTGAGGACTTATGATGATTTCCTCAGAGCCGCGGAACAGACGGACGATGAAGAGGAAAAGCAATGGTTGTCACAAAAAGGTGAGGAAATCGCTACTCCTACAGATGTGCAGAACGCTATTGATAAGCTGAAAAACTCAGGAGAAGCGGAGGTCGTAATCAGAAAAAATCTCTTTGGTACTGTTGAGCCTGCAATTCCCGAGCTTGAGCGGCTCGAAAGCCTCAAAAAAGAAAAAGAATCAGAGGAAAAGTATGATAAGTACTATAATAACCTCGACCCCGAAGTCAAGAAGATCCTGGAGCGTTATTACTACGTAGAGAAGAATAAGGATAAAAATATCGGAGAGGAAAATCCTGATGAAGCGCCTGTTCTTCCCGACGATGATGAGGCTGCCGAAAATATCAAAAAGGACTTTAAAAAAGAAAAGCTTGAGGCTACGTCTGATTTTCGCCGTTTAAGTGAGCAGGGGTATGATATAGACGAGCTTTACAAGTGGTACAGCAGGGCAAAGGAACATAAGGAAGCGGAAGAAAGTTTAAAAGAACAGGCTGATTTGATAACCCAGAACCCCGGCACTGCGGCTATCGCAAGTTTAGGCTCAGTTATTACTCACCCGATCGCTGCCGCAAATACCGCGTCTGATTATATAAAAGCCGAGGGAGACAAGCTTTTTAATAACGGGGACGGATATATTGACCCGAGCTTAACCTCCGAAAAAGCAATTCAGAATACAAGGGACGCGGTTTCAAAAAGTATTGATAACCCGATAGGTTCCTTCCTGTATGAGACGGGAATGAGTATGGGTGACTTCGCCTCATTGCTTCCTCTGAACGCTCTGCCAGGCGGACAGACTGTAAGCTTGGCTATAATGAGCACCGAAGCGGGAACACAGGCGGCAAACGAGGCTATTGAAAACGGAAGCACGCTTGAACAGGCGCTTGCAACAGGTGTTGCGAGCGGTATTGCAGAGGCGTTCTTTGAGAAGATGTCTATTGACCAACTCAAAGCGTTCAAGCAGAGCGGCAGCAGCTCAGTCAAGGATATTGTTCAAAACGTATTTCGAGGAATGGCAACGGAAGGCTCGGAGGAAGCTTTTACGGATTTTGCCAATCTCATTACCGACAATATTATCAACGGCGATGTGTCGCAGTTTTCCAAGAATAAAGAGAATTATCTGAAAGCCGGCTACAACGACGCCGAGGCTGAGTTGAAGGCTTGGCAGGACTTTGGGATTCAGGTCGCTCAGAGCGCGGCGGGCGGCGCCTTATCGGGCGGCGTAATGAACGCCGGCGCAGCGGGTATGAATTACGCATCCAACACTGTAACCGGTAACGATATTAAGGCTAAAGACAATGCCGAAATGTTGACGCGTATTGCGAAACAATATCAAAACGAGGAAAATGTCGCTAAGCTTGCTCAAAAGCTAAAGAAGGATAGAGATTATTCGCCGTCAAAGCTCGGTCAGCTCAGAAGCGAGATTATGTCGGCAGCTTCAGAGGGCTTTAATAACGACAAAGCCTCAGCAATAGAAAATTTTGTGAATAACTCCTCTCTTTCGGAAGAGGAGAAGTCTGTTGCGTTCAAATTCATAAAAGGAGAATCGCTTAGTCAAAACGAAGCGGATACAATCAACAGTAGTAAAAGTCTGCGTACTCTCGTTTCTTCAATGCCGGAGATTGACAGTAAGCATTCTCAGAACTACATTAAAGCATTAAAATCAGTTGATTTTACACTTCCAAAGGCTGAAATGATTGAGTACAATAAGGTCGATACAAACGGTATGACGCAACAAAATGCGCTCAAAGCAAACGCTAAAGCTCAGGGATTTAATGCTGATACCACAAAGTCCTTTGTAGAAAACTACGATGGCAAGGAAGATGTAGGTCGTTATACACAGGAGTTTTTGCAGTATCATAATATCGGGCGTACACTTAGTCCAATGAGTTCGCTGGATAATAACGTTTATACGCTCCCAGATAAGGCTAAATTAGCCGCATATGAGTCAGGCAAGAATGTATATATTAAAAACGCAAAAGCACAGTATACGCTTACACAGGCACAGGAACAGTGGAAATCCGAGAACAAAGGATACAAAGAAGGAACAGTCGATACAAGCGAAATAAAGAATGCCAAGCTGTCAAAATATCAGAAAGAGCAGATAGAGTACATTTCTGCCTTTGCGAAAAGCGGAATCAATATAAGATTCTATGAGTCAAAACCAAACACAGAGGGCAAGTTTACAGACGCTAACGGTTATTATGACAGTTCCTCAAATACTGTTGCAATTGATGTTAATGCCGGAAGAACTAATATCAACCAGGCAGTCAAACAAGCTGCTATGATGTCAACTTTCTCACACGAACTTACTCATGTTTCCGAACACGCTCCGGAGCAATATGTGTCGCTGCGCGAAAGTATAGCAAACACAATAGGAGACGGTGCTTGGTCAGAGTATGTTCAAAAACAAGTAACAAACCTAAAAAATCATCACTCAGAGAGATATAACTCTATGAGTGATGATGAAGTACGCGAATATGCGTCAAAGGAAGCTTTGGCAGAGGTATGCTCGGATATGCTCAGACACTCTGATGTATTGGAGAAAATGGCAGCGGAAAACCCGAGTACGGCAAAAAAACTGATTGAGGTTGTAAAGAAAGTTATCAACAGACTGCGTGAGCTTCACAAAAAGATATTCAGCTCAGGAATTGACCAGTCAATCAAGGGCGAAGCTCGTACTCTCCTTGCTCAGGCAGACGACCTGCAGAGCCTTGTCGATAAGTGGGAAAAGGCAGTAACGGAAGGTGTTAAGAATCAGAACGCGAGACAGGCGGTGAAGGAGAATACTGAAAATAGTGATAGTAAGTTTAGTATTAGAAATACTATAAATAGTGATTATACTGAGCAGATAAAGAATTACTTATCACAACAAGATAATGATGTCAATAGTAACTATGTGCAGACTCAAGACCGTCAGATTTACTCCCAAAACTTCAAGGAATGGTTCGGGGATTGGGAGAACGATTCCGAAAATGCAAGCAAGATAGTTGACGAGGACGGCAAGCCGCTTGTGGTTTATCACGGCACCGACGCTGACTTTACTGTTTTTGATAAAACAAAAGGGCGCAGCGGAATGGATATACAGGGTATGTTCTTCAGCCCCTGGGAGCTTGACGCGGGCGGTTACGGTTCAAATGTACGCGCTTTTTATTTGAATATAAAGAATCCCGCGCCGGAAGGCTTGGCGTATAAGGTTCTTAACAAATTCGCGGGCGAAAACTATGCGGGAATAAAAGCTCGAGAAGAACTGGAGCGAATGGGATATGACGGAGTGAACAACGGGGACGAGGAGTATATTGCCTTTTATCCCGAACAAATCAAATCCGCGACTGATAATATCGGTACGTTTGATAAAAACAATCCTGATATTCAATATCAATCTCGAAACGTCGAACAGATAGACCGTGATTATTTAACCGCCGTTGAGCGCGGTGATCTTGATACCGCGCAGCGAATGGTTGACGAAGCGGCTAAGGCTGCGGGGTATGATTTGCATTTGTATCACGGCTCCAAATCAGGCGGCGGTTTTACTGTATTTAAAGATTGGCAGTATTTTACAGAAAGCAAAGACTATGCCGATAGATATACAAATCGTGACAGCGGTACCGGCTTATATGATGTATATGTTAAATCGAGCAGAATGTTTGATACTCGAAATCGGACGGAGCGTGAGTTGTTTAATAAGTTCCGTATGGAATACGGAATGGGTGAATTGCAGAAAAACGGTTTGCCCGATTGGACGGACGGATATGATATAGCCGAAATAATCGAGGAGAACAATCTCGATTATGATGGTATTGTACTTGACGAGGGCGGAGATCTTGTTAACGGAAAGCCTGTAAGCAGGGGAGAGTCCTATGTTATCCGCGAGTCAAATCAGATTAAATCCGCCGACGCCGTAACCTACGACGACAACGGCGAGGTTATTCCTCTTTCGGAAAGGTTTAAGGACAGCAATCAGGATATAAGATATCAGGATAGAGGTAACGGATATTCTTATGATGAGTTAGTGAACAAGCCTGATATGAAAGTTACTGTGGTAGACGATAGCATATCATACACCCCTAATTCAACCACAAGAAAGTCAATTGTTTCAAAAGCAGAACAAAATGCCGCTTCCGTTGGAAGATACAACGAAAACGGTAATGCTGTAGTATATGTTGAGGACATAAAAAATGAGATCATAGTTTCAAGAAGAGGATTGAGGCACGGACTTGATAGGAGACTTCAAGTACTTGCACCTATAACTCTACAATCAGGTGAATTATTAAAGAACGCAATAAGAATTAACGAAACAATACCTAAAAATATAAATGCAAGCAACACTTATGTTTTAATAAGTGCAGCAAAGAATAAAAAGAATGAACCATATATTGTTTCTTTTGTAGTTAATAGGGAAACAAACGAAGTTGATTCAATCAATATTTTATATTCTATAAACGCAAAAAAAGAACCAGCTGGGAGGTTGTCCCCAGGCGTTCCCGCAAAAGCGGACTACCTTACTGGTTCTACTATCAGTATATCTGATTTGCTTGATTATGTCAATAAGCATTTTCCAGACATACTCCCTGAAAGTGTGCTTAAGCATTACGGCTACGAAGAAAGACCCGAGGGCGTATTAAACGGTGATATTTTATATCAAGACCGAGAAGAAGTCAAAAGGATGGAACCTGTTCAAAAGGAGTTTGAATTAATCCAACAAGACTATCTACAAAAATACTATAAGGAGTTTGCTTTTACAAAAGCGTCAAACGTAAAGGAAGAAAAGTCTTTGCGCAAAAGAAAAGATGATTTTTGGCGTGAGCGCGACAATAAACTCGATGAACTTATTAGAAACAGGCTCAATCCTAAAAACGATTCAGAGTTTGATAAGTATAAAGATATTTTCTGGCGTACTATTAATCCTAAAGGCAGAATGCCGCTTGAAGCGAGTATAGATATAAGTAAGTGGGATGTTGTGAATTCTTCTCCATATTCCGCAAGCTACTATAACTCAAACAATATAGGCTGGAGCAGCAAGCCGGAAGGTAGTCTTAGATTGAGCGATCATTGGAATTTCAAAACAGATGATTACAGCGGAATCCATTGTAAGCTGAAAGGAATTGACGGATATCAACAAAATCGTTGGATATTAGCTAAATATCATAACGGTGAGTATGAGATAATCAAAGAATACCCAAGCAGAGAACCTAGAGATACTCAGTATCAGGACCGAGAAGAAGTTTACACCGAAGAGGACTTGCTTGAAGAGTCTGCAAACGGTGATTTTAACCTTGATGTGTTCGACGAGGACTTGGTTGAGGACGAAGGCGAGAATATTGATTTTGAAAAAATGCTTCTTGACGATTCTTTGGGTGCTATGGAGCTTATGTTTAACTCTCTCGCAAAGCAATCTCACGAAATCGTGAGAAGCGGCAAGAATCAGAGCTTATCTGACAGTCGATACAGAACAATTGCAAATAAACTTGTAAAGGAATACTCTATAGAACGTTCACACATCGGCAACCTTACTGACAAGATCAAGAACTTTGTCAATACCGCTTCAGACGAAAACTTCTCCGATAGTTTTAAGAACTTTGTGCTCGATATGCGTCAGAGCCTCTTATACAGTAATGTATTAGACGATGAACGTAATCAGCGTCGTAAGGATGTAAGAGATATTGTCAAAGGCAGAACACTTATTATCCCGGAAGCAGAGGAAGGGGAAATCAGGAGTAATTACGAGAATATCCGTACATATAAAAATAAACTTTTAGGATACGGAATCACAGTAGCCCTTGAAAAAAACGCTCAGACCGGTATAGATGGGAGTAAAAAGGGTACAACTGTTAAGGATATTATCACTGACTTGCAACAGATAGGTGAACTAACAAGTCTAGGCGATGATATTGACGGAGGTAACGCGTATGTTGCTTTAGAAGAGTTACTTAGCGATACTCTCGCACCGAAGTATATTAACCCATACCTTGACGGTATGCTTGAAAACATAGATGTGGCAGCGGTAGAGCTTGCTGCTGATGTTATGACCGAGTATGCTCGTCAGCAAGGGCTTAACGCTACAGACGGTTTGTCGCCAAAAGAAATTAATAAATTGAAGCGTCAGCTTTCCAAAACTCAGGAACAGCGAGACAATCTTTTGAGAGCAACAAAGGCAAACGCAAAGCTTGAAAACGAGCTTAGATTATATAAGAAAAGGCTTGATAAACTCAGAGAAGATTCCGAAAGACTTGACGAGATAAATTGGCTGATTGAGTCAAACTATGACGACGAAGATTTATTAAAGCG
This sequence comes from uncultured Ruminococcus sp., assembly GCA_902797655.1. Lineage (GTDB taxonomy): Bacteria > Bacillota > Clostridia > Oscillospirales > Acutalibacteraceae > Ruminococcoides. The sequence continues at coordinate 19,750 of CADBTV010000044.1, forward strand.
GCGCACGGAAATTGAAAAGCTTGTTGATGATGATTCAAAAGAGCTTCTCAAACTCAAAAGTACAAAACCAATTAAGAATCTTGTTGATAGAAAGGTTCGGCAAGCAGTAGCAAAAGAACGTAAAAAGCAACGTAATGTTATCAATCAGCTCAACGAGCAGAAGAAAAACAGTCGGATACAGAAACAGGAATGGCGCGAAGCACGTGAGCTTACCGAGGTCGTTGATAAAATACGAAAACTCCAAAGCAAGATGTCCTCCGCGCTCAGACACCCGACGGCAAATGTATATGTGCCGGACGCGTTCGCGACGGCGTATATTGAAGCTTGTACTGCGATAACCGAGGCGCTCGAAAACGGCAAAATGACTAAGGCGAATATCAACCTCAAGACACTTCTGATAGAGCTTGACAAGCTTAATAAGTCTGACACCGAGTACAACGGAGAGATAAGCGAGCAGCTCATAGACAGTCTGGAATACGTTATTCAGCTTGTAGGGCTTTTAGATCAACAGCTGAAGGAGCTTGACGGGAAACCGATTAACACCAAAAACTTGACGTTGAAACAGGCGAATAATATCTATACGGTATTATATGATATTTACAATACTGTCCAAGACGCAACAAAACAGCTTGACAGAGCCGACGTCGCCACCAACTATGAGAGCGGAGAAGCGCTCAACAGAGATTTCAATGAGGCTGAGAAGTTTGCAAAAAAAGCAAAGCTCAAAGGCTTTAAGAATCTTGCGCTCAACGGTATAAGGCTTGCGCGGTATTACTCGGGATATAACGATGATTCCGAGATAATGTACCACGTAAACGCTCTCAATGAGGGTCAGCGGAAGGCTAATATCTATAAGATGAACGCCGAGAAGAAGTTTCTTGAGCTTACTGAAAAGAGGGCGAAGGAGTATAAGCACTCACTTGAAAATATAATAGATGTCGATTATCAGGAGAATAACGGCAATACGCAGACAATCAGTCTCACCAGAATGACAGCTCTGCAAATCCTGATGACCTGGTCGAGAGAGCAAAGCTCGGTAAATCTTGTTCATATGGAAAAGAGCGGTTTTCTTCTTCCTAATGCCAAGCTTCTGAAAAAAGGCAAGATAGCGGAGGCAATAGATAAGTCAACGAGAATCGAAGGGGTCAATACCTCGTTGATCACCGCGCTTGAAAGCAAACTAACAGATTTTGAGCAGGAATACCGCAAAATTGCTGAGGAATACTTTAACGATTACTCAAAAAAGGCAATCAATGAGGTGAGCAACAAAATCAAGCACCGCAGCGTCGCTATGGCTGAATATTATATTCCAATCGTAGTTGACAAGAACTACTTGCAGAACGAGCTCGAGGAGCTTAATTTTGACAGGACTCTTGAGGGAATGGGAATGTTAAAGAGCACAGTCCGCAAGGCTCCGCAGCCGTTGGTAATCACGAGTCTGAATACGGTTATTGCCCGTCATATTAATGACGTTTCAAAGCTTTACGGACTGGCTGTACCAACAAGGAATTTCAAGAAAGCGTTAAATGTCAATTTCAGAAACGAGGACGGCGGCAAATCCGGATCGGTTCGAGATACCATAACAAAAGTATGGGGCAGTAATACAAATAAGTTTTTCAACAGGCTCATAGCAGACCTCGAGTCCTCTCGTGTAACCGACAACGACGCTTCAAATCGTATTAACAAAACTATTACCGGCTTACGAAAAGCTATGGTGCTCAAAACGCTGACGGCGAATATCTCGGTTGTCATAAAGCAAGCCGCTTCTTATCCGACGGCGGGGGTATATCTGAGCCATTCAGCGCTGATGAAAGGACTTGCTGTATCGCCCGCGCTGTTCAAGCCCGGTAATTATCAAAAGCTTATCGACGAGATAGACGCGCACACAGCACAGCACTATATGCGTCGAATCGGAATGTCACAGCAGGAATTAGCGGAAATGATGAACAGTTGGGCGAGGAAAATCCCGACGGTGCTTAATCCCGCAAAATGGATACAGGGTGTGGACTGCATAACTACCGCGCTGTTGTGGAACTCCTGCAAATATGAAGTCAAGCGCAGCGGAAAGGCTGAGAGCTCCGAGGGATTCTTTGACGAGGTTGCAAAGCTTTATGATAAGGTGATTGAGGATACTCAGCCTATGTATGACACGTTGCATAGGACAGAACTTCAAAAAACTACACATGAATTTTGGAAGTCTATATTTATGTTCAAAACTCAGCCGCTTCAAAACACGGGTATAATTTATGACAGTATAGGCGACGCGTTGGCACACAAGGGCGATAAAAAGCGTAAAAACAAATCAAAAGTAATTAAAGCTATTACATCTCAGATAATCTCGCTCTCTGTGTTTGCGGGAATGTCATACCTTGCCGCAATGGCGCTCAATAAAAAGAAGCGATACAAGGACGATGATGATGAGGTAACGCTTCAAAGTGTACTCAGTACCGTGTTTGGCGATATGCTGACAAACGGCGTTGGCGTTGTGGAGCCGTTTTTCGGTAATGAGCTTTATGAGTATATAAGCGCAAAAATAAAAGGAGATAACCCTTGGGCGATGTTTTCTGTGCCTGTTGTGGATATGCTCAATGATACGTTTAGTGCAGCCGGCGATACATACGACGAGATAATTCATATAGCTGACGCGGCTCAGTACGGCGTTGTTAATCCTGAATCAATCTTTACAGCGGTAAATAACTTCGGCGTACAGTTATCTGGACTTTTCGGTGTTCCGACTCAGAACGTAGAAAACATACTCAACGGGATCTTGTCGAGGTTTGAAGTTGATTTATTCAACAAGCCGGTAGAGAGAAAGCCTCAGTCCTACGCGGAATCCTACGGCAGACATTACGCCGCAGGGGAGAGCAAAAAGGCGAAAGAACAGCTCGACAAACTATATCAGAAGAAGTACGAGGAGCAGAAAAGCAAGGGTGAGTACGACGTAGACGCGTATAAAAACGCGAGAAAGGCGGTCAGAGACGCTCTCAGTAACGCTTTTAAAGAAGAGTATCAGAGGGCTTATCTTCGTGATGATCGCGAGAAACAACAGGAGATAAGCAATCTGCTTCAACACTCCGGGTATATGGTTTACGAAAACGGCAGAATGTTGTCAGATGTTCTGTTTGATTGGCGTAAGAACGCAAAGGATAATATCGGGAAAAAATATAAATAATTTTGTGCCGCTGGGTTAGAACTCAGCGGCATTTGTTTTTATAATTTAATTGAAAGGGAGTGTTAATATGCTTCGCCAGATACCGATTACTCTTGATTTATCAAAAGTGGGTGACCAAACGACCGTAACGGGCATACG
>CADBTV010000045.1 GCA_902797655.1 uncultured Ruminococcus sp.
ATCGTCCTGCTTTTTCTCATCGCGCGAGAAAATGCGGATTTCGCCGATGTCGGTCGTCAGGAAGTGCTTTAGCACCGTGTTTCCGAAGGAGCCTGTACCTCCTGTTATCATTAGGGTTGCTCCGCTGAATGCTGACATAATTGATTCTCGCTCCTATCTTTTAGTAATCTGATACCACAAAAATTTGGTGTTGGTTACAAGGTATCGCTTGAACAGTCTGCGCGGCTCCTGCAAAAAGCGGTAAAACCACTCCAGGCTGAGCTTTTGCATCCACATGGGAGCCTCGGGAACAATTCCGGCGAGCACGTTGAACGCGCCGCCGACGCCGACCATCAAGCCGTTTATCCTGCCCTCGAGCCTGTTGCAGAAAAGCTCCTGTCTCGGAGCTCCGAGAGCCACCCACACAAAGTCGGGGTTGGTTTTGTTGATTCGTCCGGCGAGCTCCGCTTCCTCCTGCTCGGTCATATCCCTGAACACAGAGGGCTCATAGCCGCAGACGTCAAGGTGCGGATAGTCCTTTTTTAGCGTTTGTATAAGCTTATCAAGGTTTTCCTTGCTGTTTCCGTAAAAGTAGTGGCGGAGCCGACGGGTTTTTGATTCGTCAAAAATTCTCCGCATAAGGTCGGGTCCGGTAACGCGGTCCATCTCGGGGAATTGCTTTTTGCCGACGACGGAAAGAGGTTTTCCGTCTGGCACTGAGAGGAACGACTCCGCCTGAACCTTAAAATATTCGGGGTCATCGTGCGCCATAACGGTTGTGTGCACGTTGGAAACGCAGATGTACTTTCCCTTGTGACTTTCAAAATCGTTGAAAATTATATCCACACAGCTATCCATATTAACAGCCGAAATCGGAACGCCGATTATATCAGCCCGTTTAAGCTGCGGATTTGCGGTATTATCCATTGTATCCTCCGCTAAAGTTATTTGCCCCTGACCGCGCCCGGGTCGGTGTAAATCCGCATCAAGGTTTCGTAATTGCTCTGCGGATCGAGCACCGCGTCATAATACTTCAAAGCGTTTTTCGACAGGCGGTCGTTGTCGCTGACGATGAGTTCAGCCGCCTTGTTGAAGCTCTCCTGAGATTTTGGGTCAAACAGCGTGCCCGCCTGAGATTCGCGGACGATTGAGCCGTGATTGCCCAAATCCGCGCAAAGCACCGGACATCCGTACGACATACTCTCGGAGATAATCATCGGGAAGCCCTCGTACAATATGCTCGGAAAAACAAGCCCGAAGGCGTCCTTTATATCCGCGGCGATCTGCTCACGCTCAACAAAGCCGTAGAACTCGATATTCGGGTATTTTTCGGCGGCTTCACGCACAAGCTGTTCGCACTCGCCCTCGCCGTAGATATGAAGCTTGTAGTCGTCGGGGAGAGCCTTCCACCTCTCGAGCAGGAGCTTTATGCCCTTGTTTTCATCAAGCCTTCCGGCAAAGACGAACTTTTTCTCAGAAAGCTCGCGGCGGAAATCGGCGGGTTTTTCTACAAAATTCGGTTTTATAAAAACGTTTTTGCCGTTTATATCAATCAGGCGGTCAAACCTGCTTTTGTTGAACTCGGTGAGAAAAATGTAGTTGATCTTGTTGTAGGTTTTGAGCAGCCTGTGCAATTTGAGCATTGCGACGACCACCAGAGTCTGCACCTTGGAATTACGGTAACATCCGCGGCGCAGGGCTTCCTTAAAATTCCCCTGTTCGCGGCAGCGCTCGCAGGCGCTCCCGTCGCAGAAGAAGGTTCCGGCAGGACAGAGAAAGCGGAAGTTGTGAACAGTCTGGAATACGGGAACTCTGCGGCTTCGCGCGGCGTAATAGACCGACGGCGAAATCAGCGGAAAGGTGTTGTGACAATGCACAACGTCGATTTTTTCTTCCTTGATAATACGCTTGACCTCGCGGTGAGTTTTCAGCGACCAGAGCGTCGAAAGCGGAGTCAGCAGAGTTTTGAGCTTCGAGCTTTTCAGCTCGTCGTTGGAGCGGGTGTACTCGACAACGGTATGACCGTTTTTACGCAGGAGTTCAACCTCGTTGGCAAAGACAGTGTGCTCTCCGCCGCCGATTTGGTAGAAATTGTGCACCATCAGCACGCGTAATTTCTCGTTCATATTCCGTTTGTCACCTCGTTTCTCCGTAATATAATTAATCTCGTCTGAAAATATCTCTTGTATATACCTTGTCGGCAACGTCGTCAAGCGCGCTGTCGTAGCGGTTCGCGATAACCGCGTCGGACATCTGCTTGAATTTTTCGAGGTCGTTCACAACCGGACTGCCGAAGAAGGTCGAGCCGTCCTCGAGCGTCGGCTCGTAGACAACCACGCTCGCGCCCTTAGCCTTGACGCGCTTCATAACGCCCTGAATGCTTGACTGGCGGAAGTTGTCGGAATTGCTCTTCATCGTGAGGCGGTAAACGCCGATGACGACTGATTTTTCCTTGCTTTTGTCGTAGGAATTGTTGTCGCCGTAGCTGTAGTAGCCTGCCATATCGAGCACGCGGTCGGCGATAAAATCCTTTCGGGTGCGGTTGCTCTCGACGATTGCCGTCATCATATTCTGCGGCACATCCTCGTAATTTCTGAGCAGCTGCTTTGTGTCCTTTGGCAGGCAGTAGCCGCCGTAGCCGAAGGAGGGGTTGTTGTAGTGCGTGCCGATTCTCGGGTCAAGGCACACTCCGTCGATAATCTTTTTGGTGTCGAGACCCTTCATCTCGGCGTAGGTGTCGAGCTCGTTGAAGTAGCTCACCCTCAGCGCGAGGTAGGTGTTTGAGAAAAGCTTGACCGCTTCAGCCTCGGTAAAGCCCATAAACAGCGTATCAATATCCTCCTTGAACGCGCCCTCGCTGAGCAGCCGGGCAAAAACCTCGGCGGCGTTTTTGAGCTCGGGGTCGTTTAAGTCCGTACCGACGATGATTCGGGAGGGATAGAGGTTGTCGTACAGCGCCTTTGACTCGCGCAGAAACTCGGGGCTGAAGATGATATTTTTGCTGCCGGTTTTCCTGCGGACGCTCTCGGTGTAGCCGACGGGGATTGTGGACTTAATCACCATAACCGCGTCGGGGTTAACGCTCATAACGAGCCTGATTACCGACTCGACCGCCGAGGTGTCAAAAAAGTTCTTCTCCGGGTCGTAGTTGGTCGGCGCCGCAATCACAACAAAGTCCGCTTCCTTATAGGCAGCGGAACCGTCTGTTGTAGCCGACAGGCAGAGCTTCTTCTCGCCTGTCAAATCTTTTTTGAAAAATTGTTCAATATATTCATCCTGAATCGGGGATTTTCTCCGGTTAATCAGGTCAACCTTTTCGGGAATAATGTCAACCGCCGTTACCTCGTGATTCTGCGCGAGCAGCGCGGAGATAGAAAGTCCGACGTAGCCGGTGCCGGCAACAGCGATTTTCAAGTCCTTAAAGCTTCTCATTTTCATTCATACCTTTACATCGAGCCATCCCTGCGCAGTACGGCAAAGACAGTCTTAAACAAAATTTTAATATCGAGCAAAATGCTCCACTCGCGGATGTACCTTGTGTCGAGCTTAACAACCTGTTCAAAGTCGGTGATCTTGCTTCTGCCGCTTATCTGCCACATTCCGGTGATTCCGGGCTTGATAGCGAGACGCGCGCGGTGGTGAAGCTCGTACTTTTCCCACTCGTCAACCGTCGGCGGACGAGTGCCGACAAGGCTCATATCGCCCTTGAGCACGTTGAAAAACTGGGGGGCTTCGTCGATCGAGAGAGCCCTCAGCCAGCCGCCGAGACCTTTTTTGACCCTGCCGTCGGAGAGCTTTTTGCTGCCGATGATTCTCGGGTCAAAGTCGAGCTTGAACATCATACCGTCGCTGACGCGGTTCTCCGCCATAAGCTCCTTTTTGCGTTCCTCGGCGTCGAGGTGCATTGTGCGGAATTTGTAGAGCTTGAACTTTTTGCCGTTTTTTCCGACTCGGGTCTGCTTGAAGAACACAGGCCCCGGGGATTTGACGTAAATCATAGGAGCGACAATAATAAATAAAAGCAGGGTTCCTACGCAGCCGACAAAGCCGCCGATAATATCGAACAGCCTTTTTGCAAAAAGCTGCATCGGAGACGCGTAGTTGATTGTGGTTGTGAGCACGGTGTAGGCTCCCAGCCGCTCAACGAGCTGGTGCTTTTCTTCCATTTTCTCGCGGTTGGCGAGACGCTCGTGAATCGCAAGACCCATTGTCTCGAACTCATTAATAAGCTTTTTGGGGTAGTATTTATCGTCGTGAATATTGACGAAAACCTCGTCAATCCACCTTCTGCAAACATACTCGGCGGCTTCATCCTTGTTTGCCACAACGGGACGGCCTTTGATTTCTTCTCCGGTCATATCCTTGTCCGCTATGACAATTCCGACGACGTTAACAACGCCGAGCTCCTCATTGTCAAGCGTATCGAGAACGCTCCGCACAATATCGCTTGTTGTAACAAGCAGAAGCGGAGTGCCTTCCTTTTTGCTGAGCTGGTAGCGTAAAAACTTTTTGTAAAACAGCCTGACAAAATACGACAACACAAAGAATATCGCCGCCGTAAAATACAGGATGTTTTTGATGATGTTGGATGAATTGTTCTCTATCGCGAAGATGTAAAGTACCACAACAAGGAACACGCTGAGCACGTATTTTATAACGCTGACGAGCTCCTTGTAGTATCCGCGCCTCAGAATATTTTTATATGTATGCAGCAAAAGCGCCGCCGCAATCGCAATAGCGTTGACTATAATCAGATATTTCGAAATCTCCTGCGAGAGCCTTACGCTGTGGCGTCCTCCGCTTGCGATCAAAATCGAAAGGAACACCGAAACGTTCAGCATCAGGACGTCAAGCAGCAAAAAGTCAAAATGCTTAATCCATCCCTGGATTCCCTTTTGGTACAAAAAATCACCTTTGCTTTCAAAAAGCAGTTAATTTACTTTATAGGAAACTGCTCTGTAACGCCGCAAAACAATAAACTTTTTCACAGGGTAACTGATAATTGCAATAGCATAAACTCCTATAAAGCAAAATACAATTTATATTGCCCGCTCAGTTGCACGCTGCGCGCGCACGAGCGATGGCTATACGAAAGCGGACGCGCTGATTGCGCGCGCTTTCTTGTCAATATACGCTTGTTTCGTAGCTGCCGTAGCCGCCTCTGCGGCGTTTGCGGTAGAGGTAGTAGCCGCCCTTCGACGTTTCAAGAGTCGGAATCTCGTTGACGATTATGCCGACGATTTTGCCGTTGTTGCGTTTGATTGTCTCGGCAGCGCGCTGGAGCTCGGGGTAGGTGGTGTTGTTGTGCTTAACAACCATCACGATACCGTCGGAAAGCCCGATAAGCGGAATCATATCAACAACCATATTAACGGGCGGAGTGTCGAAGATGATGTAGTCGTAGACCATCTCGAGGCGTCTGACCATATCGGACATATTGTCGCTCGAGAGCAGCTCCGAGGGGTTCGGCGGAATTGCGCCGAAGGTGATGAAGTCGAGGTTGTCGCTCTCGCAGTGAGTGATTATCTCTTTAAGCTCGCATTCGTCGTTGAGGAAGTTAGCGAGTCCTTTGTCGGATTTGAGGTTCATTGTTGAATGAACGGTCGGACGGCGCAGGTCGCAGTCGATTACGAGCACCTTGGTGTCAACCTGCTGAGAGAGCGCGATCGCGACGTTGATGGTTGTGGTGGTTTTGCCCTCGCTTTTGAAGGGGCTTGTGACGATAATCTTCTTGCAGCCCTTCTTGATGATTGAATAAACGAGGTTTGTTCTGGCTTTTTTGTAGGATTCCGTTACCTGAAACATCAGCGTTTCGTTGTTCTTTCCGCCTGTCTTTTTCTTAGCCATTTACTTGTCCTCGCTTTCCGTGTTATTTGCCGCGCCGTTTAAGCTGAGCAGGATCCGCTCGCCGTTAAAGTCGGGAATCGCGGAGAGAATCGGGATTCCGATAATCTCGGAAACCTCGGTGTTGTATTTGATTTTGTTGTCGAGGGCTTCCCTGACGAATACAAAAATCAGCGCGAGGATAAATCCTCCGGCAAACGCAAAGAGCGTATACTTTGCAACGCTCGGGGAATAAGGTCTTGTCGGGATAGTTGCGTTATCGACGATTTTGAGCTCGGTATCGTCGTCGAGTCCGGACATAATCCCCGGAGCAACGTCCGACAGGCTGTCGGCGATAACCTTTGCTTCCGTAGGAGACGCCGCCTTGATCGAAGCGGAGAACACCTCTGTGTCCTCGTCGTCGCTTCTGGAGAAGGACACCATCTTCCCGAGCTCCTGAGCGGTGTATTTATTGTCGAGATTATCCGAGAGCTTCTCGCGGAAGTTGTTGGTGTCGAGCATCTCGATATATGTGTTTACCTTGCTTGACGCGTAGTTGAACGCGCTGAGAGCCTGGTAGCCCTCTCCCATGCTCGAGGTCTTTACGTAGAGCTTTACGGTTGACATATAGGTCTTTGGGATAAACAGGCTCGAATACCCGAACGCCAGCGCGCCGAAAACTATCGCGCAGGAAACCATAAGCCACAAGCCTCGCTTGAAGGTTCGGAAAATATCCTTAAGCGAGATTTCGTACACCTCGTTCTTTTCTTTATTATTGTCCATTAGCGGCACCTCTTCTTGTAACATAATTATACATTGTAATTCTACTACAAACCCTCTCCATTTGCAACAAATAAGAGGATTTACCGCATTTTTTCTACTTTTTGCCCTAAAATAAGGAACTGCGTTATTCAAAATTAAGCGATATACCAACCGTTTCCTTCTTTACATTTTACTTTTAATGTGATAGAATTTATAGTTGCATAAATATGATTAGCTTCAACTTATTTGCTTATATTTATTTGTATAGAAAGGTGATTGTATGAAAAAGCTTATTGCGATATTTTTTGCCGCGGCAATAATCGCGGCTTCCGCTTTGCCTGTTTTTTCAGCCGGGCTCAACTCCTCGGAGCAGAGCGTGCTCTCAAATATGCGCACTCCGGCGAATATGAAGGGCAACAGCGTTTACGTTCCGGCGTCCTACGTTAATCAGGCGGAGTCGTACTTCAATACAATTGATATGACTGCGGATCAGGCGTCAAAAATCAACGGTATTATCGGTCAGGGCCGCTCGTTCCTTGAAGGCACCGGCAAGTCCGGAGTCAGGGAGCTTTCCTCCTCGGAAAAGCAGACTCTGCTCGGCTACGCCAGCGCGGCGGCAGGAGTGCTCAAAATGTCGGCAGCGGCAGGCTCAGACACAAACAAGGTCAAGATTATCTCCAAGAGCGGAGACACAATCGTTGACGACTCTACCAACGTTATCAAGGCGACAGGCGCCGAGTCGAGCGTTGTTCCTGCCGTAATCCTTGCGGTTACCGGCGGTTTGTTCCTGCTCAGCGGAACAGCTTTAGTTTTATCTAAAAAGAAGTTAAGCTATGAAAAAATCGAAAAATAAATCCAAAAAAAATATCAAAAACTTCATAATCTTTCCGGTTGCGCTGTGCCTTGTGATGTTCATTTTTGTGTTCGCGGTAAGCGCGCCGTTCATTTCGAATATTGTGTCGATAGGCAGTATGTTTATGGCGGACAAGCAGGTTGACTACTCCAAGTCGTACGACAATATCTTCATCCCGACCGACACTAACGCCGACACCGTCAACGCCTCGGACGTTGATTTCCCCGGAATCGGCAAGCAGTTCGGCGAGCTGAGCATTGAAAACTGCGACGTTGACGCGAAGCTGTTCTACGGCGACAGCAGCGTGCCGCTTCGCAACGGAGTGGGTATTTACGCCGGAAGCTTTATCCCCGGCTACGGCCGCACGATTCTTGTCGCAGGCCACAACAACACCTACTTCAACGGGCTCAAAAACGTCAAAAAGGGCGACGTTGTCATAATCAGCACAAGCTACGGCAACTACAAGTACAAGGTAACGGGCACAAAGCTCACAACCGACAAGGACAAAAAAGCCTACGACCTCTCCGCGAAAAAGGAGAACCTCGTGCTTTACACCTGTTATCCGTTCGACAGCCTCGGACTTACTAACCAACGCTTTTTCGTTTATGCCGAGAAAACCTCGGGTCCTGTAATTACGGGACTTTATGAATAAGGAGGTGCGGTATGAAAGAATTTTTTAGGAATAAGACCGTCAAAAACATCCTCTACGCGGTGCTCGCGTTTGTTCTGAGCGTCAGCATAGTCGGAGTCGCGCTGAGCTCGCTTTTAAGATTTACGGTGCTCAACAACAGCTTCCTCACCGACGCGCTCAACAACTCGAACTACTACACCGATTTGTGCGACGAGATCACCGACGACCTTATGGACATCGGCGACGCCAGCGGACTTGACAAGAGCTTTTTCGAGGGCTTTATCAACGAGGTGTTCGTTCGCGAGGACGTTCAGGATTACATCGACAAATTCTACTCCGGCGACAAGCTCGAGGTTGACACACGTCACTTTGACGAAAGCCTGAGAACCGCACTCGACAAATACATCAGCGCTCACAAAATCCAGAGCTACACCGATTCTTCCCTGAGCTACTTCATCAAGGAAGCGACCGGCATTTACACTCAGCACATTGAGCTCAAATACTTTGGAATGCTGCAAAAGCTTGCGCAGGATTACTCGTCCAAGCTGGTTTGGGCTATGATAATCTGCATTGTCACTGCTGCTGCGGCGTGTCTGCTGATGATATTTACCAACGAATGGAAGCACAAGGGCGTGCGCTGCATCGCCTACTCCACCGGAGCGGCTGCTCTGTTCACTCTGCTGATACCGGCGGCGGTGTACATAACCGGAATCCCGGGCAAGATTACTATTATCTCGAGGTCGCTGAGCGATATGTACCTCACCTGCCTCAACACAATCCTCACCGATATGTTCATAATCTCGGGAGTTTTGTTCGTTTTGTTCGCGGCTTTGATACTAATTCACAACAAAATCCGAAAAAAAGCCACCTAATCAATTAATCTTTATCACTTTAGCTATATAAATTGTTGTATTATTGTGCAAAATCACAGTTGATTTCGGCTGGAATTTATGGTAAAATTGGTAAGGTTTTTATCTTAAAATCTAAAAGGAGGAATATCCAATGAAAACATCTAAGATTATCAGCGGAGCTCTCGCGGCTGTAATGGTAGCCTCTACAATGGCTGTCGGCGGCGTTGCTGCTTCTGCTGCTACAGTTAAAAAACCTACAAAGGTTAAAGCTGTAAACACAACAAAGGGCATCAAGATTTCCTGGAAAAAGGTTAAGGGTGCCAAGAAGTACAAAGTTTACCGCGGCAAAAAGGTTCTCAAGACTGTCAAAAAGGCTAAGTACACCGACAAAAAAGCAAAGGCAGGCAAGAAGTACAAATATGCCGTAAAGGCTGTTAAGGGCAGCGCGGTAAGCAAGGCTTCAAAGAAAGTAAGCGTTACAAGACTCAAAAAGCCGACTCTTTCTTCCGTAAAGGCTACTTCAGAAGGAATCAAGGCTACATGGAAAAAGGTTAAGGGCGCTACAAAGTACATCGTATACAGAAAGTCTACAGGCAAGTACGCTAAGCTGGCTACTGTTAAGGCTAAGACCTACACAGATAAGAAGATTACCTCAGGCACAGCCTACAGCTACAAGGTAAAGGCTGTTAAGGGTAAGTCAAAGTCAGTTGCTTCCGCGGCTAAGAGCGCAACCTTCCTCGCTATGCCTACAGGTATGAAGTTTACCGCCGACAAGGCTGCTTCTAAGGTAACACTCAGCTGGAACGCTGTTAAGGGTGCTACAAGCTACACTGTTTACAGCCTTGACATAAACACAGGCAAGACTACTAAGCTTCAGGACGTTAAGACTCCTTCCGTTGTTATCGCTCCTGAGACAAAGAACATTGACGTATTGTACTACAGCATTGTTGCTAAGAAGGGCTCTGTATCCTCGGCGGCAACAGGCACTGCTTTCTTATTCGTTCCTGCGGACAGCTACTATACCGATCCTGCTGACAACACAGTTCACGCTAAGGTAACTCTCAAGGTCGGCGAAAAGTATAACGCTGCTGCCGGTGTAACTGCTGACGGCGTTGAAGTTAAGCAGCTCAGCGGCGAGGATGTCGCTTCTCTCGACAAGGATTACACTGTTACAGCTAAAAAGGCGGGTACTGCTCAGATTCAGGTTAAGTTCACAAGCGAAGTTGGCAAGAACCTCTTAAAGGCTCTCGCAGAATACAGCTACAGCTTCCGCAACGACCTCTCCGCAGGTATCGCTTACCTCGACGTTACAGTTGTAGAATAATCAGCTAAATATTTAAAGGGATTACCTCAGGGTAGTCCCTTTCTTTTTTTTGTAAAACTATAGATTTCTGCGTATTTATATGCTAATATATTAGTAAATAAGATTAGTAAATAAGAAACAGGGAGGTTCCTATGAGATTTTTAAAACCACTCGCGTCCGCTGCGTTATGCGCGGCGTTAGTTATAAGCTCAACGGCTGTCTTTTCAGCTGCGGCAAAAAAGCCGACCCTCAAGGTCGCAAACAAAACGTCCTCTATCAAGGTTAAATGGTCAAAGGTCAAGGGCGCGAAGAAGTATTCGCTCTTATGCAAAAAGGGCTCCGGCAAATTCAAAAAGGTTTACTCCGGCTCAAAGACCTCATTCAGCTTCAAAAAGCCCAAGGCAGGCAAAAAGTACACCTTCAAGGTCAAGGCGGCAGGCGGCAAATACTCGGCGGCAAAGTCGATAATCCGCCTCAAAACAGCCGACGTTTTCTACGCCGAGGAAGATTTGGATATGAAGGGCATCATCCTGAAATGGACGAAGGTCAAGGGCGCGAAGCAGTACCTGCTTTACCGCTCGGTCAGGTCGAAGGATAGCTTCAAGAAAATCGCGACAGTGTCCTCAAGCGTAAGCTCCTACCACGACAAGGGGCTAAAGAGCATTGAGTCCTACAAATACTACGTTGTCGCGGTCAACGGCTCATCAAAATCCGCAAAGGGCGCTCAGGCTCACGAAATCTACGGCTACTACAACTTCAAGACCAACGCTCCCCTCACCCTTACAATTAAAAAGGGAGAGAAATACACCGACATCTTTGAAAAGCTCGACCGCTACTTTGCCACAGGGCTCGTGAAGTGGAAGTCGCTCAACACAAAAATCGTCAAGGTTTCCTCTGTCGGTGAGTTCACCGGTGTTAAGAAGGGCAAAGCCACGGTCCTCGCGACTGTCAAAAAGGGAGCCTACAAAAACAACAAGGAAAAAACAATCAAGATTAATGTGACGGTAAAATAAATGAGAATTGCGGTAATTTTTACAGGCGGTACAATCGGAAGCACCCTCAAGGAGGACGGCTACATCACTACCACGCCTGCTCAGAACAACGAACTAATCAAAAGCATACACGCCGATATTACGACCTTTGAGCCCTACACAACGCTCTCCGAGCAGCTCGACGGCGAATACATCACCAAGCTCGTCGAGTGCGTCAACGACCGCCTGCTCGAGGAGTGCTACGACGGTATCATCGTAACTCACGGCACCGACACGCTCCAGTATTCCGCCGCCGCGCTCGCGCTCGCGTTCGGAGACTGCAACATCCCGGTTGTGCTTGTTTCCTCGAACTTTATCCTCTCCGACCCTCGCTCCAACGGAGCCGACAACCTCAAATACGGCTTTGAGTTCATCAAGGAGGGAATCGGCGGAGTGTTCGTCAGCTACAAAAACACAGGCGAGGACCCCGAAATTCACCTCGCCAAGTACATCCTGCCGCACCGCGCGTACAACGACACCATCCGCTCGATGCACGGTCCGTTCGGCAGATTTGAGGACGAGAGCTTCATCCGGCTTATCCGCGACTACGAGAAGGACAGCTACGGTATCTTTAAGCTCAACAGGCTCTCCTCGGTGCTTTGGATCAAGGCTCACGCCGGAATGCGTTATCCCGAGGCGTTCGGCGCAAAGGCGGTACTGATTGAGTCCTACCACTCGGGAACCCTCCCGACCCACAACCGCGACTTTGTTGAGTTCTGCAAAAACTGCAAGGCTCCGCTCTACTTAACCGGCGCAGGCAGCGAGGAGCCCTACGAAAGCACGCGGCTTTTAGGCGAGCTGGGAATCAGGGTTCTGCCTGAGACCTCGCCAATCTATGCGTATATGAAGCTATGGGTTGTGTCCGACAACGGACTAAACTACAATATATAGTGGTTTTGTAGTGGGTTAGTAATTTTTGTAATCTTCTTTTAATATTAGAACGCTTGTTCGTTACATTTTGTTACCCTTTTGTTCCTCATTAATTCAATAAAGAATTAACCCTTACAGTTTATCCATATAGCAATTACATTCTGCTAGAATTGTTGAATTATTAACGATAATGGTATAGAATATAATTGCACACGAAAGAGATGTAAAATACATCACTGCAATAAGTGCATTCACACAATTTCATCCAAAAAAGAACCACGGTTTTTGCCGTGGTTCTTTTTTTGTGTCGGGAGCCCCGACAGCCGGAGCCGCCTTTGAAAAAGCTTTACTTATCATAAACCTTCTTCAACGGCGGGTCGTAATTTCATATGTTGGTGAAAATCTAAAATTATCCAATTCCAAATTAAGAAATTAAATTCCGAATTCCGCATTCCGCATTCCGAATTAACATTCAAATTCCGCATTCCGCATTCCGAATTAACATTCAAATTCCGAATTCCGAATTCCGCATTCCGCATTTAATTAAAGACTTTCTTCGCCGTATCGACGCTTTCCTTTGCGTCACGGCAATAATAATCGGCTCCGATTTTCTCGGCGTAATCCGCGGTAAGCACCGCTCCGCCGACCATTACCTTGCAGTTTTCCAGCCCCGGAGTTTTGCGGATGAGGGCGATTGTGTCCTCCATACTGCCGAGGGTAGTCGTCATCAGCGCGGAGAGTCCGACGAGCCTGATGTTCTGCTCGACGGCAGTATCCGCAACGAGCTGCGGCTCGACGTCCTTGCCGAGGTCGATGACGGTGTAGCCGTAGTTATCGAGCAGCACCTTGACAATGTTTTTGCCGATGTCGTGAATATCGCCCTTGACCGTCGCGAGGATGATTTTTCCCTTGGAAACGGGCTCGCTGTCTGACTTTGAGAGGTGGCGCTTGATAACCTCGAAGCAAGCCTGCGCGGTGTTGGCGCTCTGGATAAGCTGCGGCAGGAATATTTTTCCCTTTTCAAAATCTGTTCCGACCTTGTCGAGCGACGGAATCAGGGTGGAATTAACGAGCTCCATAGCGTCGGTTGTTTCGAGCGCTTTTTCGGTGAGCGACGCCGCCTCGGTTTTGAGTCCGCCGATAATCGAATCTCCCAGCGTCAGGCGCGAGGAGATAACCTTGGGCTTGTTCTCGCAGGCGTCGTTGTATTGTTCGATGAATTTTGATGAGTTTTTATCTATATTCGCGAGCACCTTGTACGCGCGCACCGCGCCCATCATATCGTCGTCGTTGGGGTTGATAATCGGGAGCGTGAGTCCGCTGTGCAGCGCCATTGTCAGGAAAATATGGTTGATAAGCTCGCGTCTGGGCAGTCCGAAGCTGATGTTCGACACACCCAGGCAGGTCTTGCAGCCGAGCTCGTTTGTGACTCTTTCGAGGGCTTTAAGCGTTTCGGCGCAGCCCTCCTGCTCCGCAGACACGGTGAGGGTCAGGCAGTCGATGTACACATCCTTGGGGCTTAGTCCGTACTCCTTTGCCCTGCTGACGATTTTTTCCGCGATTTTGAACCTTCCCTCGGCGGTTTTGGGGATTCCGTCCTCGTCGAGCGTGAGTCCGATTACCGAGGCTCCGTACTTTTTAACGAGCGGCAAAACCGCGCTCAGCGACTTTTCCTCGCCGTTGACGGAGTTCACAATCGGCTTGCCGTTGTAGATACGCAGAGCCGCCTCGAGCACGTCGGGCTTTGTGCTGTCAATCTGGAGCGGAACGTCAACCACCGACTGCAGCGCCTTAATCACGCGCGTCATCATTTCCTTTTCGTCAATCTGAGGAAGTCCGACGTTGACGTCAAGCACGTCCGCGCCGGCATTGACCTGGCTGATAGCCTGGCTGAGGATATAATCTATATCGTTATTAATCAGCGCTTCCTTAAAGAGCTTTTTTCCGGTGGGGTTAATCCTCTCGCCGATAACCCTCGGCTCGCTTAGCTCAACCGCGGTGGTTGCTGAGCAGATTGCCGTGTCGCGGCTGAGGGGCGCTTTTCTGTATTTTTTAGTATCGACAACCTTTTTGAGCTCGCGGATATAATCGGGAGTTGTTCCGCAGCAGCCGCCAACAAGCTTGACAGTTCCGAAGTCGATGATTTTGCTCATACTCTCGGCAAAGTCGCCGGGGAGCACGTTGTAGGTGTTGCTGTTCGGGTCGGGCAAGCCGGCGTTCGGCTTAACAAAAATCGGCAAAGAAGTCCACCTCGTGAACTCCCGGACAATCGGGCTAAGCTCATCGGGACCCAGCGAGCAGTTAACGCCCAGCGCGCTTACGCCCAGTCCCTCGAGAGTCAGAGCTGCCGACGCTACGCTCACGCCGGCAAAGGTTCTGCCGTTGCTCTCAAAGGTCATCGAGGCGGCAATCGGCAGAGTGCTGTTTTCCTTGGCGGCAAGCACTCCTGCCTTGAGCTCCAGCAGGTCTGTAAAGGTCTCGAAGAAAATCGCGTCGGCGTCCTTGCCGGCGAGGATTTCCTCCTTGAAATAATCGTACGCCTGCTCAAAGCTCAGCGAGCCCGAGGGCTCGAGAAGCTGACCGATAGGCCCGATTTCGAGCGCGACGAGCGCCTTTTCGCCGGCGGCGTCCCTCGCGTTTTTAACCGCGGAGGATACGAGCTCGGCGACGGAGTAGCCGCTGTCCTTCATTTTGTATCTGTTCGCGCCGAAGGTGTTTGTCGTGATAACCTGAGTTCCCTCGGCAATATATGCTTTGTGGATATTCTTTACGACCTCGGGTCGGGTGATATTGAGAGTCTCCGGAATTTCACCGAGCTTCAGTCCGCTTTTTTGCAGCATTGTGCCGGTGGCTCCGTCGAGGATTATAAAGTCGTTTTTCAGTAAATCGTTAAAATTCACAGCGTGTTCCAGCCTTTCTGAATTTGCAGTCCTTCGCCAAATTGCACACAGCGCAGCCTCTGCGCCCTTTTGGGATAGGATTTTGGCTTACTCCCAAAACCGCGGTGACAGACTTTGTCGGAGTAAGCAGGAAATTTGAATTAACGCAGAGCCCGATTTTGCGCGGAGCGTCAAGAATCGAGAGCAGTCTGTCCTGCACCGAAAGCGGATAATCTCCGTATCCGGGCGAAAACCGCCAAGTCAGGAATTTACCTGCGTTTTCATCCGCGATAAGCCCGTCAACCTGAGCCGCGGCGTTCTCAACCGCAGCGCTCGCCATTGCGTCAATGACGACCGCCTTTGCTATATCGCTCACCTGAGACGAGCGAATCAGCCTGTCAACCGCCGCGCCAAGCGTAACGCACACCGCGTAAGCGTACTCGCAGCCGGAGAGATGCCGCCTGACATCCTCTCCCTCAAAAATTCCGTCTTGCGCGACGCTGATTTTTTTGTACAAATATTTCGGCACAGCCGCCCTGAGAAGCTCGCTCTCGCAGGAGTCGAGCAAGCTCTCCATCGAGGAGTTCATCTTAACTCCGGCTCCGCCGAGGTAGCGCACGGTTTCCCCGCGGCTGATACTTTTGAGCTCAATCATTTTACAAAAGCTTTCCGATAGCTTCGGTAATCCTGCGCGCGACGTAAGGGTTGTTCATAGTGTAGAGGTGGATTCCGCTTACTCCGTTGGCAATCAAATCCACGCACTGGTCAACCGCGTAGGCGATTCCGGCGTCTCTGAGAGCCTCGGGGTTGTGCTCGTAGCGGTTCATAATGCGCGTAAACTTTGCCGGCAGCGAGGCTCCGCAGAGCGACACCATTCGCTGAATCTGGTTTTTGTTTACAACAGGCATAATTCCTGCTTCAACCGGCACGTTGATTCCGGCGAGACGGCACCTCTGCAAAAAGCTGTAGAAGCTCTCGTTGTCGAAGAAAAGCTGAGAAATCAACAGCTCGGCTCCGGCGTCAACCTTTTTCTTCAGGTTGATAATATCCTCAACCTCGTCTTTGGCGTCGGGATGAACCTCCGGGTAGCAGGCTCCGGCGATGTTGAAGCCGCCGTAGCTCTTGATGAACGCGGTGAGGTCGCTTGCGTGCTTAAAGTCGGTTTTTGGAGGCATATCGGGAACGATGTCGCCTCTGAGGGCGAGGATATTCTCGATGTTGTTTTCCCTAAACTGGCGCAGAACCTCTCTGACCTCGTCCTTGGAGTTGTTTACGCAGGTGAGGTGCGCAATCGCCTCAACCCCGTAATCCTCCTTAATCTTGCGCGCGATGGCGCAGGTGTTGTCCGCGGCGGTACCTCCTGCCCCGTAGGTCACGCTGATGTAGGATGGGTTGAGCGAGCTGAGCTCCTCGAGCACTCCGTACACCGACTCAATCGGCGAGGTCTTTTTCGGAGGAAACACCTCAAAGGACAGGATGGTTTTGTCGTCTTTATATAAATCAATAATATTCATAGCTTCACCTCATTAAAGCATATTGTACCACAAAATTCATTACAAAACAACACTTGCGATTGACATTTAGTATGATAAAGTGTAAAATTATTTATAGCATTTTAACCGAAAAGAGGAACAATATGAAACTCTCACTGGTTGTGCCCTGCTACAATGAGGAGGGCAACGTCGAGCTTTTCTACGAGGAATGTGTAAAAGCCTTTGCGAAAACCGACATCGACTACGAATTTGTATTTGTAAACGACGGCAGCCGCGACAAAACTGCCGAAAAGCTCAAAAAGCTTTACACCGAAAAAACCGAGAGCCGGATCACGGTCGTTTCCTTCAGCCGCAACTTCGGCAAGGAAAGCGCGATTTACGCCGGAATCAAGAACTCCTCGGGCGACTATGTTTCCTTAATCGACGCCGACCTCCAGCAGCGCCCGGAGGTTGTCATCGAAATGATGAATATTCTCGAGAACGAACCCGAGTACGACTGCGTTGCGGCGTATCAGGGAGTCCGCAAAGAGGGCTCTGTTATGACCGGCTTCAAGTCCGGATTCTACAAGCTTATCAATAAGCTCAGCGAGGTTGAGCTCCACGCCGACGCGAGCGACTTTCGAACCTTTTCGCGCACAGTCGCGGACGCGATTCTCGAAATCGGCGAGTACCACCGCTTCTCCAAGGGAATTTTCAGCTGGATTGGCTTCAACACAAAGTACATCCCCTACGAGGTTCAGGAGCGCAACTCCGGCGAGACAAAGTGGAGCTTTACGAAGCTCGTCAGGTACGCGTTTGAGGGAATCTCCGCGTTCTCGACAAAGCCGCTCAAGCTCGCTACCTACCTTGGTATGCTCACCGCGTTCGCCGCGATAGTCTACCTTATTGTTGTAATCGTTCAGCGAATCTGGTTCAACGTTGCCGTGAGCGGTTACGCAACAATCGTCGCGCTGATTTTGCTGCTCGGCGGAATCCAGCTTTTCTGCATAGGAATCATCGGCTCCTACCTCGCCAAGACCTACATTCAGAGCAAGCACCGCCCGATTTTCGTCGCCAAGGAAATCCTTAAACCCAAAGAAAAATTCAATAAAGCATAATCCAAAGGGCTGACTTTTCGGGGTCAGCCTTTCTTTGCGCCCGAAGTCTTTCACATTTTACACAATTGTGCGCGACAAAATAACACAAATTTCTTGCAATTTTTCCGTAAAAGAATTTACCCCTTTACTTTTACAATAATAGGTAGTATAATGTATGTGTATATTTACGTTCATTACAGGGTAAAGAGGGAATTTATTGTATGATGAATGTTCCGTTCTCACCGCCTGACATAGGCAAGGATGAGATTGAAGCGGTTAAAGAAGTGCTTGAGTCCGGCTGGATAACCACCGGCCCCAAGACCAAGCTTTTTGAAAAGAAAATCGGCGAATACTGCCACACAGGTCAGGCTGTGTGTCTTTCGTCGCAGACCTCCTGCGCGGAGATGACTCTGCGTATTCTCGGAGTAGGTCCCCAGGACGAGGTTATCCTCCCGGCGTACACCTACACCGCGACCTGCTCGGTAATCTACCACGTCGGCGCAAAGCCGGTTATGATTGACTGCAAGCCCGGCACCTTTGAGATGGATTACGACAAGATGGAGGCGGCTATCAACGAACACACCAAGGTAATCATTCCGGTTGACCTTGCCGGAATCGTGTGCGATTACGACCGAATCTTTGAGGCTGTGCGCAATCAGCGCGACAAGTTCCGCCCTAGAGGCAAAATGCAGGAGCTTATCGGCAGGGTTGTTGTTATGGCTGACTCGGCTCACTCGTTCGGCGCGCGCTGGCACGGCAAGATGTGCGGTGAGATTGCGGATTTCACCAACTTCAGCTTCCACGCCGTCAAGAATATGACAACCGCCGAGGGCGGCGCCGCAGTCCACAGGCTCCGCGGCAGAATCGACGAGGAAAAAATCTACAAGCAATATATGCTCTGGTCGCTTCACGGTCAGACCAAGGACGCTTTCTCCAAGGAAAAGCTCGCTTCCTGGGAGTACGACGTTGTGAACACCCAGTACAAGTGTAATATGCCCGACGTTCTCGCGGCAATCGGACTCGCTCAGTTCGCGCGTTACGAGCAGATGCTCGACCGCCGTCACGAGCTGATCAAGCGCTACGACGAAGCGTTCAAGGACCTCGATTTGCAGCTTCTCGAGCACACAGGCGAGGATCACCGCAGCAACGGCCACCTCTACTTTGTGCGCTTCCTCGGCAAGGACGCCGAGTTCCGCAACGAGTTCTACAACCGTATGGCTGAGAGGGGCGTAATGTGCAACGTTCACTTCAAGCCGTTGCCGATGCTTTCAGCCTACAAAAACAAGGGCTTCGACATTCTCGACTACCCCTACGCTTATAATATGCACAAAAACCAGCTTACGCTGCCGATGAACTCCACCATGACCGACGAGGAGGCGGAGTACGTCATCGAAACATTCAAGAAGGTATACGACAGTATGATATAAGCCAATGCCGCCAATTGCGCGGCGTTGACCTTAACGAGGTTAAAAGTGAGAGACGTATTTGAAAAACGAATCAACTTAATACTGATTTCCGCTATACTCGTGGCCTGCATAGCGATTGGCATTCCGCTCGCATTCTCGCATTGCGAGGTCAGAACCGACGCCAACGAGGCGACGGTGACCACCGCCGCTACGGAAGCGACAACTCAGACTCAGACCACCGCTCCGCCGATAACACGCTCGGAGAACGACTTTCAGGTTGTTTCCGAGGAAGTCCGCATCGGCAGTAAAAAGGCGCAGTCGTCTGTAGTCGAAAAGAGCGAGAAGAAGTCCGAGCCTGCGGAGTCCAAGAAATCCGCAAAGGAAAAGGCTCAAGCTGAAAAAGCAAAGGCGGCAAAGGCGGCAAAGGCTGAAAAGAAAACCGAAAAGCCGACAGAAGCCGTTCAGTTCGCAACCGCAAAGCCGGTCAAGCACAAGGCATCCTACGACGACCAGTGGAACGCCGGTTATCTCGTTGCGATTGATAATCCCGACAAGGGCTACAGCTGTCCGCACATTGAGCTCTCCGACAAAGACCGCGACCTGCTCGAGAGGCTTTGCTACGGCGAGTTCGGCTCCGGCGGATTTACCGGCGCGGCTCTGATTGCGCAGTCCGTAAAGAACGCCATGGTGCAGCTCGGAACCAGCGACGTTGCGACAATTATCAAGCGCTTCCGCTACACCGGAAGCACCTCGCGCGGCACCAGCACCGCTTGCAAGAAGGCGGTTATCTACGTGTTTGATATGGACAAGGACGCCGTTCAGCACAGGCTGCTGTATATGTACAACCCCTCGATGGTGTCCTCTGCTTTCCACGAATCCTGCAACTACATATGCACATTTAAAGAAATCAGATTTTTTGATTAAAAACTATTCTGAGAATTTAAGAGCTGCCTGACAACAGACAGCTCTTCTTTATTGAAAGGAAGTATGATGAAAAGACTCGTATCAATCCTGCTCGCGGCGGTAATGCTTGCGGCGGTGTTCCCGTATTCCGCGCTGGCGGTCTCGGAGACGGTAAAGCTCACCGTCTCCGGCACAACCGTCAAAAAGCTCAACAAGGAGCTTTTTCTCGAGCTCAACGAGCTCAGGGAGGATATGGACTCACCGGCGCTTAAAATGGACAAAACGCTCGTATCCGCGGCGTACAAGCGCGCTTCGATGCTCTCGGTTATGTACACAAAGTCCAACCAGTCGCTTGAAGCCGAAAAGCTCCCTGATTGCTTTGTTGTTGCGAAGGGCGACTCCTACGACGCGCTCGACAAAATTGAAAAGAGTATGTTTGACGAGGACGAGGAGCTCAACGCCTGCGGAATCGCGAACCTCACCGTTGAGGGGATAACCTACTGGGTAATTTGCTTTGACACTCTCGGCAAGATTACGCCCTACTCCAACTTCAGCCCGAAGCAGACAAAATACTCCTACACCGCGCGGTACTTCCTTAATTCGCTGAGCGTAAAGCCGCAGTACGGCGAGTTTAAAAACAAAACCCTTCGCGCCAAAAGCAAGGCCTACGGACGGCTGACGCTCACGTCGGGCAACGTGCTCAAAAACACGCGGAAAAGCTCGCCTGTGCTCTACACAAGCTCCGACCCCGAGGTTGCCGAGGTCAACGAGTACGGCAGGGTCGAGGCGAAGAAGCCCTCGTACTTCAAGCCGAGAAGCCGCTACACCCCGAAGAAGGGCGACTTTGTGCTTTTTCACTGGTACAAAAACGACGGATTCCTCGCGAATCACGTCGGCATTGTTTACAAGGTGAGCTCGCGCTCAATCGTCACAATCGAGGGCAACACCGGCAGCTACAGCTACCGCAAGTCAAGGGTGAGCAAGCAAAAATACAGCCGCTACTCATCCTCTATTGTCGGCTACATCGACACCTCCGCCGAGCTCGGCAGGAGCAAGGCTAAGAGCCTTTCGAACCTCGCGAAAAAGCAACTCGGCAAAAAAGGCAAGAACTTCTACTACCACACCAAAGCATGGAAAAAAGTCCTCGGAGGAAAGTATATGGCGGCGAACTGGTGCGCGATTTTCTGCGCGTGGCTGATGGAGCAAAGGAAGGTTGACCCCTCCGCGGTCAACTGGAGCCCGAGCTGCACCGCGTGGATAAAGCAGTGCAACAGCCGCTCCACCGCCCGAATCACCGCGCAGATAGCAGGTACGGACTTGGTATACAGCTACAAGGTTGCGGTCACGGTTTAAATATTTTAAAACGCCCCGGCAAAAGCCGGGGTTTTTCGGTACTTAACATCAGTCCTCGAGGAACGGATACACGTCCTCGTAGGCTTCGAGCTCCTCCTCGTCCAATATCGCGCGCGGAACAGCTCCGGTCATATCGGTAGCCGAGAAGGTGTTGAACTCCTCGTCCTCGGTATCGTCTATCGGATAATCGTCGTATAATTCAAACACTTTAATCCAGCCTTTCTGCTCACTTTTTCAGGCGCGTTCTACGTGAGCGATAGAACGCCTAAAATTAGTATTAGCCGAATTTTCCGCGTATGTTTTGAAAATTTTTCCTGCTTCGTCTTTTTATCAACCGGAAAATGTGATATAGTTATTCTACGGAGGTGTTACAATGAAACTCTTGTCAAAATTTTCCTCGATATTAACAGCCGCGGCGATTCTTGCCGCGTCGGCGGTGATTCCCGTATGCGCGGCAGGAAGGCTTACATATACATTCACAGGCGACGAAGCCGCAAAGCCCGGCTACGCCGAGGGCAAAATCACGCTCGAATCGGCTCCGTCGGGAGAATACAAGCTCTACTGGGCGGACGATAATTCCGCGCTCGGGGGCTATTATGAAATCGCGGCTCTGAAAAGCGGCAGGAGCTTTTCGTTTTCCGAACACACCCTGATTCCGCCTGAAGCCACAAAGCTCATTGCAACAACAGGCTCCAAAAAGGTCGCGGAAGCCGCCGCAGTGTTCGATATTCCCGAAAACAAAAGGTTCAAATACAAGAGCTCGGACGCGCTGTACAGCTTTATGAATTACTCCGACATCCACATCGACGAAGCAAAGAACACCTACTACAAGTTCAGCGAGCTTCACTGGCAGAAGGCTCTCGAAACAGCCGCGCGCCGAGGGGCTGACTTCATCGTGACAGCCGGCGACAACATCACCAACGCCGAGGGTCCGGGCACAGAGTTCGACAAATTCCAGCAAATTCTCTCCGATTCGCCGTTTTGTAATCCTGTTTATGAGGGCAGCGGCAACCACGAGCTGCGCGCCGGAACTCCCGACTCAATGCTCAGCGCGTTTGTTTCCGCAACAGGGCTCGACGGAAAGCAGAGCACTATTAATAAGGGCAAGCCCTACTACCTTGTTGAGGAGCCCGAAAGCGGAGATTTGTTCATTTTTATGGCGCTTGAATACAAATACAGCCCCGACGAGGGCGACGAGTTCTCGCCCGAGCAGTTGAGCTGGCTTGAAAAAACGCTCAGCGAAAACTACGGCAAGGGCAAGAACATCTTCCTCATTCAGCACGCGCTGATAGAGGGCTACGGCGCAGGCGACGACGAGGACAACTACTACACCGTACCGCTCAAAACCAAGTACAAAACCACCGTGCAGTTCCGCGATATTATCTCGAAATATCCCAAGCTCATCTGGATTTCGGGTCACACGCACATCGCGCTGCGCTACGGCTACAACTACTCGAATATGAACGACACCTCCTGCCATATGATACACGACAGCTCGGTGTGCTGTCCCACAACGCTCAACTACGCGAGCCACAACCTCAGCTACGACGCCGCCTCGGGCGAGGAAAACAAGGACTTTACCGAGGGTTACTACTCGCAGGTTTATCCCGATGAGGTCGTTTTCTTAGGCGAGAACCTCTACCACGACAAAATCTACCCGGCTTCCTGTTATATTATGGAGAGCTGCCGCGAAAACGCGGATAAGCTGACGAGCCAAAATTCAGCCGAAGTCTCCCCTGTCCTGCCCGGCTCGGCGGATTTTGTGCTTTTTGCCGAGAGGTGCGTAAGCCTGCCTAAGAGCTTTACGTACAAGGGAGTATCAGACTCCGACCTCAAAGCCCTGCGCGAAATGTGCAAGACCCTGCTCGGGGAGATGTACAGCTTCGCGTCCTACGACGATTATCAGGCTCTAAAAAAAGCGTATCTTAATGATAAAACCGACTACAAAACCCTCTGCGAAGCTTACCTGAAGGTTTTCTCGCACTCGCGCGAGGGAATAGTAAACATTTACTTTACAAACTCAAAGGGCTGGAAGCAGCCCTACGCAAAGCTCAGCTCAGCCAAAAACTCGAACGGAGCCACGGGCGAGCCGCTCAAGAAAATCGGCAAGGATAAGGACGGCAACGAAGTCTACACCCTCGAGGTAAACTCGCGCCGCTACAGCACCGTTGTGTTCACCGACGGAACCGACGAAAAGCAGAGCGAGCCCCAGACCCTGAACGGCAAGGACAACACGCTCTACGCGCTCAACGGAAGCGACCCGAGCTCTCCGTACTACTGTTACGTAAGGGAGTACGAGGGATAATCCACATTACGTGGAGCAATTCCACGCGCAGTTCCTTTTAATACCGCGCGACAGCGTTATAATGAAAACGGGGTGAAACTATGGACGTCAGAAAAACCGGCAGCTTTATCTGCAAGCTGCGTAAGGAGAAAAACCTGACCCAGGCTGCTCTCGCCGAAAAACTGAATATCAGCAACCGCACAATCTCGAAGTGGGAAAACGGCGACGGTATGCCCGACATCTCAATTCTTCCCGGTCTCGCCGACGCGCTCGGAGTAACGGTAGACGAGCTCCTAAACGGCGAACGCAGCGAAAGCCACGCCGACATCAGGGTGGAGGAAATCGCAAGCCGCGACAACCTCGACAACATCTTTCTGATTTCGTACATCATCTCACTGTTCGTCGGCGTCTTCGCGGCGCTGCTGGGAGGTATAACCGAGGTTTACTCGCTGTGCTTTTTCGACATACTTTTCTACACTCACTGGGAGGTTATGTTCGTTGTTGTATCGCTTTTTGCGGTGATACTGAGCGGACTTGTGTTTTCAATCGGCTCGACGCGTCTGGCGGTAACGTATCCGCCCGGGGAAATAAAAAAGAAGGTCTGCAAAAAGGCATGGCTGCTCGCGCTGATTTTGGGGATTTTTCCGCTGACGTTCGTTATGCGCGTGTCGAAGTGGCTGCTGTTTATATTTCGCATCCCTCTAAGCTCGCTTGTAATATTCATTCCGCTTGTTTTGGGGTATGCCTTGGCGTTCTATTTAGTTTACATCAAGATAATAAAAAGGAGTTGATTCTGTGTTTTACGCGATCCTATTGGCGATTATCGCCCTTGTCTCGCAGTTTTTCTCCGCTCAGCCTGCCGACGAATTGATACAAACGTCGCACTCTCCCGACAACTCATATATCCTCCGCGCGTACCGCGGCGACGGCGGAGGCGGAGCCACTGCGGCGAATCACATCCGCTGTAACCTCGAAAACGTCAGGGAGCATTCGTTTTCCGATATATACTACTGCTATCGTCAGGACGAGGTGGAAATAAACTGGATTGACAGCAAAACAGTCAACATCTCGGGCAAGGTGCTCGATGTTACAAAGGACTCCTACGACTCACGTGACGAGGAGGACGACCTCGATTTTTGGCTAAATTATTGGGAGCTTGAATAATTATTTGACAGCGCTCCGATTTCGGGTTACAATAAGAAAAAGGAGTGATGACCAATGGTTAAAATAACAGCCGGAATCGACGGAATGATGTGCAATATGTGCGAGGCGCATATGAACGACGCGGTCAGGAACAACTTCAAGGTTAAGAAGGTTTCCTCCTCGCACACCGACAAGAGCTCCGTCATCATCGCAAAGGAAGAAATCCCCGAGGATAAGCTCAGGGAGGTAGTCGAGAAAACAGGCTACAAACTGACTTCCTTTAAGTCCGAGCCCTACGAGAAAAAGGGACTCTTCGGCAGATAAGTTAATACAATACAAATTTAACCGGTCGGAAAGACAATATCTTTCCGACCGGTTTACTTATTCTTATCGCTTTTATTTAATTTTTAACTTTACTGTTTTAGTAATGGTTTTTGCGTTGTAGGCGGAGTTGCCTGCTACGGTGATTTTCAGCTTAATCTTGTAGGTGCCCTTCTTGTACTTGCCCTTTTTGAGGGTGATTTTGCCGGTAATCGGGTTCACCTTGATTTTGCTGTAAAGCTTTGCCGAGGTTCCCTTTTTAACCTTAGTCACCTTGACCTTGCCCTGAGCGTTTTTAACGGTAATGAGCTTTATTGTCAGCTTTTTGCTCTTGAGCTTCTTAGCCTTTACGGTCTTGGCGGCAGTCTTGACTGTTGCGGGGTTCGCCTTCTTCACGCTTGCGGATGGCTTTGCTTTTTCCGTCGGCTGAGTTGCAGGCTTAACCTGCTCGGTCGGGGTAAGAGTTCTCGGGATAACAACCGAGTACACTGTCTTGCCAAAGAGCTCGTTTGTGAACGTTGCGGTGTAGACAGCCTCTCCGTCCTTTTCGCCGGTGGGCTTGGTGATTTCGGAAACGATGTTTGTCGAGGTTTCCTCTATGACGTGAGACGAATCCTTGGTACAAACGCTTTTCGCGGTACAGCTCTTGTAATCGTCGGACCAGGTGTACTGCGGAGCGCTCCAGACGTGTCCTGTCGCTTCGATTGAGTGGGTTCTTCTGACCTGTTTGTCAAAGCCCTCTCCGGTGAAGTTGGCGGCGTCTATCATCTCGCCCGTTTCCTTGCAGGAAGGACCTCTTGTTACGATGGTAGTATATTTTACTGTTTCGGTTTCAATATGGCTTTCGTCGTTTAAGCAAGTTACAGTTCCGGTTACGGTTCCGTCGTCGTTCCAAACGTACTGCGGCTCGCCCCATTTGTGGCCCTTTGCCGGAATGATAATCGACGCGGCGTCAGCTATCGGAGTATTTGCGTCCATATCCTCAAAGATTGCGCTGCCGTCAGCGTAGTGCGGCCTGATTCCCTCCTCGGTGCAGGTTGCCGGTGTTCCCTCGATAAACACAGGGAACATCATATCCTTGCTTTTTACTACAACGTTGCCCGAATCGGAGAGCGATGTGCCGTAAGTATAAGTCATACCCTCGCCGATTGTTACCTTCTCTTCGGGGAGGTTGGTTGCGCCGAACATCGAGTTGACCTCGAGACAGCCGCTTTGGACGTCGATTGTACCGATAGGAGCGGTTTCGCCTGTTTTT
The DNA here is from genome assembly GCA_902797655.1 of uncultured Ruminococcus sp. GTDB lineage: Bacteria > Bacillota > Clostridia > Oscillospirales > Acutalibacteraceae > Ruminococcoides. The sequence goes on from CADBTV010000045.1 coordinate 26,217, forward strand.
GCGTCGCGGTAAGGATAAACAAAAATTCCGTAGTCGGAGCTTGACTCAACCTTCAGCGAACCGGAAACGAGCTTCAGCTTGTGCTCTGTGTTGTCCTCGTCGCCGTCGCCAAAGTGAATCGCGGCTCTGCGCGAGCTGACCTCAACGGAGGAGTCCTCGATTTCTATTTCGCCGTTTGTGCTGGAGACAACCGCGCTCGCAAAGCGTCCGTTGGTGGTAATCTTAGCGTCTGAGCCCTTGAAGCGAATGCTCTTGCCTGCCCAAATTGCTGTTGATGACTCGGCGGTAACGTTGAGCTTGGTTCTGTAAATGTTCAAATATGCGTACTCATCATAGCTCTTGCCTATCTTGATGCCCGCGGAGACGCCTTTGATGTCGAGCTCCGCGTCATAGACGCTGAGCCTTTCTTTCGAATAAATTCCATAGGAAGCGCTGCCGCTTATTACGCCCTTGCCGTAGAGCTTGGGGTCAACGCTGAGTTCGCTGTAAATCATAGCGGATTCGTTTTCGCTGAACGAGTACGGAGTTGTAATCTCAGCGTTGTCGAGCGTGAGCGAGTATGCCATCGGGTCGTAAACCGCCTTGCCCTTTCCGCAGGCGATTTCCGTCTTTTCGGAAGTGAACTGCTCGCCGTTGACCCAGAGCTTAAACTTAACGAGCTCATCGGTGAGGACAATGTGTTTGTTATCCAGGAACACATCTCCCTCGGCAAAGTTCATTTTATCGCCGTAACTTATGTGTGTAGAGTTGCTCAGGCCGGAGTCTGTGGTTGCGTCGAGTGTTCCGCCGGCAAGCATTATAGCATCGTATACGATCTCGGGATCGGGGCTATAGCCGGTTTTGAAAATGATGCCGTAGTCGTATTTGGAGGTGAGCTTAAAGGTTCCGGATTTGAGCAAAAAGAGATGCTCGGAGTCATCCTCGTCGCCGGCGCCGAGTCGGACAGCGGCGCACTTCGCGCTGACCTCAACGTCGCTGTCGGCAGAGGAAACCGTGCTTTCAACCTCGGCTACAATCGCTTCCTCGGCTGAGGAGTCGGAGTTAATTTTAATCTTGCTGTTCTCGAAGGTGATGTCCTTGCCTACCCAGAGCGCGGCGAAGTTCTTTGACTCAATATCGAGAGTCGCTCCGGAGCACGTAAAGCTTCCGCCCTCGACGCAGATTGCTCTGTTGTCTGTCTTTACGCTGAGCTTGCCGTCGCCCTTGATTGTAAGGTTACAGCCCAGTCCTGCCTTAAAGCCGTAGAGATTATTTCCGTCTCCGGAGATAGTGGAGTTGCCCTTTAGGACGATGGTGAGGTTTCTGATTCCGCTGTAAATCAGCGCTTTTTCAACCGCTGAATAATTAACCGGAGTTGTAATCTCGGCGTTGTCGAGCGTGAGGGTGTTTGTCGCGGAATCGTACACAGCCGAGCCGTCGCCGCAGGCTACGGTTTTGGTGCTTGTGGTGATTTGTGTTCCGTTGACCCAGAGCTTGTACTCAATATTAATCGCCGGGATAGTTTCTTCCTCATAGTGTGAGGGGTCTGTTTTGCAGTACCTCTTCTCAACTCCGGCGACGCCCTCGGCGGCAGGAGTGTCAACCTCCCAGTCACCCCAGAGGTGACCCTTTGCCTTAATTTCGACTGTTTTTTCCTGGTCGGTAAAGGCTTCGTTTTTAAAGTGAGCGCTGTACTTTTTGTAGCCCGGGACCTCGCAGGACGGCTCAGCTTCGTCAACAAGCGTGATGTCGGTGCTTGTTTCGGTGATATTCTGAGCGGAGTCCTCGACGCAGACCTTCTCGGCTCTGCAGCTTGAGCAGTCCTCTGCCCACTGATACACAGGCTCCTCCCAGGTGTATTGCGGTGCGTCATCGTCGGCAAACGCAGTAGCCGGAACGAGGCTGAGCACCATCATCACCGACAAAAACAAGCCGACAAATTTTATCATCTTGGTTTTCATAAGTTACCTCCTCATTTGTTGCAGGTATTATCAGATTTATAGTATCAAACCGCGTGATTTTTGTCAACAAGTAAAGACATAGACAGAAAACAGGCTCGGGAGTTCCGAGCCTTGTTTATGGTTATTTTGTTTCCACCTTGTCGGCAGGAACCTTGAGCACTCTCGCGCCGTTGGAATCCTTAACGAGCACGCCGGTGATGGTGACCTTTGCGCCGTCGGCAGGATATGAATCGGGGAATTTTCCGTCGATTACTTCCCAGGAAATTCCGCGTCCGACACCCTCGCCGTTCTTGATCATAATCGAGCAGTTGGAGCTTCTGGTTGCGTTTTCGCCGGTAATTTTGATAACATTGCGGTCGAACTTGGCGGTGTCCATTTCGCCGAGGAGCTCCTCCATCTTATCAAAATCAGTGTCCGTAATAGTAAGGTCAATTTTGTTGAAGTTCACCTTGTCGAGGTCGATGTCTGTGCCGCCTCCGCAGGAAGCAAAAAGCGATACGCTAAGCACGAGAACCATCGCAATCGCTAAAAGCTTGATTGTTCTTTTCATTTGTTTTTCTCCTTTATAATACCACAAAAGTGGTTGCTTAACAGTTTTCAAAGGCATAAAGCCGGGCATATGCCCGGCTTTATTCGTGATGAATTACGCCTGCTTCTTGAGCTGGAACGCACCGATAAGGTAAAGTACCGGAATTACTAATCCGAGAACTGCG
>CADBTV010000046.1 GCA_902797655.1 uncultured Ruminococcus sp.
CAGCGACTACGAAGATTTCTATATAGTATCTTATGAAGAAGTCACCGAACAGTACAATAATGCGGTTCGGTTTGTTGAAGCGATTGAGGAGTACATTTTAAAGACTTCAAAATAGCACCGATTGTAGTTTGCGTCATTTACGCCAATTCTTACGCCAATCGGAACACAAGTTATAACAAGTTATGTAAACTTATGTGACTCCATTGTTTTAACACCCTAAGATATATAAAGTTATATCGACTTATAACGACTTATATCGAGATAGTAACGCAATCCCGACAATGAAGAGCTTGGATAAATAATTGAAAACGCAAATCCCCGAAAATCGCTTATCTATGCGGATTTCGGGGATTGTTATTTTTTACCTTATAGGAAATCCTGCAAAACAATAAACTTTTTCGCAGGATAACTGATAACAGCAATAGCATAAGCTCCTATAAAGCAAAAACAATTTTTTATCGGAGGTAATGCTTTGGTATCGGAGAGGTTGTCCTCTCAGTTTTATTATATTCATTTTTGTGCATTTTGTGCATAAGTTGGGTATTGCAATTTAAATGTTTTTGGTGTATTATCAAATTGGTAAACTATTAATTAAAAATGAGGTATATGTTATGAATATTAAAAAAATCCTTTGTGTATGCTTTGCGGCTCTGATGATTACAGCTTGCGCTGCTTCATGCGGAAGCTCAGGCGACAACGGAAAATCAACATCGGCTGTTTCTGAAAACAACAGCTCATCCGTAATCGAACCCGAGTCGTCTGCTTCTTCAGGCTCTGCCGGCTCATCAAACAGCGCCTCCGCTGCCGGAAAAGCTGCGTCATCAAACTCCACGGCTTCAAACTCCACGGCTTCAAGCTCCACGGCTTCAAACTCTGCGGCAAAGAGCTCTGTGTCAAAGAGCGAGAGCGGAAACATCAAGTCAACCTCTGCCGCGACAATCTCAAAGTCAACCGGTAAAACCACAAGCTCAAGCAAAAGCAAATCTACAAGCAGCAAGAGCACAAGCTCAAGCAAAAGCAAATCTACAAGCAGCAAGAGCACAAGTTCAAAGTCGGGCTCAAAATCAAGCTCTAAAATCCCCAAGGATAATGTCGAGATAGATTTCAGCGATCTTTAAGCATTCTTTAATGATTATGAATTATAATTAAATTATATATAGAAAGGAAAGAGAATTATGAAAACATCAAAGAAAGTAATCAGCTTAACCCTATGCGCTTTGGTAGCAATTTCTTCGTTATCATTCGGCGCAAGCGCTAAAGCCAAGAAGTTTGTAAAGTCAATCAAGGTCTCCAAGAAGGCGACTATGACTATCCCTGCGAACAAAAAAACCGTAGCCAAAACCTTTAAGGTTAAGGTAAAGGTCAGCGGCAAGGCTTCCAAAAAGTTCACCGCAAAAACTTCCAACAAGTCGGTTGCAACCGTCAAGGTTTCCGGAACCAAGATTAAGGTAACGGCAAAAAAGGCAGGTAAGGCGACTATCACCCTCAAAACCAAGGCTAAGGGTAAGAAGAAAAAAGCTCTCACTGCAAAGCTGGTTGTAACTGTCAAGAAGGCGTCCGCTCCGGCAAAGCCTGCGACTCCAACCCCAACTCCAACTCCGACTCCGAGCCAGGATCCTACAGAAGCGACTCAGCCTACAACTCCGACCCAGGAACCGACAGAAGCAACTCAGCCGCAGGCTCAGTCCTACAAGTTCTACTACTCTCCTTCTGCCGATGAGCTCGCAGAAAAGGACACATTCAAGCTCAACTACCTCGATGCTGAAGGCAAGTGGACTCAGGTAGATATGCAGCTCTCCGGCAAAAAGACAGCTGACGGTGCTCCTGTTTACGAGGCTGAGGTTCCGGCGGATGTCGCAAAGACCATCAAAACACTCCAGTATCAGGTTTATGATGAGACCGGTACTCAGTGGAAAGGTCAGTTTGAGTTCAGTGATATTGAAAACATCGACGAAATCGGCGGCAACATCATCTCCTCCAATGGCGAGATTTTACAGCCTGCTACAGAAGCTACAGAGTATCAGCCGACTCAGACCGAGGCAGAAACCATCACAACACCGGCTACTGAGCCGACACAGGCGCCTACTCAGCCTACACCAAGCGACGGCTGGGATCCGCACATTTATCAGCCATGATATTCAAGTACAAGATTGCTGATATTGTTTTTTCCGCGGATATAAGATACAAATACACATATAACATAATGCAGGAATTCCTTGCTGATGACAGCGAGGAATCCCTCTTTATGTTTGAAATAACCGACGAGGATATTGAACACGAAAAGAGCCTGTCTCCGTACAGTCTTAACGAAGCTATGTACGAGAGTACGGCCGTGTATCGGAAGTATATCTACCGTGTAATGCGCGACTACGACGCGTTCTTTTTTCACTGCTCGTCAATCGCAGTTGACGGCAAGGCGATAATGTTTACCGCCAAAAGCGGAACCGGCAAGAGTACACACCGCAACCTATGGGTTAAGAATTTTGACGGCAAGGTGACTGTTATCAACGACGACAAGCCCATCATACGCAAGGTTGACGGAACCTTCTTTGTCTACGGAACACCGTGGAAGGGCAAAGAAGGACTTGGCGCGAATATCCGGGTTCCGGCTCACGCTCTGTGCTTTTTGTCGCGCAGCGAGACAAATTCAATCGGCCCAATCGACACCGCCGATGTAATCGCAAAAGCCCTCAACCAGACAGTTCGTCCCAAAGAACCCGAGCTTATGAGCAATCTGCTCGAGCTCCTCGACGGCTTTATCACTCAGGTTAATTGCTACGATTTGCGCGTCAATATGGACGACGAAGCCGCGATTACCGCGTACAATACTATCATAGGCGAGACGGCTTGACCGTCCTCTGAAAGGCAGATATTATGAAGATTAAGGAAGGCTTTATGCTCCGCCAGTTCGGCGAGGATTACATTGTTGTAGCTGTTGGTGACGGCGCGGAGGATTTTAATAAGCTAATTACCCTCAATAGCGTCGGACAGTTTATTTATTCTGAACTCGGTGCGGACAAAACCCGCGACGAGCTCATCGACGCTGTAATGAATAAATACGAAGTCAAAAGAGAGGTTGCCGAAGCAGACCTCGAGGTTTTCCTCGGGAATCTCAAAAAGGCCGGATTGCTCGATGAGTAAAACTATTGAGGAGGTTATCTCCGAACTCGGCGTCTATATCGTAAAGCCCAAGGGCACCAGTATGTATCCTATGCTTAGATTAAACTGCGAGAGCATATGTGTGGTTCCGGCTCAGCTTCCGCTCAAAAAGTACGACGTCGCGCTTTATAAACGCGAGAGCGGAGCGTATGTTTTACACCGGGTAATTGATATTAGGGACGATGGATATGTTTTTTGCGGAGATAACCAGACTTTTACCGAAAGCGGAATAACCGACGCTATGATAGTCGGAGTGCTCGACAGCTGGTACACAACCGACAACAAAAAGCACACTGTCCGCGATAAAGGCTACCTCCGGTATGTGCGTTTCTGGTGCAAATCTATTCGTCTCAGGGGCTGCATACTTTTGTTTTGCCATAAGTTTTTGTGGCGCAAATACCGCGATAAATCAGTATGAATCGAGTTACAAAATGCAAGATGTTATTACAGTAAAGAATATGCGTGAAAGCGACGCTTTCACAATCAATACCTCTGTTTCCGGGCGCGAGCTAATGCTGCGCGCGGCAATGGGAGTTTACAAAAATGTCAAATGGAAGGGCAACATCGCGATTGTCTGCGGAAGCGGCAACAACGGCGGCGACGGTTACGCTCTGGCTGAAATTCTCGCTGACCGCGACGTTGTTCCGACGATTATGCGTTATGGCGACAAGCTCTCCGATGACGGCGGATATTATTTTGACAGATGTCGAAGCAAGGGGATTCCCTCGCGTTTTTGCGATGAAACCACGGAATTTTCCTCATTTGATATAATTGTCGATTGCCTGCTCGGAACCGGTTTTTCCGGAACGCTTCGCGAGCCGCTCCTGACAATCGTGAATAATATTAACTCCTCGGGCGCGTATGTAGTCAGTGTCGATATAAACAGCGGACTTTCAGGCGCCAACGGAATTGCTTCACCGACTGCCGTCAAATCCGACCTAACCGTTTCAATCGGATATTATAAAACCGGTATGTTCCTCAACGACGCTCCGAAATTCATCGGCAGACTTGTCAACGAGGATATTGGAATCAAGCTTCTTAAAAAGCAGTATTATCTGCTCGATAAAGAAGAACTCAGCCCCTTTACCGGCTATTCAAGCGTACAGCTCTCCGCGCAAAGCTTCGCGCGCGAGTACGCTCTAGATGAGGCTGAGTTTTACAGGAGTCCGCTCAAGGTCGTCTCCAAGGAATCCTGTGACAGCAAGAAAATCTTTGTGATTGATTATGACGGAAGCCTTTTGATTGTTGACCAGACTTATGTTTATTTTCAATCCGATAAAATATAGAAGAATTTGAGGAAGGAACGATACTATATGAACAAACAGAACACACAGAATATCACCAATCCCGAGCTTTTGGAAGCTATCATAAATATGCAGGAGGATGACTGCGAGGAGAACGTCAACCGAATGATTGACTGCGTAATGGAGGCTAAGCTCATCACTCCCGGCAAAATCGACAAGCCGCGTAACGTTGCCAAAACAAACAAGGACGGCGGCACTGTTATGCAGCAGGAAACTCAGGTTCAGTTCCAGCTTATCGAAAACGGCAACAAAGAAAAGTTCTTCCCGGCGTTTACCGACCAGGAGGAGAAGAAAAAGTGGGTTGCTTCAAAGGGCAAGGACGACGTAGTTATGACCTTTGACAGCTTTGCCGAGATTCTTTCCGACCCTGCCTGCGAGATCAAAGGCTTTGTAATCAATCCGTTCGGACGTTCTGTAGCTTTTCCGAAGCAGATGGTATTATCGCTCAAGGACCAAAAGGCTCAGCGCGCTCAGGCGGCAGGTCTCCAGCAGCAGACCATCACAAGCGACGAGAACGTAAAGCTCGGCGACCCTGACCCCGACGAGTATCCGATTGATATGATGGCGGCAATCATCAACTGCCTTCAGGAGCGTGACGACGTGAATGCGGCGTTCCTGAGAATGTTCCAGCGCGAGAGCGATGAAAAGCCCAGCTACCTCGTAATCGTTGATTTTGACGGGGATAAAATGGAGGAGATTTTCAAGGCAATCTCGATTGCTGCTTCTCCTCACCTCAGCGGTTACCAGCTCTCGATGATGCCATATTCAATACCTTTCGCGAAGAAAGCTGTTGAGGGAGTAGAGCCTTTCTTTACGGCTGAGAATTAATCTCACGACAATGTCGAAAAACGGCGCATTTTGCGCCGTTTTTATTCTTCTAAAGACTAATAATTGTACACGAAAAATAGTGCCTAAAAAAGATATATAATTTTTATCTATATTGCACATTGATTTTAACGGCGAATAATTATAAAATATAAACTGAACTATAATATTTTATATTATAATATTATACGGAAAATTCAAAAAAAGGAGAATAATGAAAATGCAAATGGTAAAAAAACCCGTAGCGCTTTTACTCTCAATACTTATGTTATTGTCAGTATTTACCGCAGCGGCTACAACAACAGCATTTGCGGCAGACGAAACCCATAAGGTTACGTTCAAGTCCGCACAGGGTTTGTTTGATGATTTCTCTCGCCAGTACAAAGCAGGCGACGTATTCAAGCTCACTCTGAATCTCAAAACAGAAAAATTTGTTGAGGATAACACTATTTCCGTTCAGTATGACGGTACTCAGATCAGAGTTGCTAAGGTTGAATCCCCTTACACTCTCCCTGATCCTACAACAAACGAGTTAGCAAACGAGTTTATCTATGTTTTGTCTACAGCTACTTCTCCGGTTGATACACGCCAAGGCGGCGCGTATCTTACATTCACCGGTAAGGTTAAGGACGCATTCAACTCTGACCAGACAGTCACAGTTGACCTCCAGACTCTCAGTGTGGCTGACTTCGACGTTGTAGTTGACACTGACTTCGGAACTACAACCTATACTGAGATTCACAGCACTGTAGAGACATTAGCTGCCTGGAGTAAGGTGGAAGACGGCAAAGCAGACAAGTTCACATTATCCGCTTCCGCAGAAGGCGGCTCAGAGGTTCAGCCTGAAACACAGCCTGAAACACAGCCTGCAACACAGGCTACAACAGCTGCGCCGACAACTGTTGCACCGACAACAGTTGCGCCTACAACCGCACCTACAACAGCCGCTCCGACAACTGTCGCTCCTACAACAGCCGCTCCGACAACAGTAGCTCCTACAACAGCTGCTCCGACAACAGTTGCGCCTACAACCGCACCTACAACAGCCGCTCCTTCAGATGAGTATTATATTGTCGGTAACTTTAACAGTTGGTCAGTTAAACCTGAGTATAAGCTCACAAAGAACGAGTTTGCCGATACAGAGGAGTACATGGGAACTGTTGACCTCACAACAAGCAGTATGCTCAAGATCGTTAAGGTTTCCGACGGCGGTGCAACAACTTGGATCCCCGACGGTATGGGTAATGCTTATGGCGAGCACGGTGAGATTACAGAGGACGGTACTTATACACTTTACTTCCGTCCTAACAACGACGGCGGCGCTGATTGGTTCAAAAACTGCATTTATGTCACTAAGGCAGAGCCTGAAACACAGGCTACAACAGCAGCTCCTACAACCGTAGCTCCTACAACTGCGGCTCCTACAACAGTAGCACCTACAACTGCAGCTCCTACAACAGCTCCGGAGACATCTGTAGGCGATACACACAAGCTTACTATCGTTTCCCAGCAGGGACTCTTTGAGGATCTTACACGCTCCTACAAAGCAGGCGATACATTCAGCTTTACAATCAACCTCAAGACTAAAAAGTACACTGAGCTCAACACAATCTCGCTCAGATACGACGATACACAGTTAAGAGTCGGCAAGTATGAGACTCCTTATACATTCCCTGACGTTGAGTTCAGCGAGGTAGCTAACGAGCGTATCCTCGTTTGGTCAACAGCCAGCTCTCCTGTTGATACACGTAACGGCGGTGAGTACGTTACATTCACAGGTAAGATTAAGGA
>CADBTV010000047.1 GCA_902797655.1 uncultured Ruminococcus sp.
AAAACGATGTCAGTATGTTGCTTAATCTTTATTATTCTGCCTTAGCACGCCGTTTTTGTGCTGTCTACACAATTTGGGGCGGTTCATTTAGGGGCGCTTTTTTTTCAGGTAACTAATTGCCGAGGATTTTAAGCTCATAATCCTCGCTTTTGAGAGTAAATGAGCCTTCCAAATCAGCGCTTATATACGCCTTTTTGTCCTTTGTTAGAATCACAAAGCCGAAGTCCGGGCTGGCTTTGTGGTATTCCTTAGCGCCCTGTACTCCGCTGACGAACAGCGCGGTCGAGAGCGCGTCGCATAGGACTCCGCTGTCGGAAATTATCGAGACCGAAGTCACCTCATTATCGGCAGGACAGCCGGTTTTCGGGTCGAGGATATGGATATATCGCTTGCCGTTTTTTTCAAAATAACGTTCGTAGCCGCCTGAGGTCGCGACAATTTTGTCGCGGCAGGAAACAAATCCAACAAAATCCGAGGGGCTGTCCGGGTTGGCAATTCCAATTTTCCAGTCGGTGGAATCGGGCTTTGCGCCATACGCCGCGACTGTTCCGCCGTAGTTCAGCACAGCGGAGGAGACCTTGTTCTTTCTGAGCAGCTCCACTCCCCTGTCCGCGGCGTAACCCTTTGCGACAGCGCCGAGGTCGAGCTTGGCGTTGTTTTTGAGTCTGACAGTTTTTCCGCTTACGCTCACATTGTGATAGTCAACCTTTTTGAGCGCTTCGTCGATTTCGCCTGACGACGGAACCCTGTACTTTTGGTTCAAAAAGCCCCATTTTTCAACAACCGGCAGGATTGTTACGTCGAGCGAGCCGCCGAGCTTTTTGCAGAGCTCGAGCGATTTAGCAAGCAGGGCGAGGGTTTCGGGAGAAGCTTGTATGCTTTTGTCGCAGTTGAGCGAACTGATTTCGCTTTTTTCGTCGGTTGTCGAGAACATCGAGTCGAGCTTTTTTACGTCTGAAACGAGCTTTTCTCCGACTTCCTCTGAGCCGTAGTATTCAAATTTCATAAACGTGTCCATAGCTTCAGCCGAAGCGCTGTGCTTTTCATACGAGCAGGAAGAAAGCGTCAGCGCGGCAAGAAGTAACACCGAAAGTATTTTTACAAAATTTTTCATAGGTCTATAATATCAGACAAAAGCGCGGCTTGTCAATTGACAGCGTGCGATTTTGCGGTATAATTATACTATGAAGTACAAGATTTTGATTTTGATTTGCGTGTGCCTTACGCTTGCCGGCGCGGCAGGAAGTTTGCTCGTGCTGAACGCTCCGGCAAAGCAAAGGGTCAATATATTATCCAACGGCAAAATCGTCCGCACGCTCGATTTGAGCGAACAGAAGGACGTTGTGTTCGACGTAAATTACAGCGGCAGAACCAACACCGTCGAGGTCAAAAACGGCAGGATACGTGTCCGCGAGGCTCAGTGTCCCGACCACACCTGCGTAAAATCAGGATGGCTGAGCTCGTCGGCAATGCCGATAGTCTGTCTGCCCAATCACCTTGTGATTGAATTTGCCGACGCGGAGAGCGAGGTGGACGCGATTGCGCGCTAAGGTTATGCGGCTGACTCAGCTTGGTCTGCTGACGGCTGTGTCGCTGATTATTTTTGTGATTGAGTTGCAGATTCCGAACCCGTTCCCTATCCCGGGAATCAAGCTCGGGCTTGCGAATATAATCACGGTTTTTGCTGTTTACCGCTATAAGGCAGGCGAGGTTTTTGCGGTGGTAATCGCGCGGATACTGCTCGGCGCGGTATTTTCAGGTAACCTGTTTTCGATAATCTACAGTCTTTCCGGAGCATTGCTGTGCCTTGCCGGTATGTTGATTTTCAGGCGGTTTATTGACGAAAGGCACCTTTGGATTTCGAGCGTTTTCGGCGCGGTGCTGCACAACATCGGGCAGATTATCGCCGCGATTATCATCCTGCAAACGCCGCAGGTGCTTATGTACTTTCCGTTTATGCTGTTGTCGGGATGTCTTGCCGGATTGTTTACAGGACTCTGCGCGCAGGCTGTCGCAGCCAAATTGAAAGTATTATCCTGAAAAGATAAACTAAATAATAAAGTTTACGCGTAGGGACGGGCAGAAAGGTTGACTTTTACATCAACCCTTCTGCCCGTCATTCATTATCAATTATCAATTTTTACAATACATCCAACCGGACATTCCTTGGCGCAAAGTCCGCAGCCGACGCACTTCTCGTAATCGACGACAGCGTGATTATCCACGATGTCAATCGCTTCCTTGGGGCATACCTTGACGCACTTGCGGCAGCCGATACAGCCGTCGGAGCATATCTTGCGAGTGACAGCGCCCTTGTCCTTGTTTGAACAGAGGACGTCCGCTCTTCTGCGAGCCGGAACCAGCGAGATCAGGTGGTTCGGGCAGGCTTTTGCGCAAATTCCGCATCCAATACACAGCGAGGTGTTAATACGCGCGAGGTCGTTTTCAATACAAATCGCGTCCTCGGGACACGCCTCCCGGCAATCTCCAAGTCCAAGGCAACCGTAGCCGCATTGACCCTTGCCGCCGAACACAAGCTTGGACGCCGAGCAGCTTTGGATTCCGATGTAATTAATCTTGTCCTCAGTGCTTTTGCAGTCGCCGCCGCAGTGTACAACGGCAACCTTGGGCTCAACCTCCCCTGCCTCAACGCCGAGGATTTCGCTGATTTCCTTTGCGACAGCGGCTCCTCCCGGAACGCAGAGGTTAGCCTGAACCCCTTCCTCAACAAGCGCCTTGGCGTAGCCGTCGCAGCCGGCATAGCCGCAGGCTCCGCAGTTTGCGCCGGGCAGGCACTCCCTGACCTTGGGAATACGCTCGTCCTCCTTGACCGCCATAATAATCGAAGCGGCAACAAGCACAACGGCGCAGATAAATCCAATTGCAACCACGGGGATAACCGCGGTAAGAATAGCATTCATACCACAACCCCCTTACGCAAACAGGTTCTCGATAACGCCGCCGAAGCCGAGAAAGCTCAGCGAGGTTATTGAAGCCGCGATAAGAGTGACCGGGAGACCTTTGAAGGACTTGGGAATATCCGCTCCCTCAATTTTGGAGCGAACGCCCGAGAACATTACCATAGCAAGGAAGAATCCCAGTCCGGAGCCCAGTGAATTCACCATTGCTTCGAGGAAGGTGTAGCCCTCGTCGATGTTGAGGATAGTTACGCCGAGCACCGCGCAGTTAGTTGTAATAAGCGGAAGATACACTCCCAGAGACTTGTGCAGCGATGGGATGTAGCGCTTCAGCACAATCTCGACAAGCTGAACGAGCGCCGCGATTACAAGGATAAACACAATCGTTTGCAGGTACCCGAGGTCGTTGGGCACAAGCAGGTACATCTGAATCGGGTAAGTAACCGCAGTCGCCATAAGCATAACAAAGATTACGGCGATGCTCATTCCGGTTGCGGAGTCGAGCTTCTTGGAAACTCCGAGGAACGGACAAATTCCCAAAAACCTCGAGAGCACGTAGTTATTGATAAACACAGCGGAGAGCAGGATGATAATGAGTTTAGTCATTTACACGCCCTCCTTTTCAGCCGCGCCCCGGCAAACATCCCTTGACGGACAGCCTTCGCAGCCAAAGTCCTTTTTCTTGGGCTTTGAGGTAAAGAACTTGTTGACAATCGCAATCAAAAGTCCAAACACAAAGAATCCGCCCGGAGCCATTGTGAGGATAGAAATATTGTTGCTCTCGAGCACCGGAATCGGGATTCCAAAGAAAGTGCCGTTGCCAAACACCTCGCGGATTGTCGCCATAGCGCACAGCGCGAGAGTGAATCCGGCGCCCATTCCAAGCGCGTCGATTGCAGAATCAATCACTTTGTTTTTATTGGCGAACATCTCCGCCCTGCCGAGGATGATACAGTTTACAACGATGAGCGGAAGGTAAATTCCGAGGCTTTTGTCGAGAGCCGGCGCAAACGCCTTGACCAGCATTTGTACCATTGTAACGAAGCCGGCAATCAGGACGATGTAGCACGGAATACGCACCTTGTCAGGGATGACTTTTCTAAGCGCGGAGATAACAATGTTGGAGCACAAAAGCACCACCGTAGCCGCCGCGCCCATTCCGATAGCCGAGGAAACGCTGGTCGAGGTCGCGAGCGTCGGACAGGTTCCGAGAATCAGCACGAGCACAGGGTTCTCCTTGATGATACCCTTGGTAAAGTTGTCTAGCTTTTTCATTACTGCGCCTCCTTTACCGCGTCAAACGCCTTGAACGCGTCTCCGACCGCTTTTTTGTATGCTTTTGAGGAAATCGTCGCGCCGGAAAGGGCGTCAACCTCCTCATAATCCTTTGATGTTTTTCCGGTGTAGTTTTTGCCGTAGCCGGACTGGTTATCCGCAACGCGCGAGCCGATTCCGCTCGTCTCGGCGTGGGATAAGGTTTTAACCGCGCAGACCGAGCCGTCCGGGTTAAGTCCGCAAATCAGCTTAATATCACCGCCGTAGCCCTTTTCGCTGACGGTGAACACAAATCCCGAGCCGTTGTCCGCCTTGTAGGCGTCGAGCACTCCCTCGGGGAGCTTCTTTTCAATCGGAGTGAAGTTATCCGCCTTCGGCAGAACCTCCTTACGCGCCGCTGCTGCTTCATCCTCCTCAGCCTTGGTGATAATCGGCTGAGTTACGGAATTGACGTAAGCGAGAGTACCGGTAACGACGAGGCAGATGCACACCAGCACCGCAATCGGTTTTATGATGTCTGAAATCTTCATCGCTTGACACCTCCCAGCGGTTTAGCACGGGTGAGCTTTTCGATGTACGGAGTGAGGATATTCATTAACAATATCGAGAACGATACGCCCTCGGGGAAGTTGCCCCAGAAGCGAATCAGAACCGTAATCAATCCGCAGAAAATTCCGGCGATGATCTTGCCCCATTTTGTCGCGGGCGAGGACGAATAGTCGGTAGCCATAAACACAGCGCCGAGCACGAGTCCGCCGCTCATAAGCTGGTAGAGAACGTCTCTGCCGCAGAACAGCGACATCAGCGCGACTGTTCCGATAAACGCCACGGGAGTGTGCCACGTGATAACTCTGCGGATTACGAGGTAAATTCCGCCGAGCAGCAGCGCGAGGATACACGTCTCGCCGAGACATCCGCCCCTCACGCCGAGGAACATATTCATAAGGCTCGGCAGCGAGTCGGTCTCGCCCTTAGCGAACAGCGCGAGCGGAGTCGCGGTAGAGTTGGCGTCGGGGAAAACCCACGAGGTCATTGTTCCCGAAAACGCCGTCATCATAATGATTCGGGCGGTGATTGCCGGGTTGGCAAAGTTCTGACCTATTCCGCCGAAAAGCTGTTTTACAACAACTATAGCGACCAGGCTTCCGAACGCCGCCTGCCAGAGCGGAATAGACACCGGCAGGTTGAACGCGAGCAAAAGTCCGGTAACAACCGCGGAGAGGTCGGAGATGGTATTCTCCTTTTTGCAGATTTTTTCAAAGCCCCATTCGCAGAAAACGCACACCGCAACGCACACGCCGATGACGAGCAAGCTGCGCCAGCCAAAGATGATAACCGAAGCGACCGCCGCCGGCATAAGCGCGATGATTACGTCGAGCATTATCTTTTGAGTGGTAATAGGGCTGTGAAAATGAGGAGACATTGAGGATATTAGCTTTCTCATTTTTTCTCCTCCTTTTTACTTTTATATTCACGAAGCAGCGCCTTGGCGAGCTTGTTGGTCTGGATCAGAGGCCGTTTTGCCGGGCAAACGTAGGCGCAACAGCCGCACTCCATACACAAATCTACGCACAAAGCCTCCAAGTCCTCGCCGGAGCGCAAATCATAAGCCTTAGCGATAGCTCTCGGATCGAGCCTGAGCGCGCAGTGGTTAAGGCAGCGGCCGCAGTTGATGCAGGGGGTGGTTTTCGGCGGTGTTCCCTCTTTTTCGTCCATAGCAATAACCGCGTTGGTCATCTTCAGCACCGGAGCCTCGGCGGAATCAACGGCAATCCCCATCATCGGACCGCCGTAGAGAATCTTTGCCGGCTCGCTGTCCGCGTTGCAAAAGCCGAGCAAGTTCTTGACCGGAGTGCCGATCGGCGCGATAACGTTCTTGGGTTCTCCGACCGCCGAACCGTCAACTGTGACTACCTTTTCGATGAGCGGCATTCCCGTCTCCAGATACTCGCCGACAAAAGCGAGGGTGGTGACGTTGATGACAATTACTCCCACATCAAGCGGGAGTCCTCCCTGAGGGATAATTTTGCCGGTTGTATTGTAAACCAGGACTTTCTCGCCGCCCTGGGGGTACATTGAGGATACGACGTAGGTCTCGACTCCGTCCTCGTTTTTGCTGAACTCCTTGAGCCTTTTGACGCACTTGCCCTTGTTATCCTCGATTCCGATGATGAACTTCCTGACTCCCAGGTATTTGCGCAAAGCGTCAATTCCCTTGAAGATGTACTCGGTTTTGTCGAGCATTGTGCGTGTGTCGGATGTAATGTACGGTTCGCACTCGGCGGCGTTGATTACAACCTCCTCGATTTTGGACAAATCCTTGACCGCAAGCTTGACGAAGCTCGGAAATCCTGCTCCGCCGAGTCCGACGATTCCGCTCCTTTTTACAGCGGCGACAAAGCTGTCAAAGTCCGAAACCTCAGGCGGTTTTACGCTTTCGTCAATCTCCTGCAGTCCGTCCGTCTCAATGACGACGGTCTTGACCATTCCGCCGGAGGACATACTGACCTCGTCAATTCTGAGCACCTTGCCGGACACGCTCGAGTGAACCGGCGCGCTGATGAAGCCGTCGGGCTCGCCGATAAGGGTTCCGACCTTGACGGTGTCTCCGCGCTTAACAGTGGGCTTGGCAGGTTTGCCGATGTGCATTGACATCGGCACTGTCACAACCTCCGGCAACGGAAGCCTGACAGGAGCCATATCCGCGGTATTCTTGTGATGAGGTACCTTTGTTCCGTGTAATCTCATACAAAGCCTCCCGTTCTGAGTTTACTGAATTACATACATAATTAATTATACTATATATATATCAAAAAAGCAAAAGTTTTTTGCAGCGTTACAGAGCAGTTTCCTATAAAGCAAAAAAGCCGGGAGACAAGCTTCCTTTCGGAAGCGTCTACCCGGCAGGTGTTTAGGTTTTTAGTCGTTGCCAAGCTCTATGAGGAGCGTATTGCCGAGAGTCTCGATATTGTCGTCGTCGGCATTTGTGAGCATAACGAGGTGGAGGTGTGATTTTTTGTCAACCGCAACGTAGGAGGAATACGACGGAATATTGCCAAGGTGGAAGTAGCGGTCGGCGTTTTCAATCATCATTCCGTAGCCGTAGCCGAACGCCTGGTCAGCCTCGGTGGTGTAGGTGGTTGTCATTTCCTTGAACGACTCGGCGTTTACAACCTGACCTCCGTCGAGCGCGTCGAGCCACTTTGCGAGGTCTGCGGCGGTTGAGATTACGTTGCCGGCGCCAAACGCCACGCCCCTGTAGGACATAGCTTCGTTGCCTACTTCTCTGAGCGGTTTTGCGAATTTGTCCGACTTTTTGTCGTAGCTCTCGATGAATCCGCTGGATGTCATATTGAGCGGTTTGAAAAAGTGCTTGCGAAGGTACGCACCGTAGTTCATACCGCTGACCTGCTCGACAATCTCGGTGAGCAGGAGGTAATTTGAGTTTGAATACTGGTAATACTTGCCGGGCTTGAACTCGAGCTTTTGGTCAAAAATCCACTTTTCGACTCCGGCGCGGTTCGGGCGGTAGCGGTTATGCTTTTTGACGCCGTACTTTGCTTTGAGCGCCGCCTCCTCGTGGATGTAGTCGGGGATTCCCGAGCGCATAGAGAGCAGGTTGTGGATTGTGTTCTTCTTGCCGAGCTTGTAGTCCGGGAAGTAGAGGTCAATTGTATCGTCAAGCGAGAGCAGACCCTTTTCCTTCAGGAGCATAATCGCCGCGGCGGTGAACTGCTTGGTTACGGACGCAATGCAGAACGCTGTGTTCTCGTCCACCTTTTTGCCGTTTGTGGCGGCGGTTTCGCCGGTGGAATAGTTCAGCACTGTTTCGCCGTCCTTGGTGATCAATGTGATTCCCTTAAAATACGCAAGGTCGATTTTCTTTTTTAACTCGCTTAGCTTCGCCTTGGGTCTTGCTGTTGCGGTTACGCTCTCGGTCACAGACTCAGTCTGTTTAACGGGCGCGCCGGAACACGCGCTCAGCGCCGATACGCACATTATCAGCACGAGCAAAACTGACGTTAATCTTTTCATATTCACGCCTCCAAAAACTTCTTATTTCAAGTGTACTTTATTTCTCTATTTTTGGCAATATTTCCTACAAAATTTTAATTTTTTTACCTCGAGCAGACAGGTTTATGTAACAATTACCTTAGTGTCCCGACATAAGAGTTTCTGCTGTCGGGTATGTTGGGCTGGTTCCCTTAGAAAAGTTTCTGCTCGAAAGAAAAAACCGACAAAAGCAAATCGTATGTCGGGTACGCTAGGTAGATTCCCTTAGAAAAGTTTCTGCTCGAGAGAAAAAACCGACAGAAGCAAATCGTATGTCGGGTACGCTAGGTAGATTCCCTTAGAAAAGTTTCTGCTCGAAAGAAAAAACCGACAAAAGCAAATTATATGTCGGGTACGCTAGGTAGATTCCCTTAGAAAGGTTTCTGCTCGAAAGAAAAAACCGACATAAGAGTTTCTGCTGTCGGGTACATATAAATTCGGTCGGGCAGAGAAGTTGATTTTTTCATCAAACTATCTGCCCGACCACAATTATCAATTAATTATTCCGTTTCTCACTGTAAACGCAATCAAGCTCAAACCAGAATGTTGAGCCGTGACCCTCCTTACTCTTGACGCCGTAGCGAGCGCCGTGGAGGTCAAGAATATTCTTGACAATCGAGAGCCCGAGTCCCGTACCGATGACTCCGCGCTTGTGGTCCTTGTCAACCTTGTAGTAACGGTCCCATATATACTCCAGCTTATCCGCCGGAATGCCCTCGCCGTGGTCTGTGACCTCGACTCTGACGCGTTTATCGCTGACCTTTTGGGTAACGATGACGGTTTTATCCTCGCCGCAGTGGTTAATCGCGTTGTTGATAAAGTTGTAAAGCACCTGACCCATTTTTATCTGGTCGGCGGAAACATAGGCGTTTTTGTCCGCCTTGAACACGATGTTGTAGCCCTCCTGCTCCCTGAGTTTTGTGTAACGCTTGAAGATGTCCTCAATCGCGTCGGTAAGGCTAAAGTCCTCGCGCTCAATTTCAATCGCTCCGGACTGGAGCTTTGAGAGGTCGAGCATATCATTCACGAGGCTTGTTAGGCGGTTGGCTTCGTCGATAATAACCTGAACATTCTCGGGAGTGTTCTCGCCCGGGATGTCGCGCATAACCTCGCTGTAGCCGGTAATCATCGTCAGCGGCGTGCGCAGGTCGTGCGAAATATTCGCGATAAGCTCCTGGCGAAGGTTCTCGGCTTTTCCGAGCTCCTTGCGTGTGAGGTTGAGGGTATCGCTGAGCTCCTTGGCTTCGAGATAACCGACGCTGTTGAACTCAACGTCGTAGTTTCTCTGCGCGAGCTGCTTTACATTCTCGTTAATCTCGCCGAGAGGTCGTGAGATTCGCTTGGAAACAATATACGCGAGCGCAAGCGCGAACACAACGAACACAACGCTAACAACAATAAGCTGCACTCTCAGCGTACTGATTACCGAATCGACCGGCGTTATAAGCGCGGTGATGAGCACAAAGCACTCGGAATTTCCGGAAAGGTCGATAATCTCGCAGTAAATGAGGTTCTCGCCCTTGTAATGGTGATTATCAATCGCAGGCTCGTCCGGGCTTGCCTGGCGCTTTGACATATTCGGACGGCTCTCGCTCTGCGGATTTGGCGCGCTGGTTCTGTACGTCATATCGTGGTGCTCGAACGCGTTGACGCTGGTGTACTTGCCGCCGTTTTCCTTGGCGGAGCGGTAGTAGGCGTACACCTCGTGCATATCAATATCCCGAAGTCCCGATGGATTGTTGAACTCGCCCGAGTACTTTTTTTCGAGAATAGTATTTGATGAGTCATAAACGTACACGCTCATCTCGTTGCGGCGGAGGATGGTGTCGATAGAATCGGTATCCTCGCCGCTTTTTATCGCGGAGATTACCTGCGAAGCGTAGCTCTTGACCTGAGCCTGTTTAATCAGGGTGTAGCAGGTCTCGAGAAACGCAAGCTGAAACACCCACAAAAACACAAGCATACCGGCGGCAAACGCCATAAAGTAAATACTCAGCTTGTGCCTCAGCGGCAGGAGTCTCCAGCGCTTCAGCTTAGTTCGTCTCAAAGCGATAACCTACCCCTCGGAGCGTTACGATACAGCGGCTGTAATCGCCGAGTGATTTTCTGAGCAACTTTATATGTGTGTCGAGCGTACGCTCGTCGCCGAAGAAGTCATAGCCCCAGACCTCGGAGATAAGCTTCTCGCGAGTGAGGGCTATGCCCTTGTTCTTGACCATATAGAAAAACAGCTCGTACTCCTTGGGAGTCATCTCGGCTCTGACGCCATCGATTGTGACAATCCTTGCAGAGAAGTCAACCTTGAGCCCCTCGTACACAAACTCGTCCTTTTCGTTGGTATCCGCTGAGCCGCCCGAGCGCTTGAGCACTGCGTTGACGCGCATCATAAGCTCCTTTGGCGAGAACGGCTTGACGACGTAGTCGTCGCTTCCGAGCTCAAAGCCGTGGATTTTATCGTACTCCTCGCCCCTTGCGGAGAGCATAATCACAGGAGTAGATGAAAATTTGCGGATTTCTCTGCAAGCTGAAAAGCCGTCGAGCTCCGGCATCATAACGTCCATAATAATAAGGTCGTACTTGTTCTTGCGGCAGACATCAATCGCCTGCATACCGTCAACCGCTTCCTCGACAGTATGACCCTCGAACTCCGCGTACTTCCTGATGAGCTGGCGGATTCTGAACTCGTCGTCTACTACTAATAATTTACTCATAATGCACCCTCCTATGGTTTTATAAACTCAGTATAAAGCCCGAATGTGAAAACTGTATGTCGTTAACTAAAAAACTATATGATAATAATAACACATTGGGATATTGATTTACAAGCGGTTTTATTCTATAATTAAAGAAATGAGGTGAAGAAATGGAAACACGAATCATTAAATCACAGGAGATTACCGACGCGGTAAAGAAGCTGTTTATGGACTGCAACTACTTTATCGGCGACGATATTATGACGGCGCTCAAGACCGCGAGAGATAACGAGCAAAGCGAAGTCGCAAAGAGCGTGCTCAGCCAGATTATCGAGAACGACGAGATTGCCGCAAAGGAGGAAATCCCTCTCTGTCAGGACACGGGAATGGCAGTGCTGTTTGTCGAATACGGCGACAAGGTAAGCGTAGACGGCGACTTTGAGCAGGCTGTGCGAGAGGGCGTGCGCAGGGCGTACGACGAGGGATATTTGCGCAAGAGCGTTGTGAGCGACCCGGTATTTGACCGAATAAACACCAAGGACAACACCCCGGCGATTATCCACACCAAAATCGTACCCGGGGATAAAATAAAAATCACCGCCGGCGGCAAGGGCTTCGGCAGTGAGAATATGTCGCAAATCAAAATGCTTACTCCGTCCTACGGAGTTGAGGGCGTGAAGCAGTTTATACTCGACGCCGTCAGAACGGCAGGTCCCAACCCGTGCCCTCCGATTGTGGTCGGAGTGGGAATCGGCGGAACCTTTGAACGCTGCGCCCAGCTCGCAAAAAAAGCTACATTCCGCAAAATCGACACGCGCAATTCCGACCCGCGCTACGCAAAGCTCGAGGACGAGCTGCTTGAAAGCATTAACAAAATGGGCTTTGGCCCTGCCGGACTCGGCGGATTTACAACCGCAATCGGCGTGAATATCGAAACCTCGCCGACTCACATCGCAGGAATGCCCGTCGCGGTCAACATTTGCTGTCATGCAGCAAGACACAAAAGCGCGGAAATTTAGGAGGTAAGCTATGAAAAAAATCACTTTACCCCTCACGGATGAACAGATCAGCACCCTGAAAGCAGGCGACAGCGTACTGCTTACGGGTACGATGATAACCGGCAGAGACGCCGCCCACAAGCGGCTCTTTGAGCTTGCGCAGGACGGCAGTGAATTTCCGGTAAATATCGAGGGCGAGACTATCTACTACGTGGGTCCTGCTCCGGCAAAGCCCGGCTATGCTGTGGGCCCGGCAGGTCCGACCTCGAGCTACAGGATGGACAAATACGCCCCAACCCTGCTCGATATGGGTCTCAAAGGTATGGTCGGCAAAGGCGCGAGAAACAAGGACGTTATCGACGCGATAGTTCGCAATCACGCCGTATACTTTGCCGCAATCGGCGGAGCCGCGGCGCTGATAGCCAAAAGCATCAAGAAAACCGAGCCGATTTGCTACGAGGATTTAGGCACCGAATCGGTCAGAAGATACTACGTCGAGGATTTTCCGTGCATTGTCGCCGTAGACTGCGAGGGCAACAACGTCTACGAAACCGAGCCCAAAAAGTACAACAGAGAATAGATTAATCCGAAATAAACAAGGTCGGGAGACAAACGCTTCTCACAAGTGTCTGTCTGCCCGACCGTTTGTTATTTCTTATTTTTTATCATCCGAAGCTATCCATAATTGAATACGCGACTCGCGAGAAAATAACCGGAGACGCTACGAAACCCGTGACTACGACCGCCGCGACTGTGGCGCAGATTATCATAAGGAAGAAGCTCCAAATCGGCTTTTTGCCGCCGAGCGCCTTACTGATTCCTGCAAAGATGAGCATATAAACCGCGCAGGTTCCGAGCGACGTCACCCATGTGAGTAAGCCGGACACCACTCCGCCGGTCACGATGTTGAACACGTCGATCATCATAAGCGGCAAGTGAGCCGCGGTTACAAGGTTAGCGCTCATAGTCCAGTGACCGTCGCCCTTGTGAAGCTTGATAAACAGCCTAACGGCAAAGCTCAGCGCAAACAGTGAGACAAGGCTGAGCGCAAGGCTGAGGAAGAACACCTCGCCCGAGCCGAAGCTTACGTCTTTGATAAGCGCGGTAACCTTGATCTCGTAATGTCCGCTGGAATTAAACGCAGCGGTGGCGCTGATTGCCGCGATAACCGCATATGCCGGGAGAAGGATTCCCCAAATCGGCACAGCGTCATTATACTGAGAAGCGATGGTATCAACAGCGTTCTTGGTGAAAAAGCCCTTGATTACGCTCCAGACCTGCTTAGCGGTGCAGGCGAACTTGGAGCTCTGTTCGTCAGCCTGAGCGCTGTCCGGCGCCTTGGGCTGAGGTTCGGGCTTAGCTTCTGTATTCTGATTTTCAGCCTTTACTTCAGGCTTGGGAGCTTGCTCGGCTTCCTGCGGCTGCGCCAAAGCTTCCTCTGCCGCGCATTTAGGGCAGGTTCCGTTCTCGTCGAGAGGAGCGCCGCATTTTTCGCAGAATTTTTCCATATCATATACCTCCGTTCGTGAGAGTTTCGGCATTGAGTCCTTGTCTGAGTCAGTGAGGGTTTTAACTGTGAACAGGCGTAAATCTGCAAGTCAAAACCACGGTTCGGATAATGCTCTGTTGCATAAATAATATCATCAAAACCAAAATATTACAACAAGGTTTTCAAAATTTTCAGCAAAACTTCACTTAAAAGGTCATCAGTAATTCCTTACAAGAGAGAGCACCTTGCCGAGAATTACGACCTCATCAACAATAATCGGCTCAAACTCGTCGTTTTCAGGCTGGAGACGGAAGTGGCCGTCCTCCTTGTAAAAGGTCTTGACGGTGGCGCTGTCGTCTACCAAAGCTACGACAATCTCGCCGTTTTCAACAACCGGAGTGCGCTCCACTACGAGGATGTCATCCGGGAGGATTCCGGCGTTGAGCATACTCTCACCCTGAACTCTGAGCGCAAAAAGCTCCTTGCCCCTGCTGAGGGATTTGTCAACGGGGATGTAGCACTCGACGTCCTCAATCGCAACGATTGGATTACCTGCCGCAACCTTGCCGAGCACGGGGACGCTCTTTGCCGAGACCTCGCCCACTACGCGAATGCACCGGTTGAGCCCGGCGTCACGCTCAATCAGACCGTGTTCCTCGAGAGCTTTTAAATACAGGTGAGCGGTTGAGGTGGACTTTAGCCCAACATCCGCGCAGATTTCACGAACCGAAGGAACCCGGCTCTGCTCGGAGCACTCAACGAGATAATCATAAACTGCCTGCTGTTTTTTTGTCAAAGGTTTCATACGTAACACCTCGCAATTATTCGTATAACTATGATAACATATCGGGCGCAATTTGTCAAAACATTTGTTTTAATTTTTTATGATATTTTTCTATATGCACATTTTGTCATTTTGCTCCACATTTTTGCCGCCGTTTTCAGATGAATTTCAAAAACCTTTCACATTACCATCATATTCGGGTGGTTTAATATAAGCGTACCGGAAACGGTACAAGTTCTACCCTCCTCTTGTAAGTCGACACAGAGACTTACAGAATATTTGTACCCCTCATTTTCTTTTAGAACTGAGAACTCCGAGCCAACCGCAAGGCTCGGAGTTTTCGTCTTTATAAGCAATTCTGTCAATTTTAGGGAAAGTTTTCCGCATAAAGGCAGTAAAATCCGCGTAGGGTCGGGAACCTAACGTTTCGATTAGTAGTTTCTATCTACCCGACTTAAAATATTCGTCAAGAAGGTTCTTCGCGACGGTCATACTGTACTTACCGTGCGCGCCGTTTTCGAGCACAACGGCAATCGCGACCTCGGGCTTGTCGTACGGAGCGTAGCAGATGAACACAGTATGGTCGGAGCCGGAGTTCTCGGCGGTACCGGTCTTGGCGGCTACCGCGACCGGATAGTTTCCGAAGATTGAGTACGCTGTACCGGACTCAGACGCACAGACGTTGCGCATCGCGCTCTGAACAATGCCCAGATTATATTTTGATATGCCGGAGGAATCGACCACCTCGGGCTTTTTCTTTTTGTTTTTGAAAACCGTCTTGGTGCGTTCATAGTTGCGGATTTCCTTGACAAGGTGAGTGCGCAGGCGCTTGCCGTTGTTAGCGATTGTCGCGGTGTAAGTCGCGAGCTGAAGCGGAGTGAACGCGTTGTCCGACTGACCGATAGCTGCCTGAACGGTGTTACCCTCCTGCCAGGTTCGGCTGTCGCGTCCTGCGAGGAAGCCCCGGCTCTCGCTGACCTCAACTCCGGTTTTCTCACCGAGTCCGAACTTTTCGGCATAAAGATACATTGTATTGATGCCGAGCCTTCTGCCGACCTCGGCAAAGTAGTAGTTACAGCTCTTTGTGACGGCTGTGTTGAGGTCGATTACGCCGTGCATATGCATACACGCGACCGGATTGGTCGGGTAGTAATCGTATTTTTGAGTACAGTCGATTGTGGTGTACGGGTCGATGATGCCCTCCTCCAGCGCGGCGGCGGCAACGCAGGGCTTGTAGGTTGAGCCCGGAGCGAACGAACCGATGAACGCGCGATTGTAAAGCGGAGCGGTTTTGTCGGTCGCAAGCTTAACGTAATACTTGCCGTACTGGGCGTATTTATTGATGTTGTAGGTCGGGTAGCTCGCTGCGGCAAGCACGGAAAAATCCCTGACATCGAGCATAACGACAGCGCCGGTTTTACAATCCTCGCCCTGACCTTTTCCTTTATAGGCGGCTTCGGACTGACCGAAAGCGCGCGCGGCTTTGACCTGAGCCTCAAGCGAGCGAACCGCAATCCGCTGCAGGTCGCTGTTGATTGTAAGGTAAATCGTGTTGCCGGGCTTTGCGTCCACCGACTGCACGACGTTGGTTACGTTACCATCGGCGTTTTTCTGAACAATACGCTCTCCGCCGACTCCCTTCAGCTCATCCTCATACGCAAGCTCGAGCCCGAATTTTCCGATAGAATCGTTAAAGCCGTAGTCCTTGCCTTCCTTCTGCTTCTGCTCGAACTCCTCCTGGTTAATGCTTCCGAGGGCGCCGATGATATGCGGCACCAGTGTGCCGGTTGGATTGTAGCGTGTGAGGTAGGTCTGAACCTCGACTCCGCTGACTCCCTGCATATTCTCGCTGACAATAGCGACCATATCGGTGCTGATGTCCTTGGCGAAGATGTAGGGCGTGGTGTTGGAGTAGAGGTTTTTCTCCATATTATATCTTACTGAAAGCAGGTTCAAAAGATCCTGCTTGTTCTTTATGTTCTCGATTTCGTAGCGTTCGACAAGAGCCTTGACGCATTTTTCAGCGCTGTCGGAGCTTTTGAGGTTGAGGTAATCCTCGGATTTGAGGGTTTTGACCTCGTCGGCGCTGTCGCCCTTGAACTTGTAGCCGCCGGAGGGCTCAAGCTCAATCGGCAGAACGTCAATCCATTCCTCACCGCGGGTTTTCATCAGGTCGATGAGCGAGAGGATGGTTTCGCTGAGCTTTGAGGAGTCGATGTATAGCTTGTCGAGCACAATCTCATAGCCGGTGCGATTGACCGCGAGTCCGTTGCCGTTGCAGTCGAGAATCTCTCCCCTGGTCGCGTCGGTGGTAACGGTATAGGCGGTTGAGTTATCGGCGAGCTTGGAGTATTCCTCGCCCTCCACAATCTGCCACACAAACAGCCTCGCGCCAAACGCGCAAAAGATAACAAGGGTGATAATTATGCAGATGTTAATTCGCTTGTTGATGAAGCGTTTTTCGCGCGCTTCACGCTCTTTGTCGTCGTTCGGGAGCATAACTATCACTTCCTTTCGTGTTAAAAATTCTTATAAACTCCTGAGGTTTCTGAACAAAAACTTGTTTATAAAATATAGCACAACCGCGCACACGATGGTGTACACAATTCGCGAGATGTAGTGGTTTACAAAGTACATAAAATCGCCCTTGCCGGCAAGCGCGATGAAGAATAAATAGTAAAGCCCCACAACCGCAATCGTAACCGCGGAGGTAAAGCCCATCGCGTTCAAAAAGCTCACTACCATATAATCGCGGAAGATTAGGCTGATCACAAAGCAAATCAGCGTGAGCATAATAGTGTAGTAGCCGAGGTTGTCGCTAAACGCCAAATCGAGCAGCGCGCCGCCTGCAAGTCCGAAGAACATAGCCGGAATCTGCTCCTCCATCAGCGCGATTGTCACCGCTGCCGGAATCATAAGGAGAGGTTTGCCGCCGAACACCTCGGGCAACAGGTTTGGGGTTGTCTGAAGGATAAAAAGCAGCAAAAGCTCCAGAGAATACGCCATAAAGCGAAAGAACGTAAAGCGTCTCTCCATTACTTTGCCTCCTTCTTGGAAGCCTGCTTAACCTCGCCCTTGTTCTTGAAGTCGGTGAGAACTACAACGTCGGTTACTTTTTTGATGTTTTCGTAGGGCTTGACGACTGCGAATTTTGTCGCGTCGTACTCGTTGTATCTGAGCTCCTCAACCTTGCCGACAATCAGATTAGCCGGGTAAATTCCGCCGATGCCGGAGGTGGTTACGATGTCGCCCTTTTTAATATTGGCGTTGGCGTCGATTTTGGAGAGGGTGGTGAGTCCCTTGTCGCTGTAGGACGAATTGCCGCTTACTATGCCGCTGTCCGCGGTACGCTTGTCCACAGCTCCTGCCTGCATATCGGGCGAGAGGACGGTGGTTACCTTGCTGCTTGCGGCGTTTACAGACGAGATAAAGCCGATAAGCCCGTTCTCGGTGAGCACAGGGTCCTGCGGCTCAACTCCTGAAGCGGTTCCCGCGTCGATAGTAAAGGAGTAGAACTCGTCGTTTGAATCGCGGCGGATTACGTTTGCCGGAAGAATCTGGTAATCCGGCTTAGACTTGGTGATGTTGTAGTACTTCCAGAGCCGCGCGTTCTCGTCCTTGAGGTCGTAATAATCCACAAGCTGAGTGCGCAGGTCGGCGGCTTCCTTGCTGAGCTTTTTGTTCTCGGCGAGCAGCTCGTCGTAGGACTTTTCCTCAGCCGCGTCGGTAACAGCCGCGCTTACACTCGAGAGCCCCTTGGTCAAAAAGTTGAACGCAGAGGAAACCCACGGGTTTCCGGTTGCTCCCAAAACAGCGGTAACAATCACCGCGGCGAGGGCTATAGCTAATATTTTTCTGTTTTTATCAGCAAAAAATTCTCTCATAATTTCCTCGTTTTTAGTGGTTAGTTGAGGTATTACTGATCGCCGGCTAACAGCTACTTACAACTTACCGCTTAGAACTAAACACTAACTACAGGGCTTGCTCAAAAAATTGAACAAGCCCCGGTACTCTAATTATTCTCTGTTATGCTTATACTCGCGCACACCGCCGAGGCGTTTGCCTGCGCCCTCAACAACGCAGTCGAGAGGTCTTTCGGCAACGTGGACAGGCATTCCTGTCTCCTGCATAATAAGCTCGTCGAGTCCTCTGAGCATTGCGCCGCCGCCTGTGAGCATAATTCCGTGGTCGATGATGTCGGCGGAGAGCTCGGGCGGAGTTTTCTCGAGGGTGTTTTTGACAGCTTCGACAATCACCATCAGAGGGTCAGCGAGCGCGTCGCGGATTTCCTCGGCTGTGATTGTGATGTCCTTGGGCAGTCCCGACTCCAGCGAACGGCCCTTGACGAGCATATCCTTCTCGTCGTCGTAGGGGTAGGCTGAGCCGATTTCTATTTTAATCTCCTCGGCGGTTCTGTCGCCTATGAGGAGGTTGTAGGTCTTTTTGATATAAGTAGAGATAGCTTCGTCAAATTTATCGCCGGCAACTCTTACCGAGCAGGCTGTGACGATGTCGCCGAGCGAGATTACGGCAACCTCGCTGGTGCCGCCGCCGATGTCAACTACCATCGAGCCTGTGGGCTCGTCAACCGGGAGTCCGGCGCCGATAGCCGCCGCCATAGGCTCCTCAATCAGGATTACGTTGCGGCTTCCGCTCGCCTGAACCGCAGCGTTTTCAACGGCTCTGCGCTCAACCTCGGTAACTCCGGTCGGCATACAGATAACGATTCTCGGCTTGCTGAAGATACCCGGCTTTGCCGCCTTGCGGATGAAGTGCTTGAGCATTGAGGCTGTGATGTCAAAATCAGCGATAACGCCGTCCTTGAGCGGACGGACAGCCACGATTGAGCCCGGAGTACGTCCGATCATATCCTTTGCCTGCTCGCCAACCGCGAGGACTGTGTCGTTGCGGATATCAACCGCTACAACGCTCGGCTCGCGCATTACGATACCCTTGCCCTTGATTGTGACCAGTGTATTGGCAGTGCCGAGGTCAATTCCTATATCCTTTGAAAATGAAAACATATAAAAACTCCTTTCGGAAACTGATAAGCAAATATAAATTCCCTATTATTATAGCCGATTAACCGCGCTAAATCAATATTTTTTTGTCTAATTGTAGGCTGTTACAAAAGAATACGGATTTGGACAAAAAGTTTTGGTTGCATTAGGGGCTATCTTGTACCTGTGGAACCAAAGCCGCCGCTGCCGCGTCCGGTGCTGTCGAGCTCGGACACCTCGGCAATCTCCGGAATAATCACAGGAGCTATTACCATCTGGGCAACTCGCTCGGAGGGTTCTATTGTGTACGGCGTGTTCGACACGTTGCAGAGCCCAACGCAGACCTCTCCGCGGTAGTCGGAGTCGATTACTCCCACGCCGTTTCCAAGACAGATTCCGTGCTTTACTCCGAGCCCCGAACGCGCGTACAAAAACGCCGCCGAGGTTTTGTCCGGCAGCGCAATCGCGATACCGGTGGGAATCATTTTGAGCTCGCCGGGCGCGATAGTCACGCTCTCGGTAATGCACGCGTAGAGGTCCATTCCCGCCGAACCCTCTGTAGCTCGGGTCGGGAGAGTCGCGTTTTCACGCAGCTTTTTTATTTTGAGTATCATTTTACACCTCATCCTGCAAAATCAAAAGCAATCCTGCATTTATATAAAACTGAATAATATTCACGTTTTTGTTCCCGCAAAGTATAATTTCCGACAAAGAAATAACTAAAATTCCCCACAGGAACGATTATCAAATTATTCCACGAAGATACAGCCCGTGGGTTTTTTCTCGGGAATCCAGACTACGCCTGATAAAATCGTGGATGTTTTCCACGTTTTCCACAAAGTTTTCCACAGAAAAGCGGAAAGTTTCAAAGTCAACTCCCGGGCAGCTCTGAGCAAACTCCAGATTCTCTGCCGGGAGGGTGTTAAGCACCTCGGCGGCACAGCCGTCGCAGTAAAAAATGAAAGTCTTGCCAAGCCTGTCCGTCATTTTTCCCTTGCCTCCGCAGTCGGAGCAGGAGATTTTCGCGCTCTTGTTGGGGCAATTTCGGGTGAGCATAACGGGAAGATAGCCGTAGCTTATGATTCCGCGCGGAAGTTTTCCCCCCAGGCCGGCAATCTGTGGATTTTTCAACTCAAAGCTCAGCTCCGTATCCTCGAAGCCGTAGCTCTCAGCCCACAAAAGGTCGAGAGTATTCGTAAAATTAAGCCCGAAGCCGCCGTGGATTCTCAACCCGAGCTCCCTCGCAATATACACCGCCGCAAGGTTATTGCACAGCGCGTCCGTAATGCCGATTTCACGCAGCTCCAGGAGCCTTTTGCGCACCTTATCCTCTCTTGAAAACAGAGCTCTCGGGATTTCGACGCCGACGTTGAAGCCATCGTCGATTAGCTTATCAACCTCGTCTGTTGCGCTTTCCAGCGGCACGAAGCAAATGTCAACCTCCTTGAAGCCGGAGCCGATTTTGGTTGACGAAAAGCGTGCGTAGCGCTTCCTTTCACCGGCAATATGAGCCGGCGGCAAATCTATTTCAAAGTCGTTGATCTCGTAATTATGGACAGTCTTGCGCTTCTCGGCAAGCATATCCAAAGCGTTTCTCCTGAGCTCGTTGAGAGCCGAGAGCGGCATACTCACATCGTCGCCGAGCTCGATTTTCAGCTCAGCTATAACAAAAGGAGTCGAACCGGTTTTTGTGAGCTGTTTTTCGGTTTTTTCGCGGTCGAGCGGCTTGTTTATCGCCTTTTCGCAGGGCTTGTCCGAGGTCGCAGTGACGGTATGAGCTCCGTCCGAAACGGTAAAGCTCGGGTTTTCTCCGATAAACGCGCTGAAGCTCGCAAAAAGACTTATCCTGCCGAGTTCGTTTTTGTAGCCGGCGCGGATTTCCGAGAGCAGCTTTGACGTAGCGGAAACCACGTCCTCTTTCTTTCGGTAGCCAAACATCTCGTAGCCGCGCTTTGAGGTATAATAACCGTCGGTAAAGCCGGTGCGCGAGAACACGCTCGCGAGCCGTTCGCGGGTTTGCGCGTCCACTCTGCCTTCGTCGCGCGACTGAACGCACGCTTTTACCGCCGCGCTGACGTACTCGGGGCGCTTGAGCCTGCCCTCGATTTTTGCGGAGGTAACTCCGAGCTCCTCGAGCTCGCGAATGTAATCTATGATACTGCTGTCCTTCAGGCTGAGCGCATAGCCGCCCTTTCCCTTAACGGAGAACGGCAAACGGCAGGTCTGGGCACAGCGTCCGCGGTTGCCGCTTCGCGAGCCGATGACCGCGCTGAAATAGCACTGACCCGAAACGCTCATACACAACGCTCCGTGCACAAACACCTCGAGCTCGATTTCGGGACACGCAAGGGCGATTTCGCGGATTTCTTCGCGCGAAAGCTCACGCGCGAGCACCACTCGCTTGAAGCCCTGTTCATATAACAGTTTTGCTCCCGA
Organism: uncultured Ruminococcus sp.; assembly: GCA_902797655.1. Taxonomy (GTDB): domain Bacteria; phylum Bacillota; class Clostridia; order Oscillospirales; family Acutalibacteraceae; genus Ruminococcoides. The sequence goes on from CADBTV010000047.1 coordinate 21,647, forward strand.
GGGCGAATGGACGCTCATCTGGGTCGAGGCGTGCAGGCTGAGCTCGGGCGCAACCTTTTTTGCGATTTCGGCAACGCCGATGTTCTGCACAATCAGAGCGTCAACGTCGGCTTTGGCGGCGTTGACGATAACCTCTTTTAACTTGTTGAGCTCCGAGTCAAACACCACCGTATTGACTGTCAGGTACACAAGCGCGCCCCTGACGTGGCAGTATTCGACAGCTTCCCTGAGCTCGTCCGCGCCGAAGTTCTGCGCTCCGGCGCGCGCGGAAAACTCCTTTGCGCCGAGGTAAACAGCGTCGGCGCCGCTCCTTACGGCGGCAACAACCGACTCAAAGCCTCCGCACGGCGCGAGAACCTCTATTTTACTCATCAGTCAAAAAGCGAGAAAAGCTGGGCTTCCTCGGAATCGTCGTCGGTAACATCAACCTTGTTCTGCTTTTTTTCAGCCTTTTCGTATTTTTTCGGAGACGGGATATGTACTACGGTGTCGGGAGCTGTGATTTCGTCGAGAGCCTTCTGAGCTTCGGCAAGCTCCGCCCTGACCTTTTTCAGCTCCTGCTCGCGGATGTCGAGAACGTCGGAGAGCTTGCGGAGCTTTTCCTTTTGCTCCTTGTCGGATTTTCTGAGGGAATCGAGCTCTGTTTTGTTGTCCTCAATCATCTTGTCGCGCTGGGCAATCTGATCCTTTAGCTCGCGAAGCTGCTTGGACTGCTTGTCCGCCTGAGCGATAAGCGGCTGGGCTTTGTCGGAGATACTCTTACTTTTGCCCATAGCCTTGTACTTGTCGTCGGCATAGTCGAGAGCGCAGAGAATTGCCGCTGAACGGCGGTCGAGGGTCGGATTCTGCTCCGAAATTTTGGCGATAGCGTCGCCCACCTCGGTTGCGAGCTTTTGAACATATTTTTGCTTGTCATCGCTGAGGAGAACGAAGCGTTTTCCGGCGACGAATACAGTGTGTTTATTCATAACTTCCTCCAAAAGAGTTTTATCCATTATTTAGTATAATACATCGCAAACCAATATTAAAGTAAAATATTAAGATTGTAACTTTTTTTCTCGAGCAGATAGGTTGATATAACAATAACCTTCGTATCCCGACAGAAAAAATTCATCTGTCGGGAATGTAAGGCAGGCACTCTCATAAAGCTATCTTCTCGAGTTTTTTATCTCGAGTAGATAGGTTGATGTAAAAACAGCCTTTGTATCCCGACAGAAGAAAAACTTTTGTCGGGAACGTAAGGCAGGCTCTCTCATAAAGCTATCTTCTCGATTTTTTTATCTCGAGTAGATAGGTTGATGTAAAAACAGCCTTTGTATCCCGACAGAAAAAATCATCTGTCGGGAATGTAAGGCAGGCATTCTTATAAAACTTCTAAAATCAAATAACCGCTACTCACCGACCGCAAAAAGCCAGCAAATAATACAAAATCACGCTGCTTGCCGCTTTGCGGATTCCCTCGCGAGAGTTATCCGCAG
>CADBTV010000048.1 GCA_902797655.1 uncultured Ruminococcus sp.
AGGAGTTTATGCTATTGCAATTATCAGTTACCCTGTGAAAAAGTTTATTGTTTTGCAGCGTTACAGAGCAGTTTCCTATAAAGTAAAAAAACCGCCTCTTGATTCAGAGGCGGTTTGCAATCAGTATTCGTTTGAGTCTCGTAATCTTGACGAATAATCCTCGAGTTCAATCGGATTATATCCCAGAGAACCGTCCGCGCCGATCTTTTTAGCGGAGAATGTTTTGAGGTCAAGTTTATCTCCTGCCTTGTTGATGTTCAGCCTGCGAATAGTTTCTTCGCCCTGTTCATTCTGAACAACGATTATTCCCGCGCCTTCATCCGTTTCGTAAAACTCAAAGCTGCCCGGCATCGAATCTACAACATACGCTTCACCGTTCGCGTATGAAACAATGTAGCAGTTAGCCGAGGATGAATCCGAACCCGATGTTACAATCAAATCCTGGGTTGAGTCGTTGTTGATGTCGTAAATCGCGATGTTTACGGATTCGTCGTTCTCCGCGTTAGCGCCGAAGTTTTCAAGCAGGTAATTCCAGTAAGCGTCGTGGAGCTCCTCGCTGAGCGAATCAAAGCTGTTGGACGCTTCGGAAATCGCTTCGTTTTCATCGCTTTCGTCGCTGTCAGCGTTATCATTCTCTTTCCATTCTTTCTCCGACACAACCTGAACGGTTTCAAAAATCTTGTCCCTGAGCTCATCTGCGGAATTGTTGTTTTCTCCGGGAGCTGAGCAGAAAATTGTGTAGTAATGCTGATTGAAATAGAATGTAATGCTGCTGACGGTTGAATCTTTGTTCATTTCGGTGCTCTTTACAGCCTTATTGTCAAAGTAATCAAACAATTCGTACGTTGACTTGTCCTTGCTCTCGTAGGTCTTAACAAGCTCCTTGTATTCTTCAGGGGTACAGGGAACGGCCTCGATAGCAATTGTGGTTTTGTTTTCGCCGTTATCGGTCTCAAAAATCTTTCCGTCAGCGTCGTCGGAGTCAATTACGTTGGTGTCGTCATCAACCTCTGTCCATCTTGACGAGTATTTGAACTGAACGTCAAAGAGCGTCATCGTTGAGTTGAGCTCCTTTGACGAGAACATTATCAAAGCTATCACGAAAACACCCAGTAAAGCTACGCACACAATAGCCGCGGCAGAAACTACGGTTTTCCTGTTGAACCTGCCGGGCTGCTCCTGGGGCGCTTCGCTGTTTCTCAAATCAGCGCCGCATTCGGGACAGAAGTTAAGCTCGGATTCCTTGCCGCAGGCAGGGCACACCTTTGCTCCGCCGGCAGCTTTGACCTCAGCTGCAGGCTCGCCGCTTGCTTCGACTTCCTCTGCCGGTTCAGCCTCTTTTCCGCAGTAACCGCAGAATTTAGATTCGTCAGATATTTCGTTTTTACAATGTTTGCAAATCATATATTCACCCTCAATCTTTATCGCCTAAGGTGTATTTATAGCTATTATACCATAATCAAACGCACATTACAATAAATCGGGCAAAACAATTTTTGACTAAAATTGAACAATAATAAACAATTGGGAAATAATCTAAATTATAATGGAAAAACAATGTATGATAGCACTTTGAACAAAAATTCGTCTAAAATCGTTGACTTTATATTTAAAATTATGTATAATCTTCTTAAATAATATTGAGGAGGTTAATTATGAAACTTGTCAAAAAAATACTCGCATCTGCAATGACTGTCGCTGTAGCCGCCGGTTCGTTTGCGGCGATGCCTGCCGGCGCGGCTTCGGGCGGAGTTGAAAATAACGCTGTGCTCAGGGTCTGGGTTCCGGAATCCGAGGTCAAGCTTACAAAAACACTCTGTAATTCCTTTGTCAATAAATACAAGAGTAAGAATATTAGTGTAAAGGTTTCGGCTAAAGACGTGTCTGAAGCTTCAATATATTTAATTTCAGACGCGAATGAAGCTGCTGATGTTATGTCTGTTGCGTCGGATCAGATTGCGTCTTTAGTGAATGTAGGAGTGATAAGTCCTATCGCAAAGACATATGCTTCGAAAGCAAAGAAAGCAAACTCCAAGACTTCTGTCAAAGCGTTTACTGTAAATAAGACGCTCTACGCTCATCCAAAATCAGTAAGTGGCTACTGCCTGGTTTATGATAAAAAGGTTGTTTCCGCAAAGAAGGCTAAATCTCTGGAGAGCGTTTTGGAAGCTTGCAAGAAAAAGGGTAAGAGTTTTATTATGGACGCCGAAAACGGATATTACTCCAGTATGTTCCTTTTCACCGGCGGCTTAAAGCTTAACGGATTAAAGAGCGACGGGGTTACACAGGAGTTTACTAAATATAACAAAAAGACTGTTGTAAATACGCTCAAGGCATTCTCGAAGCTGTTCCACAAATACAGCTCTGTGTTCAAAAAAATGGATGTGTATAATATTGCTTCTCAGTTTGCGTCAGGAAAGTGCGGAGCAGGAATCGACGGAATCTGGAACTATTCGGCAAACAAAGCACATCTCGGTAAAAGGTTCGGAGCCGCAAAGCTCCCGACTATCAAGGTCGGCTCATCTAAAAAGCAAATCTGCTCTTTACTTGGTTACGATTGTAACGTTGTAAATACAGGTTCAGACTATCCGCAAGCTGCGCAGGCGCTCGCTGCGTATTTGTCTGACAAAAACTCGCAAAAAAAGCTGGTAGCGTCTTTGAAGATCGCGCCTACAAATAAATCTCTCGCCAAGTCCAAGGCAGTTAAGAAGAACCCAATGCTAAAGGCCCTGACAGATCAGCAGAAGTGCTCTGTTGCTCAGATAAGTATTACCAATACCTTCTGGGAGCCGGTAGGAGCTCTCGGCAGCAAAATTGTTAGTAAGAAAACCAATCCGAATACATACAACTTCACAAAGCTACTGAATAATACAATCAAAAGAATAAAGTATTATTAAGCCACAGCCCTCCCGTAAACAAACGGGAGGGTGATTTTGTTTATCTTACTTGATTTTAGAGTGCAAATATTTTATAATAAGGTATCACAATATCAGGAGGATGTTATGCAAGGAAATGTAAGACCCGAAACAATGGAAAGAATTACCACTCCCGAGCTTGCGAACGCGTTTATCGACGAGCAGGTTGAGGAGCTTCGCGAGCAAATCGGCGACAAAAAGGTTCTTCTCGCGCTCTCCGGCGGAGTTGACAGCTCGGTTGTTGCCGCGCTTTTAATCAAGGCAGTAGGACAGCAGCTCGTCTGCGTTCACGTAAACCACGGACTTCTCCGCAAGGGCGAGCCTGAGCAGGTAGTTGAGGTTTTCAAAAACCAGATGAACGCCAATCTTATCTATGTTGACGCTGTTGACCGCTTCCTCGACAAGCTCGCAGATGTTGCCGAGCCTGAAAAGAAAAGGAAGATTATCGGCGCGGAGTTCATCCGCGTGTTTGAGGAAGAAGCAAGAAAGCTCGACGGAATCGAGTTCCTCGCTCAGGGTACAATATACCCCGATATTCTCGAGAGCGACGGAGTCAAGGCTCACCACAACGTCGGCGGACTTCCCGAGGACTTACAGTTCGAGCTCGTTGAGCCGGTAAAGCTCCTCTTTAAGGACGAGGTCAGAGTAGTCGGCAAGGCTCTCGGACTTCCGGATAATATGGTTTTCCGCCAGCCGTTCCCGGGTCCCGGACTCGGAGTTCGCTGCCTCGGCGCAATTACTCGCGACCGTCTCGAAGCAGTCCGCGAGTCCGACGCTATTCTCCGCGAGGAATTTGCGAAGAACGGTCTCGAGGGCAAGGTTTGGCAGTATTTTACCGCTGTGCCTGACTTCAAGTCCGTAGGCGTAAAGGACGGCAAGCGTACCTTCGCTTACCCCGTAATCATCCGCGCCGTTAACACCAAGGACGCTATGACAGCTACCGTCGAGAACGTTCCGTTTGAGCTTTTGCAGCACATCACAAAGAGAATCACAACAGAGGTTGAGAACGTCAACAGAGTCCTCTACGACCTAACCCCAAAGCCCTCCGGAACAATAGAATGGGAGTAAAGCACATTTTATCTTGAAATGTACTGAGTTATCCTGAATAGCTTGAAACAGCAGGCATTCTACGGAATGCCTGCTGTTTTTGGTATCAATATTGATAACGAAATGATAAC
>CADBTV010000049.1 GCA_902797655.1 uncultured Ruminococcus sp.
GAACAAAAATGTTAAAAAGCTTGTAGATTGGATCCTTTCCGACGAGGGTCAGAGCATTATAGAGAAAAGCGGATATACGGCTCTGAATTAGCTTAACGTCCGCGTTAACAAAAATAACCCTGTACCTCTTGACTTTGAGGTACAGGGTATTTGCATTTTATTAAATATATTCCCACTTAATGCCGTCCGGAGTGTCAATCAGCTTGATGTTCCTGGCGGCTAATTCGTCGCGGATTTGATCCGCAGTAGCCCAGTCTTTGTTCTTTCTCGCTTCCTGTCGCTTTTGAATCAGCGCTTCAATTTCGGCGTCGAGGTCCTCCTCGCCGTTTTGATTCTCAGCTGCAAGATCAAGTCCGAGCACCTTATCAAATTCAGCGATAACGTGCTTTTTGGTTGCGTCGTTAGTGTCGGCTTTTAGCACGTCGTACACAGCGGTGAGTCCGAGCGAAGTGTTGAGGTCGTTGTCGAGAGCTTCTCTGAACTTGTCGTCGAGCTCCTTTGCCTTTGCTTCGTCAACCTCGCCGTCATCGTTGAGAGCAGCAATTCGCTTGATCAGCTTGTCGTATGCCTTGGCGGTGTTGTCGAGGCTGTCGTAAGAGAAGGTCAGCGGCTTTCTGTAGTGGCTCTGCAAGCAGAACATTCTGTACACAAGCGGATTGTAGCCCTTTTCTTCAAGCAGGGATACAGTCAAAAACTCGCCCTTTGATTTGCTCATCTTGCCGCGCGCGTCGTTGAGATGAAGCACGTGGAACCAGTAGTTACACCATTTGTGGCCCAGGAATGCTTCGCTTTGCGCAATCTCATTGGTGTGGTGCGGAAACGCGTTGTCAACTCCGCCGCAGTGAATGTCGAGGTATTCGCCGAGGTGCTTAATGCTGATAGACGAGCACTCAATATGCCAGCCCGGATAACCAACGCCCCATGGGCTGTCCCACTTCAGCGCCTGATCCTCGAACTTTGACTTAGTAAACCAGAGGACAAAGTCGGTTTTGTTGCGCTTGTTTTCGTCGTGGTCAACGTCCTCGCGGACTCCGACCTCAAGGTCGTCGGCGTTCATATTGCCAAACACGTAGTAGTTGTCGAGCTTTGATGTATCAAAGTAAACGTTACCGCCTTCAAAGTAAGCGTAGCCGTCGTCCATCAGCTTTGAGACCATATTGATGAACTCGTCAATGCAGTTGGTAGCAGGCTCCACAACGTCAGGAGTTTTGATGTTTAGCTTTTTGCAATCCTCAAAAAACGCGTCGGTGTAGAACTTGGCAATCTCCATAACGGTTTTGTGCTCGCGCTTTGCGCCCTCAACCATCTTGTCGTCTCCGGTGTCAGCATCGGAGGTAAGGTGGCCTACGTCGGTGATGTTCATAACGCGCTTTACTTCATATCCCGAGTAGCGCAGGTATTTCTCGAGCACATCCTCCATAATGTACGTGCGCAGGTTGCCGATATGCGCGTAGTGATACACAGTCGGTCCGCAGGTGTACATATTGACCTTGCCCTCTGTGTGGGGGACAAACTCCATTTTTTTCTGTCCAAGTGTGTTGTATAAAATCATTTGATTCACTCCATACTGATGAATTCTCTGTTATCAACCATATAAATAATGCCCGAAATTATGCAGAACAGGGTCGAAATCCAAAGCGTTATTTCGCCGACCCAGAAGAATACGGTCTGTATTACCGCAACATCATTCGCGTCCAACGGAATAAAACTCATATTCATAAGTTCAACAGTAAATTGCAGGACAAATATCAGGATAATCGCGATAATCTGGGTTACTGTTTTGACCTTGCCCCAGATGTTAGCGGCTACAACCTTGCCCTCGCTTGCCGCCATGAGCCTTACGGACGACACCGCAAACTCTCTGAACAGCACCACGATTATCAGCACGCAGTCGCATAGCCCGCACTGCAAAAAGCACAGCAGAACTGAAATTACAAGTATTTTGTCCGCCAATGGATCGCAGAACTTGCCGAAGTTAGTAACCAGATTACGGCTCCGGGCAATCTTTCCGTCAAACATATCCGTAAGGCTCGCCGCTCCAAAGAACGCAAGCGCGACAAGATAATGAAACGGAAAGTCTATGAGAATCGCCGCAATCGTGAACGGAACAAGTATTATCCTGAGTAAAGTTAGTTTATTGGGTAAATTCATTAAATCACCACGGTTTATTCTATATCATTTCGCCGACAGGGTCAATACCTATGTAGTCGGTAATCTTAACTTTTACAAAGTTTCCCGGCTGAGGCTTTACTGCCGATGCGGTGAAGAAGATGTTGCCGTCAACCTCGGGACAATCTCCCTTGGTTCTGCCAAAGTAACAGCCTGCAATTTTGTCGAAGCCCTCGCAGACAACCTCTACCTCGGTATTAATCATACTCTCGGCGTATTCCTCCATAATCATCTGCTGTTGTTCCATAATGATTTCGGCGCGTCTGAGCTTTGTGTCCTCGTCAATCTGGTCGGGAAGCTTAGCGGCAGGGGTGTCCTCCTCCTGCGAATACGGGAAACAGCCGAGCCTCTGGAATTTCATATCCTTCGCAAACTGAGCGAGCTCTTCGAACTGCTCCTCACTCTCTCCGGGGAATCCGGCGATGAAAGTAGAGCGTAGCGTGAGTCCCGTGATTCTCTGCCTGAGCTTGTTAATCAAGCTTGTAAGATACTCAACGTCGCCCTTGCGGTTCATTCGCTTCAGCACGTCCTTGTTGCAGTGCTGAAGCGGCAGGTCAAGATATTTAACAATCTTGTCCTCCTCGGCGATTGTGTCAATCAGCTCGTCTGTTATCCTCTCGGGATAGCAGTAGAGCACTCTAATCCATTTGAGCTTTTCGATTTTGCAAAGCTCTCTGAGCAGCTTCGGAAGCATAGGCTTTCCGTAGATGTCGTTGCCGTAGTAGGACGTGTCCTGAGCGATTACAATCAGCTCTCTGACCCCACCGTCAGCCAGCCACTGAGCTTCTTTGACAAGGTTCTCAATTGTGCGGCTGCGGTACTTTCCTCTAATCATCGGAATTGCGCAGTAGGTGCAGTGATTGTCACAGCCCTCGGCGATTTTGAGGTACGCGTACCAGCGCGGAGTGCTCTGGATTCGCTCTCCTTCGAGCTGCAAATCCTCCTTGGGAGGGAATACCTCCTGCTTTTCACCCATAAGTGTATCAGTGATGATTTCGGCAATTTGGTCGTTTGCGCCGATTCCGACGCAGGCGTCAACCTCGGGAAGTTGCTTCATAACCTCCTCGCGGTATCTTTCCGCAAGACAGCCGGTAACTATCAGGCACTTGATTTTGCCCTCTGCTTTGAGCTTTGCAAGCTCGAGAATTTCCTCAATGCTCTCCTGCTTTGCAGGCTCAATAAACGCGCAGGTGTTGATAATCGCGGCGTCCGAGAACGCAACATCCTCGACTATTTCAAAATGATTTTTGTTAAGCTTTGCGAGCAACATTTCGGCGTCAACCTGATTCTTTGCGCAGCCGAGAGATACTATTCCCACCTTGTACTTCATATGTATTCATCCTCAAAGTATTCGCCGATAACGGCGTTTATGTCGCTCCATGAGTAGCCCATACGCTGGAGCGCGGCAATACATCGGCGCTTTCCTTTTTCGTCGGAGAGCGCGTTTTTGTATTTTCTTTCTATAATAATTTGTATGTGCTCTCTGGGGTCGGGGTCCAGCTCCTCGAGAATTTCATCGGCAAGCTCCTTGTCGATTCCCTTTTCGGTTAGCTTGTACCTCGCTCCGCGTACCGAGAGGTGCTTTGTATAAATGAGCTCCTCGGCATAGCGGCGGGCGAACTTTTCGTCGTCCACAAGCCCCAGCTCCTCCATACGCTCCACAGCCTTGCGCGCCGATTCGTCATCGGACGCTTTCCGAACCTTTTGTTCAAGCTCTTTTTTGCTGTGGTCGCGATATGAAATCAGCCACAAAGCGCGCTCCTTGGCGCGCTTTTCGCTGGACTTTTCAATCAGCTCTTTGAGTTGCTCGTCGTCTATCTCCGACCCGATTGAGTACCTGCTCGCAAGCAGGGTCTCGGTGTCAAGCTTCATGGCAAACTCTCCGTCTATATAAAGGGCGGAGAGTTTCTTTCGTTTAGGAACAATATCGGTGATAATCATTCGTCAACAAGAACGTCGATGGAAGCTGATTTCTTCTTTGCGGCAGATTTTTCCTCTGTCTTAGCCTCAGCTTTCACAGCTACTGCCTTAGCTTTTGCCGGAGCCTTCTTCTTTGGTGAGAGCTTGTCGATGTTTTCCCAGAGCTTCTTCTCGATTTCGTCAGCGAGCTCCTTGTCGTTAGAGAGCAGCTCCTTAACGTTCTCGCGGCCCTGACCGAGTCGGTTGCCGTCGTAGCTGAACCACGCTCCGGCTTTCTGAATAACATCCGCCTTTACAGCAAGGTCCACCAGCTCGCCGATGCGGCTGATGCCCTGACCGTACATAATATCAAACTCCGCTTCCTTGAACGGAGGAGCAATCTTGTTCTTGACAACCTTCGCTCTTGTGCGGTTGCCTATCATCTCGCCGCCCTGCTTGAGAGTCTCGATTCTTCTGACGTCGATTCTGACGGAGGAGTAGAACTTGAGCGCGCGTCCGCCGGTTGTAACCTCGGGGTTGCCGTAGATTACGCCGACCTTCTCACGAAGCTGGTTAATAAAGATTGCAACGCAGTTGCTCTTATTGATAGCTCCGGCGAGCTTTCTGAGCGCCTGAGACATAAGTCTCGCGTGAAGTCCGACGTGGCTGTCGCCCATCTCGCCCTCAATCTCAGCCTTTGGTACGAGAGCCGCAACCGAGTCGATTACGATAACGTCAATCGCTCCGCTTCGGATGAGAGCCTCAGCGATTTCGAGCGCGTCCTCTCCTGTGTCAGGCTGGCTGACAAGAAGCGAGTCAACGTCTACTCCGAGAGCGGAGGCGTATGTCGGGTCGAGCGCGTGCTCAACGTCAATAAAAGCAACGTTGCCGCCGTTCTTCTGTCCCTCTGCGATACAATGCAGAGAGAGCGTTGTCTTACCCGATGACTCCGGTCCGTAAATTTCTACAATTCTTCCTCTCGGAAGTCCGCCGATGCCGAGCGCAATATCGAGAGAGAGCGAGCCGGTCGAAATATGGTCAACGTTCATATGCTGGTTCTGACCCAGACGCATAACCGCACCCTTGCCGAACTGCTTTTCGATTTGTCCCAATGCTGTTTCCAGCGCTTTTGCTTTATCAACTGCCATTTCAGTTACCTCCCAAAAGGATTTTAATTACGTATCTATTTTAATATATAAGGGCAAAAAAATCAATATAAACGGGGCAAAAAATCCGAACAAATTTTCTAAATTTAAGCCATTGTACCAAAAACAACCCTCTGAATACCGCCCAAGTCGAGTTCCGGGTAAATATCGTTGAAGTCCGCGGCTAACATCATTGCTTTTACTGTTTCGTACTGACCCTCTCCAAGTTCAAGAGCGAGCCTGCCGCCCGGCTTTAACTTTGAGCGCCACGCCCTGATAATGTGACGGTAGAATGTGTAACCGTCCTCACCGCCGTCGAGAGCCATCCTCGGCTCAAACGAAATCTCTTTTTGCAGCTTGTCGATTTCGTCCGTAATAATGTACGGCGGATTCGAGAGAATAAGGTCAAAATATCCGTTTGGAAATTCATCCTGACATTTCAGAATATCATCGGCAACTACCGCTACGTCAGCCTTGTTGAGTTTTATGTTCTCCATAAGGTAGGGAAGGGCATAAGCGGATTTTTCAACCGCAATAACCTCGCAGTCGCGCTCTTTTGCGATTACAACAGCAAGAGCTCCGCTTCCCGAGCAGAGGTCAAGCACCTTTGCTCGGGGCTTATCTTTAAGGTAATCAAGACAATTCCGGAGCAAAACCTCGGTGTCGTCGCGCGGAATCAAAACTCCTTTGCCGACCTTGAACGGATAGCCGTAAAACTCCCATTCGCCGAGTATGTATTGAAGCGGCTCTCCCATTAGCCTTCTTCCTGCCAGAGTGATGAACCTTGCCGCTTTGTCGTCGCCTGCAATTTTGTTCTCACTCATAAGCTGAGCCTGATTGATGCCGAAAACCTTCTCAATCAGGCATAAAGAATTAAAGGCAGGAGCGTCAATTCCTGCCTTGGTAAATTCCTCTTTAGCCTGATTGTACAATCTTTTAACAGCAACCATTTTTTACAATATCCGAGCCGTCGTCCGGGATAACAGCGCTGATTGCCTCGATAGCAACCTCGCACATACTCTCGTCCGGCTCCTTTGTAGTGATTCTCTGCGCCCAAAGTCCGGGAGCGGAGATGATTCTTGTGAGCTTGTTGTCGTGCTTGCCGCAGAATTTAATCAACTCGTAGCCGACTCCGGTTGTAAGCGGCAGGAGAGCCAGCTTGAACACAGGCCTCAGCCATGTAATTCCGAACGGAGCGTGCGGAATGAAAAGTCCGATGACAATTCCGACCAAAAGCATAAGCAGAATAAAGCTTGTGCCGCATCTCGGATGAAAGCGGCGCTGAGCTTTGACGTTTTTGACGTTGAGCTCGAGCTCGTTTTCGTAGCAGAAAATCGCCTTGTGCTCCGCTCCGTGATACATAAACACTCGCTTCATATCGCTCATTTGCGATACAATCAAAATATATGAAATGAAGATTACGATTTTAAGTAGTCCTTCAATAACCGACTGCCAGAACACTACGCCCTCGCCGCCCTGCTTAATTGCCGGGATTACAAATCCTGCAAGGTTAAACAGCCAGGTCGGCAGGAAGAAGAACAGCAGTACCGCGACTCCCACGCCGAGCAGCGAGGAGATTACCATCAGGATTTTCATAAACTTGTCGCCGAGCTTTTCGTCGATCCACTTTTCAAATTTGGACGGCTCCTCCTCAATCTCTCCGGCTTCCATAGCCTTGTTAGCCGAGAGCATAAGACACTTGTAGCTCAGTCGCATCGAGTCAATCATACCGGCGATTCCACGGAAGAACGGAACCTTCCAGAGCTTTGAGCTCTGACCGATAAACTTCATCGTCACGTCCTCGGTGTAAATGCTGTCCTCGCCGGTTCTTACGGCGACGGTGGTCTTTTTGGGACCTCGCATCATTATTCCCTCAATCAGCGCGCTTCCGCCGATAGAGGTGATTTTCTTAGTTTCTGTTTTACTCATAAAATACCTTCTTTATTTAGCCTTCGCGTAGCACCGGAAGCGTCAGTGTGACGGTTGTGCCTACGCCTACGCCCGACTCAATCTCGAGCGTGCCCTTGTGCAGAAGCATAATCTCGTCGGCAACGGCAAGACCGATTCCGGAGCCGTTGACCTTCTGGTTGGCTTTGTAGAACTTCTCCTTGACCTTGGGCAGGTCGTCAGCGGAGATTCCGCAGCCTGTGTCGGTGATAGTTATGATAATGTTGTCGGGATTTTCCTGCGAGTTGTACTTAACTTCAATCGCGACAACTCCGCCCTCGGGTGTGTATTTCAGCGCGTTATCAATAACGTTGATGAATACCTGCTTGAGTCTGTTCCTGTCGCCGTAGACCGGAGGGAACACCTCGACCGGTTCGTCATACAAAAGGTGCTTACCCTCGTTGACGGCGCGGTCTCTGAGCATATATATAACCTCGTCGAGCTCGGCGAGAATGTCGAGCTTTTCGTTGAGGAGAACCATTCGTCCTGTCTGAATCCTTGAGAAGTCCAAAAGCTCCTCGACAATTCCCGTAAGCCTGCCGCTTTCCTTGATTATAACGTCCATACCTTTGTCAAAGGTTTTGCGGTCAAGCTTGCGCCTGCCTGAAATCTGCATAGTTTCCGCCCAACCCTTGATAGCTGTCAGCGGAGTTCTCAGCTCGTGAGATACTCGGGAGATGAAGTCATTTTTCATCTGCTCTGTGTTCTCCAGGTCCTTGGACATATCCGTAATCGCGTCACACAGCTCGCCGATTTCGTCGTTATAGTGCTTCTCGAGCTTTGTGGAAAAATCGCCTCGCGCAATCTTTCTCGCTGTGTCCGACAGCTCCTTGACCGGAGTGACAATCGAGCGTATAAAGTACGAGCTCGACATCACAATGAGGAACAGAATAAACAGACTGCTCGCGATAATGATGATAGAAATAATCACTATCCGATTGTTAACCTCAGCGATAGATACCAGGTATCGTATCGCGCCGATAGCTGTTCCGTTGCTGTTGGTGATTACCCTCGTCAGGCTCATAACGCTCTCGCCTGAGCCGATTGTTCCGCGCCAGAAAGCGCTGCCGTCCTTGGAGCTCTTTGCGGCTTCAAAGTCGGGCAGGTTCTCGTTGTCGTCGTATGAGAACCCTGTCGATGTGAGTATAATTCTGCCCGAGGAGTTAATCGCCATAACCTCCATCTTTTCCTTGTAGCGAAAGTTTTCGATGTAGTCCTGAGCTCCCGAGGTGAAGGAGGTGGAGTTATCCGTCTTGTAGTTTTCAAAAACGGAGTTAAGCTGGTCGGAAACCGAGGTCAGGTCTCGCTCGACTTCGTTGTTAAAGAGGTATACGGTTGTGTAAATAATACCCGTAGCTATAAGTATAACAATCAGGAAAGTGACGAGCATTGTGCTCAGAATCCATCTCCTTGTAATACCCTTAAACAATCCTTTTACCTCCCAAATAAACTATCTTAATCAGCCGTTAGTGTCCCATTTATAGCCGAGACCCCATACGGTAACAATATACTTCGGATTAGAGGGTTCGTCCTCCACCTTCATTCTGAGTCGTCTGATGTTAACGTCAACAATCTTTTCCTCTCCGACATACGCGTCGCCCCAAACGTGGCTGAGAATGTCGGTACGGTCGAGAGTTTCTCCCGGATTTGAGAAGAAATACTCCATAATCTGGAACTCAACCTGCGTAAGCTCGATAACCTCGCCGTTTTTGAGCAGCGCGCGGTTTCTGAGGTTGAGGGTAAAGTCGCCGGAGTGGAGCTCTTCCTTGAAATTATTCTCGGCGTTAGCCTGAGCAAGCGACACTCTCCTGTGCAGCGAGTCAACTCTCGCGAGAAGCTCAGAGGGTGAGAACGGCTTTGTAACGTAGTCGTCGGCTCCGAGCATTAGTCCGGTAACCTTATCCATCTCCTGAGTTTTTGCGGAGAGCATAATAATGCCGAGACCGCCGTTTTTATTTCTCAGCTCCTTACATACCTGGAAGCCGTCGATACCCGGCAGCATAACGTCAAGAATCGCAACGTCAAAATCGCCGCCGTTCTCGTCATAACGCTTCAGCGCAGCCTCGCCGCTGTCAGCTTCGACAACGTCGTAGCCGGCGCGCTGCAGGTTGATTACAACAAAATCTCGGATTGCGGACTCATCCTCACAAACAAGTACCTTTTTCATAATGTTTACCTCCGTTAATAAACTTCTATCTAATTATTCGCTTCGTTAAGCGTAAAGTTTTCTTTAATGGTTTGCTCTGTTACAGAAATCGGAGCGTTCGCTTCAATCTTGTAGGTGTAGGTGTACTGGTTGAAGCTCTCAATAGCGGAAAATCCGCCGTTGTCGGCAGTTCCGACGTTGAACACCTTGAGCGTCATTATCAGCGCGCCGCGGGTGTTGCCGTTGAGCATATAGATTTTCATTGTGCGGTTATCGCTCGAGAGCGTCGCTACGGTATTGCCGGAGAAATTCTGCGGCAGTACAAAGTTGTAGCCGTACTCAAAGTTTGTAACGCATTTTATGTCGTCAACGAGCTTGTTGTTCTTTGGGTTGAGCGTACCCCAGCTTATAATCGGGGCAATAGCCTCGTCGGTTGTGTCGAGCTTTATCACCGGCTCCCTGATTACCGGAACCTCAATAAAGCCGTCGTCGTCAATATCGCCGCTGTTTATGCTGTAGGTTCGTGTAGTAGGATTTGCAACCGGCTTTTTGGGGTTGAACGGATAGTTAACGAGCGTTTTGTTATCAGGCACGTAGTAGATAACCTGAGTGTTGTAGCTCGACTCAATCAGTCCGTCAATCGCGACTCCGGTGGTTTTGCCGCCGATAAGCCCTGAGCTTACGCTCTCGAATTTGGTGACTGCAGGGTCCATCTTGCATTTTGCAAGGGTGTAGAGCTTGTTTTTGTCAAAGTCGGTCAGCGTGGCGACAGCGTCGGCTTCGGTTGAGTGAAGCGTAAAGGAGAGGATTTCGCTCGCGCCGTCCTCGTCGTAATCGCCGGTTGTAAAGGCGTTGTAGTTGAGCTTAAAGTTCACCTTCTGACCGGTGTGGTTAGTTTGATTATAGTCAAAAATCGACAACTCGTTTATTGTGTTTGAGAAGGTTACGAAGCCGGTGAATACCTCGGACACTCCGTCGTAGTCGTAGTCCGCAAACTGTACGCAGTCGATGTCAAGGTAGTCGGTCTCGTAATTCTGGCTCAGCTTCCAACGCTTGCCGTCGTTGTACATAATGAGCATATGGGTCTTAGCCTTGTCGCCGTTGGTGCGGTAAAAGGCGATAGCCTCGTCGTTTTTGTCGCCGTCGAGGTCCTCGGTTATGATAGCCGAGCGGTACTGACCCGTAGTCGGATATTTGAGCATATAGTCTCCGCCGGCGGTTTCCTCGATGAGCTTTTGAATCTCAGCCTCACGTCCGGTAGTTTTCGGCGGATGAAGCAGCTCTGAGTCGTCGTACGCAAGCGAGCAGCCGCTCAGTATAGAGCTTGCGCCGAGCGCCGCGGCGAGGAGCAGCGGTTTTATCTTCATATTTTTCCTCCGGTTTTCCGAGCGATACAGTACTTGATTTTAATTCCCTCGTCCGAGAACATCTTCTCGTGCTCGGTCATCGGGGTAGTGTCGGGGTCAATATCGCTCTTGTGAAGGTCGTATGTAAGGGTTGTCACCTCGAAGCCTTCTTCCCTGAAATATTCCAGGCTCTCCGAGAACAACTCTTCGTCATCGGTTTTAAAATGAATTTCGTCTCCGTCCTTCAAAAGCCCGCGGTAGATACGCAGCTTTCTCGGGTGGGTCAGCCTGCGTTTTTTGTGCTTTTCACGCGGCCACGGATTGCAAAAGTTGATGTATATTCGCTTGATTTCATCGTTAGGGCTAAGAATCTCGTCAAGCTGCTCAACGTTGTAGCGGACGAGGGCAATGTTCTTGACTTCCCTGTCGCCGAAGAGCGAGACGATGTTGCGCCTGCCGACTCCGAGCATATCGAGCTTGATGTCAACCGCGATGAAGTTTACATCCGGATTGAGCAGAGCCATCTGCCCGACAAACGAGCCCTTGCCGCAGCCGACCTCCAGCATAATCGGGTTGTCGTTATGAAAAAAATCCTTCCATTTTCCGCGGAGCTCCTGAGGCTCGGCGACGTAAAAATCGCAC
>CADBTV010000050.1 GCA_902797655.1 uncultured Ruminococcus sp.
CGTTGATGGAGATTTACCATAAAACGTGAACCCCACAAACGAGGTAGACGGCTTCTGGAGATAAAACCAAGTCATCCGCTCCATTTAGCTTTTAGCTCTTAATGACGAAAGTCAGCGGCAGAAAGCTTTTTAAACGGAGCATAATCTCAACGTTTAATCAATATAATTAAATACGGCGTCGTAGCCAAGTGGTAAGGCATGGGTCTGCAAAACCTTGATTCACCAGTTCAAATCTGGTCGACGCCTCCAAAATCAAGCTCACATCAAATGGTGTGAGCTTTTCTTTTTGGTTCTCGAATAAATGTTGAGGTAACAAACAGAGCCTACATTCAATGGTACTATCCTCGGATAGCCCTTTCTTTTGCTTTTATAGCTGTATTTTTGCTATAATACACATTTGCCTATTTTTTCATATCGTTTTTAAAAATATTTTATCTATTTAATCAATTGAATTTTTCTGTTTTCGGTTGTAATATTAGATAGGATAATTTCCAATTTATTAAAAGGACGGTAAGATTTATGAAAAAGATAACAGCGCTTGTACTTGCGCTTACAATCCTTGCGTCTGTAGCGGTTTTCTCAGCCGGCGCGGCTTCAAGGGTTACCGGCTTAAAGCAGATTGGTTCTTCTACAACCTCATTTGAGATTTCATGGGGCGAGTATTGGGGAGCTACAAGGTACAAGGTAGAGTACTCAAACAGCGCAAACGGTACTTATAAGATTGACACAGAGTATGCTTCAACATCACTCAACGAGTATGTTTACGGCGTATCTCCGGGCTATACATACTATGTCAAGGTTACTCCGTATGTTGACGGAGCATATGTAAATAGCGCCGCTTCCGAGCCTTTCGCGGTTGCGACTTCTCCTAACCCTGTAACAAATCTCAAGCAGACAGGTGCGACCACAAGCTCATATACAATCAAATGGACAGGTTCGCTCGGAGCTACAAAGTACGGCGTCTACAAGTATACTAACGGCGCTGAGAAGCTCATCGGCTACACAACCTCAACATCCTACACAGTGAAGAATGTTTCAAACAAGAAGGATGTTGATTATTCAACATACGTAAGAGCAATCAGAAATGTCAACGGCTATAACGCCGCTTCATACTATGAGTATCTCTCGAGCTATACGATTGACCTCATTCCGGCTAAGCCAAAGGCTCCTACAATCGGCAGCGTTTTTGACAACATAGGAGTTGTTTATATCAACCATCAAAACGTTAAGTTCCAGGACGGTTATGAGGCAAACTTCTACAAGGCTAACAAGAAGAAGGTGTTCACATCAGGAACATCCTACAGATACACAGACTTCAAGAAGGGTCAGTTCTACAAGGTTAAGACCCGCGCATGGACAAAGATTGGAGCTTCTTCCGCGCAGCACTACGGCAAGTGGTCAAAGTTTACTTACTTCACGCTCGGCTGCAAGAACACAAAGGCTTCCGCCAAAAATAACTCAATCAAAGTTAGATGGTCTAAGGTCAAGGGCGGAAAGGTTAAGTATGATATTTTTGTTTCAAAGTCATACAACACCGGTCTCAAAAAGTTCAAGAAGAATGTAAAGAGTACCTCGATTAAGGTTACTAAGTTCGGAAAGAAGAGACTTTCAAGAAGAACATACTACTACATCTACATCCAGCCGAAGATAAAGGTTGGTAAGAAGTGGTTTAAGTCTCCGATTAAGCAGTATATTTCAACATCTACAAAGTAAAAAAAGCACCCTTAAAAGCTCCCGAAAAGGGAGCTTTTAAATTGAAAATTGACAGTTGAAAATTGACAATGAATGTCGGGCAGAGAGGTTGATGTAAATTAGGCTTCTCTGCCCGACAGAATTTATATGCGCTTCGCGCAAGCGAAATACTAATATGGTCGGGAAACAAACGCTTCACGCAGAAGCCGCTGTCTACCCGACCATCATTATCCATTATCAATTATCAATTATAAATTAATTGTCAATTTTCAATTGTCAATTAAAAAGCGTCTTCGTCAGCAACCTCGGCGTCAATCTTCGGCTTGGGTGTAACGTCGATGTCCTCAGGCTGAGCGTCGCTTGGGGCTTCTGCCTGAGCAGGCTCGGCTGTGAACGGAGACTCCTCGTACTCGTCCTCGTTGGAGCAGGCAACAGTAATGTCCTCCAAATCCTCAACGTCATACTTCCTGATAACCTCAACCGTCTGACTCTCGATGAGCTTACGGTAACGGTCTCTGGCTCTGCGAATCTGTTCCTTGGAGTTTTCGATAATCTTGAACAGCTCCTCCTCGTCCTTGCAGGATTCAGCGCGGTTGTTAATTATGTTCTCGTAGTATTTTTTGCCGAGAGTAATGTACGCGCGGTTAATCATCTCAGCCTCGTTCTTCATAATAGTGCGCAGACGGTTCATCTGTGCTTTTGTGCGGTTCTTCTCAATAATAGTCTGAGTTACGCTCGAAACTGTATCCACCGCGCAGGTGATTGTATTTCTAACTGTGTCATAAATAGCCATATGGAAAATCTCCTAATTATAGTTTATATACCTATTATTACAGAAAATTGTCAATAAATCAATGTTTTTTTGAAAATTACTTGCTCATTTCTTAACTAAATGTTAAAATAACTGTGGATTTATGAAAGAAGGAACGGATATGGCTAATTCAAACATCATAAAAAAACGAATAGTTTGCCCGAAATGCAACGAAACCACCGAGGCTTTTTTATATACCGGAATCAACGTTACCAACCACCGCGAGCTCAGGGAGCAGGCTATGAACGAGAGTTTGTTCAAATGGACTTGTTCAACCTGCGGTCACGTTGCGCGGCTGACTTATCCTGTGCTTTATAATGATATGAAGAATCGTTTTATGATATATCTCATTCCGAGAGTAGAGCATTTTCAGCTTGCCGACAAAGCGCTCGAGGAGGAGTTCAAAACCCTCAAACACATCGACAAGCGCATTGTTCCGGATTTTAACAAATTCAAGGAAAAGATTTTTATCTTTGAAAGCGGACTCGACGATATGGCGGTTGAGCTCACAAAGCTGGCAGTCTCGCAGGCTGTAGCAAAAAAGCTCGGGCTCAAAAGGGTAACCGAGGGATACCTCTCGATGTATAACAGCGAGAACAACATTATGGGCTTTACGTTCTTTGT
This sequence comes from uncultured Ruminococcus sp., assembly GCA_902797655.1. GTDB lineage: Bacteria > Bacillota > Clostridia > Oscillospirales > Acutalibacteraceae > Ruminococcoides. The sequence continues at coordinate 3,128 of CADBTV010000050.1, forward strand.
AGGGGAGGAGAAGCGTCCTTACGTCCAGAGCGCGCGACTTGAAATCTACGGCAAGTCGGTTAGCGTTGTAAACCAGCTCGCCGTTAAGGACAAAAAGCTCAAGGGCTTTATTCGCATCGACAGGGAATGGGCTGAGAACATTCTCTACCGCTACAAGCGCGGCAGACAGGCTGCGCGGATGAACAAGAACAAAACTACGGAGTGAAATTAGTTGTTAGATATTCTGAAAAAATCCCTAAAACATTCGTTGCCGGTGTTTTTCGGATACATTCCACTTGGATTCGCATTTGGGATAATGCTCAGCGAAGCGGGTTACAACCCGGTCTGGGCATTTTTTATGGCAATATTTATATTTGCCGGAACGGGTCAGTTTCTCGCGGTTGAGTTTCTCGCCGCCGGAGCAAACCTCGGACAGGTGATATTGCTCACCTTCCTGATAAACTTCCGGCACTTCTTCTACGGGCTTTCGATGATTCCAAAGTACAAGGGTACCGGAATCCGTAAGCTCTACCTTATGTTTGGACTTACCGACGAGACCTACGCTCTGCTCAATACCACCGAGGTTCCGAGCGGTATGAAGAAAGAGGATTTTTACTTTGCGATCACACTGCTCAACCATATCTACTGGATAATGGGCTGTGTGCTCGGCGCAACTGTGGGCTCGCTTGTGAATATTAACTTCGAGGGCATAGATTTCGTTATGACGGCTCTGTTCGCTGTTTTGGTGGTTGAACAATGGAAAACCCACAAGAATCATTTTCCGGCGATACTGGGCTTCTGCGTGCCGATTGCGGCGCTCTTGATTCTCGGACCCGATAACTTTTTGATACCGGCGTTGATTGTGGTGTCGGTTGTTCTGCTCTGCTTACAGGGCAAGCTCGGGAAAGGGGGAGACAGGTTGTGACCGGATTTACTCAGAGTCTTGTAATCGTCATCGCCTGCGCTCTCACAACGGTTGCGGTGAGGTACCTGCCGTTTATACTTTTTGACCACGGAAAGGAGCCTCCTAAGTGGATTAAGTACCTCGGCGATGTGCTTCCGCCGGCTATAATGAGCGTGCTGGTTATCTATTGCCTGCGCAACGTAAACCTCCTTGCAGGCTCTCACGGAATCCCTGAGCTGCTGTGCATAGCTGTTGCGGTTTTGCTCCACCTTTGGAAACGCAATGTACTGCTCAGTATTTGCGTGAGCACGGTGCTGTATATGATTTTGGTTCAGACGGTGTTTTAATAACACCAATGAGTTAGATGATAATTAATTGAAAATGAAAATTGGTCGGGTAGACAGATCCTTCTATAGAAGTGTTTGTCTCCCGACCGTTTTTATATCTAAAACTAACGCTACCGAAAATACGGAGTAAATCTTAACAGGAAAGTATATGGAGCTGTGAGAATCGCAAAACTCAAAGCGCTTATTATCGCTTGTTTTTTTGTCATATCCAGCCTCTTGAATACAATGAAATAATCAAGTAGGAAAATACTGCCCGAGGCGATAATTATTCCGGCAATTGCAGTTCCGATGGGATGTGTAGGATAGATAACCAAAGTTTCGGAAACATACCAGCAGAATAATCCAATCAAGTCAGCGAGAAAACCTAATCCCCAAAGAATAAATATCTTTTTTAAATATAGAGTAGAATCGAATCTTTTGTAAACTGCGAACAGGATTGCTATGTACACAGCTGAGTCTATTATGAAGTTGCCAACCAGTGACAAGCCCAAGAACCATGGCGTGAAGCCGATTAGCAAAAACGGCGGCAGTATAAAATTATATAGTTTATAATCCTTTTTCATTGTCCAAAAATCCTTTCTGCGTCACCGCCGCTTTGAGGTACGCGGTTCAAACTACTGTCGTAATCCTCATAATACAGCCACTTATCTCCGAATACGTATAAATCTCTTACTCTTATAGATTCGGTGTTTGCAATAATTTCTTTTTCCTGTTTGGTTTTTATATCAATTGAAACTATATTATCTCTTTTATAAAAAAACAGCTTGTTTCCGGCAGTGCACCATGTTGCCATGCTGTCTGTCTTGCAAAGTAAATCAAAATTGTTTTTTACATTATATATAAATGCTTCATCTGTCCAATTAATATAGATTGGACTTCCTCCGCATACGAAGAAGTCAAATGTGTCTGCACGAAGTTTTTTAGGGATTTTGTATTCCGATGTCTTTTTGTTGCTGAGATTGAACTCTTTGATTGTATTGTCCTTATTTACATAATAAAAGCAATTTCCGCCGAAGCCGTACTTATAATCACTGTATTCGGATACCATATTTTTAACCGAAGTCACCGGTTTAAAATTCTCACAATCTGTTGAGCTGTAGAGAGTGTTGCTTGAAATCAGGTAGAGTACATCTTTATATACCCTATAATCCAATATTTCGGCATCACAATCTATTACTGTAGATTCTTCTTCACCGGTTTTTGGGTCGTACAGGAAAACATTGTGGTTGAAAAGCGGCCTTTCGTCCATACCATTATCAGTTTCCATGTGCAACATTTTCCCCTTGAACTCATAATGCCGAGATAGAAATGTTGACCCCAGTTTTTCGATATATCGACTTCCGTTACTGTCTATCTCGTATATACCTTCCGGGCTGAGTATGTTCGGGTTATTATTATTGTAGTATAGCTTGTCGTTTATTCTGACAAGATTGTAGCTGAGGGAAAATGTTTCAACTGAGCGATCCTCGTCCAAAGTAAAGCTTCCGTGAAGGCTAATGCTGTAGCGCAAAATAAAAAATGAGCCGACATAGCACAAAACCGTGAATACAAGTAAAGAACTTACTACAGCGATTACTTTTTTATTTCTCATAAGCTCACCTCCGTGTATGTCTTAATTATACTCCTTCGATATTTTATGTCAATGTGTTTACAGAATATTGTAACCAAAACAGTTAGGTGGATAATCTACACTTTATTACATATTTGTAGTATATTTCGGCAAAAATCATTACAGAATGTTACTTCCCACAGGGAATATAACTGTGAAAACTCCCATAAATACTGAATACGGGTTGACAAACGGTTACAAATTTGTTACAATATATGACGTTGTATGTGAATGTCGAAAAATAAATGATTTAGAGTTTTTTAGAAGAATTGTAAACTGACTCAGGTCAGACCGTATTGAATAAGGAGACTTTATGCAGAAAACCAAACCAGTTATATCGACCATCGTGGTTATTGCGATTATCATATCCTCAGTAGTAACGGCGATGGCTCTTGACGGCGGAAGAACAGGACTGCTCCTGCAGAATATTGACATTGCTCCAAAGGATATGTCGCTGAAGATTTCGCTCAGTAAGAATAAGGTAGTAAGCAAGGTCGGCAAGAAGTTCAGCCTTGAAGCCGACACAACAGGCAGTGGATATGAAGTAACATACAGAAGTACAAACAAGAACGTTGCGACTGTTTCCGATGAGGGAGAGGTCGAGCTCACAGGCAAGGGTAAGGTTAACATCATTGCCGAGTGCAACGGCGTTAAGTCTGTATGTAAGGTAACAGTAAAGCCCAAGAACGTTAAGGTTAACGAGAAAGAGGAATACACAAAGCCCGAGTATCAGTCGCTTTCTGATTCGAGTATGCTCAGCATTTCCGGTCAGATTGGTAAGCAGACCGACTACGCGTACCCAAGCTCGACCATTATGTGCAGCGCTTACGCATACGCATACGCCTATTATCAGGTAACAGGCCGCAAAGTTGCTCCCGGTTATTTCTGGTCGGGCGGCGGTTGCACATGGAACGGCGGTACAGTCAGCCACTACGGCTCAGCGTCATCTATGCTCGGCGCAATTAAGAGCTCTATCGACAGTGGCAAGGCTTGTGTAGGTCTTATCGCGTACGGTAACTCCAGCCACCATTACGTAACCTTCTACGGCTACAACGGCTCAGGCTCAACCCTCAGCGATTTCAAGACAATTGACCCATGGGACGGACGTTCCAAGATGGGATCGTCTTATCGCTATTGCGGCGCAGGCTACCATGTTATCACAGTTAACGGATAAGTAAAAGCTCCCGAAAAGGGAGCTTTTTAATTGACAATTGACAGTTGAAAAATGACAATGAATGTCGGGCAGAGAGGTTGATGTAAATTAGGCTTTTCTGCCCGACCGAATTTATATGCGCTTCGCGCAAGCATTTCCTCCAACGCTTTATCAAACGTTTAGTTTACTGTCGGAAATTTTCTTTCGAGAAGAAACGTTTCAATATAAATAGACTTACGTACCCGACAAAAGCAACGCATATGTCGGGAATTTTCTTTCGAGAAGAAACGTTTCAATATAAATAGCCTTACGCTCCCGGTAGAAGTTGCGCTTCTGTCGGGAACATAAGGCTAAGCTTACATAAACCTGTCTACTCGAAGTAAAAAGCCTTACGCTCCTGATACATCAAAGTATCTGTCGGGCACGTAAGGTTATGTTTATATCAACCTATCTGCTCGAACTAAAAAACTTGACGGGGAAAATTTTAAATGTTATATTATAATCATACCGCATAAGGAGGGGTAGAAATGAGTATTTTTGATAATCTGAGAAACACAATCAACAACGCCGCGCCGAGCTCCGGCAACCAGAGTGAGACCTTTGTTTTTTCCGCGCTGCCGGAGAGCCTTGCCGAGCTTAAAGCACTGCCGGAAGCGAGTATGAACACACCGTTCAAAACTGCCGCGCTTACTGTATGCGCGCTTTGTGTGTTTGCCGCTGCGCCTGAAGTCGGCAAGGAAATGCTGAATTTCCTGAAAGGACCTGCGCCTCTGTCTGCGTATGAGGAGAGTTTTATCAAGGACAGGTTCAGAGATTCAAAGCTTGTACCTTTCTCTTATTTTGAGGGAGCTGTGCCGGAGAACGACTACACTCCGAACACCCCTTACAAGATTACAATTTCCGCGAATCCGTATTCTTTCCAGAACGAAAACCGCGCAACCTTGCACGTTAACAGCGGCGGAGCCGATTCTCCGCGTCAGATTAAGCTCAGATTAAAGCCCTCGACCGGCATATGGTACCTCGAGGAGCAGATGATTTTGGTCGGAATAAGAACCCCGAAATCCTCAGACCCGTGGGCTTAAAAAGGAATTGACAACTGAAAGTTGAAAATGAATGTCGGGCAGAGTGGTTGATATAAAAATCAACTTCTCTGTCCGACCGAATTTTTATGTGCTTCGCGCAAGCGAAATATAAATTTATTCTGTTTACTGTCCTGCAAATCTTTTAAATAAGTTCGGGCAGATAGGTTGATGAAAAAATCAACTTATCTGCCCGACATTCA
>CADBTV010000051.1 GCA_902797655.1 uncultured Ruminococcus sp.
AGTGTGCTGGAATAGGCAGACAGGCACGTTTGAGGGGCGTGTGTCTTTGACGTACGGGTTCAAGTCCCGTCACTCGCACCAAAAAGACAGGACATCCATCGGGTGTCCTGTTTTTTTGGCGATTAGAGAGGTGACGGGACTTGAACAGCCCGTTAGAAAACGTGCCGGCGGCACGTTTTTAGGGCGCCGCGCAGATGAACCTTTAGCTGTGCCTAACAAAACAAGGTTCGAGATGTAGAGTCTCCAATAAAAAACACAAGTCACTCGCACCAAAATATTAGAGATGTGACGGGACTTGAACAGCCCGTTAAGAAAACGTGCCGGCGGCACGAATATTTTGCTTTAGCAATTGCTTTTCTATTGAGCTTTATCGTTGTAAAATGTGCACAATTGTCTCATAAAAAGTTTGTGCACATAACTAAAGTTATTTATGATATAATTTATTTAACAGAAATTGAAACTTTTTCCGGATTTTTCGATACTAATAAAATAGAACTAAGAAAAACAGAAACGGAACAATTACAAATTACTATTATGACGATAGTAATAACCTGATCGGACTCAAAAAGGGAAAGTGTGTTATTGCGTTTTATGTAACTAATTACCTTTATTCTGCACATTATAATTCAAAAACACATAAAACTAGTTTTACTATTACAGAGAAAAATACATATTTTGCATATGGGGTGTTTATATGAAAAAAGTATTATTTGTTTTAGGTGTAATCATTGTACTGTTTTCATTTTCCGGTTGTAATAATTACCAAACCGCAAAGTCTTTTCAAGAAGAAGCAATTGAAAATGGATTCAATAATTTACTTGTGGGAGGTAATTTAGCATATTGCGATAATGCTTTATATTATTACAGCAACTTGTATCCAAATGCAGGTGTAATGAACGCCTATGAATTCACCGATAAAGGTAAAACAAAGATGCTATCCGATAAGAAAATACCGACAATATACTTTAAAGGATTTTATGGGTTTAATAACAAGCTATACAGTTGCTTAGAAGATAATGATTTTCTATCGGTGTATGACAGTAAAAACAGGAAATTTGTTAAAAGCGATACTGATATAAAGATTAAATCTTATGCTTATTATTTGTCTGATGATTTAATTATCAGTTATAAAAACAGTAAGACTCTTAAAGTGAATTATAAAGAAAAGACTTGCGCAGTTACGCTTGAAAGCGGTATTGACAATTTTTATCCTGTCGGTGAAATAATATATTTACAAAATGACAGAGGAGCGCTTTATTCTTTCAATCTAAAAACTCCGGAGAAAGAGCCAAAGTTTATTGATGAGCTCGCAAATGACGGAAGTTATAAGGTGTTTTCCGTATGCGGTGATTATGTATATTATGATTATTACAGGGAAGATGGGGAAGTTACGAATGGATTATATCGTTTCTCTTTAAATAATAAAACACATCAATTAGTAACAGATAAGGAAGTATCTTGCGTTAATTCTTGGAATAATAAGTTTTATTTTGTTGCTGACGGTAATTTGTATTTGGATAAATTGAAAGCCTCACCTATTAAAATTTCCGATTTAAAAACGCAAAGTATTTATATTTTTGATAATAAGTGGATTTATTTAGATGACTTAGAGGGGAATGTTTATCGTATTAACCATAATGGAACTGTAATTGAAAAAATAGATATCCTGACAATTGGTCAACTGAAGTAATTTAATCAAAATTCAACAATAATGTAATAAATCATTTGTAGCGCTAGATATTTAAAAAATCGGGAGCCGGGGTAATCCGGCTCCCAAAATTTTATACTACTTTTACTTTAATAGTAAACGTCTTTACTCCGTTGACCTTTATCTTGATTGTAGCCTTGCCCTTGCGCAGCGCTTTAATCTTGATTGATTTCACGGTTTTCTTTGAGGTTATCTTTGCAATCTTTTTGCTTGAGGTTTTGTATTTGTTTTTGATTGCCTTTGCCTTGCCTGTGAGCTTGACGGTGAGCGTCTTGCCCTGAGCTATCTTATAAACCTTTGATTTCTTAACGGCTTTGTTTTTGATTTTAGCCTTCGGGTTGGTTGTAACTTTGATTTTGCAAACAAGCTTCTGTGTTCCGACTGTAGCGGTGATCTTGGCTGAGCCTTTCTTCAGCGCCGTTACCTTTCCGCTTGCGCTTACCTTTGCAACCTTTTTGTTTGATGATGTAAATGTTGCTTTTGCTGTTGTGCCTGAAACTTTAAGCTGTAGGGTAGAGCCGGCTTTGAGATTTGCCGAAGCTTTGTTAATGCTAATCTTGTTGTCTGACTGCGGCTGTGCCGGAGTTGCAGGCGTTTGTTCCGCAGGGTCTGTTGCTGCTGTCGGGTTTTCAACAGGCTCAGTCGCAGCTCCTGATCCCGGCTCGGTCGGAGTTGTTTCAATCGACTCTGTAGGAACAGGCGGAATAACTTCTCCGGTCGGGTATTGTGTCGGAGTAGTGTCGTCTTGACCGGAAGTGCCCGGCTGATAGTCTGTGTATGGCTGACTGCTTGTCGGGCCGGGCACAGTTTCCGGTTGACTGCTTTCCTGCGGTTCCGTCGAATCCTGACCGCTGCCGGTCGGGTTTGTAGGCTGTTCAATGTCGGTCGGTGTAGTTGCCGGCTGACTGCTTTCCTGCGGCTCTGTAGTCGGTTCGGATGATGATGTGTCCGGCTCGGTATACTGAGTCGGGGCAGGAGGAACCGTTTCTGTTTCAAACTGAGTGGGCTTCGGCGTAGTCTCGGGCGGTTGAGTAACAACAACCGGCTCGTCTCCGATATTAATAGTAGTTGACTTTGTCGCTGTTTTGCCTGCGCCGTCGGTAACTGTAACGCTAAGCTCGTAGGTAGCCTTTGAATCGGGCTTAAATGTGTAAGTGTCCTTTGAGGAGTTCTGAACTTCGTTTCCGTTTACATAAAATTTGTAATTATAACCCTCTGTGCCGTTGTAAGGCTCGGCTTTGAGCGTGATGTCTGAGCCGATTCCCTGAGTTCCTGCTTTGTCTGTTCCAAAGTTAACCTCAAAAGGAGCGCGGTTGATTACTGTGTCGGGAAGCAGAGCTCCGATTCTCGCGAGAGGTACTGTGATTAAATCCTCGTCCTCTTTTTCGTGCGAGGTTGACGGGTCGTAGCTGTACTCTACGTCAGCGTTGTCCTGCATAGACGTGTCATAGGGGAGAGAGTCCATTCCCGAGGTGCCGTATGTAAGAATCTGCATTGCGCCGATTCCCTTGGTTTCGATGTAGTCCTTATCAATTCCGAGAGTGCTCAGAGGAATAGCGACTTCATAAATAAATCCGTGGCTCTTCTGGTATCCGAGGTCGTAGAAGTCAACCCAGTTTGAGTTCTCCGAGAGGCTGTCGCCGACTGTGTGAGAGCCCTTTGCGCCGCCTACGCCGTAAAGGTTAGGGGATAAAGCGCCGTAGTCGTGAGCGATTTTGAAGCCGTTCTGGTTATCCTGCTTTTCGTAGGATGTAACGCCGATCGGAATAGCCGTATCGTAGTTGAATAAATAGTTATCTGTTGCTACGTCGTGGTGGTCAGCCTTAAAGATTGAAGCTCCGCCGTTTGAGTTGTTGGAGTCAAAGGCGATTAATGTGTCAACATTTGTCTTAAAGCCGACTCCGCCGTCCTTTGCTGTTCCGCCGTCACAGCCCCATACGTATGGGTTAGTAAACGGCTTGCCTGTTTTGTCGGTGCCCCAGGCTTTGCCGTCGGCGTGGATTTCGGGATTGATGCTCAGCGCAATGTACATCGGGATTGAGTTTCTCCACGGACGAGCCTCCTGAGAAGCGGCAAAATTATCAGACGGAGATACTACGTAGGTTGTGTTTGCCATTTCCCACATAAAGTAGAGGTTGTTATTGTCCCAAGCCGCGTAGAGAGCGTAGTCGTCCCACGGCTGCTCGTGCATAGCGGACGGCATATACACTCTCGGGTCATCGTTAGCGATGCCCTGAGCGATTAACATTGAGCTGTCCCAATCTGACGGGTTGCCGTCAACTGTGATAGTCTTGTTTTTGCCGAGCTGCATATTCGGGTTAGTTCCGTAATAACCGTCAACGGGATTGCTTGTGTGTCCGTCGGACGGTGATGAGAATGTTGTCTTTGAGGACTTAAATGTCTTTGTGTATGTGTAGTCTGTGCTGGTTGTGACGTTGTTTTCGTTTGTCGCGGTGAGGGTGAGCTTTACTGCTTTGTTGCCGATAACGCCCTGACCAACGGAAACGACTGTGTCGCCTGTGTACTCGAACACTGTGCCGCCGTCTACCTGATATGTGCCCTTGACTGCGTTCTTGAGTCCGATTTTAACGTTTAGAGTATCGGTCGAGAACTTGGTACCGCTTGCTGTGTACGCAAAGCCTGCCGGCTTAGAGTCGGGAGTTCCAAAGCTTACCCATTCGTTGTCGGCCGTGAGCAGCTTGCACTCGCCGGTCTTAACCGGAAGTCCGGAGTTTTTCGGAAACTGCTCCTTGGAGTCGTCGTCCTTGCCGTTGTTAACGATGATATTCTCGCTTGAATAAGCAGAGGTAAAGCCGTAGTAATAAAGTCCGTTCTTGTCTTTCTGCATTTTAGCTCCCGGCCACTCGGCGTTTTCCTTTGTGCCGTAAGCGTAGATGTATACCTCATCCCAGTTGTATACAGAGTTGTCAAAGTAAACCATAGAAGCTGCGGACGGAGTGCTTACCTTTGTATATGTAAAGGTTTTGGAAACCGCGTCGCTTCCGCTTCCGGCGTTAAGAGTCAGCCTGATAACATCGCCGACCTTTGCGTCGGCGCCGAGAGTTATCTTTGCGCCGTTTTGATAACTAACGGGAGTTGAACCGTCAATGCTGTAGGTGCCGCTCGGCTCCTCTGATACTCCAAGAGTAACGGTTACGCTGTCAACAAATTCGCTGTCAGCAGGAGTTGCTGAAACACTAACTCCGATGTACTGAGCCGGGTCGTATTTGCTCCAGCTTGCGTCGTTGCAATAGTTTCCGTAGTCGTTGTTGCGGCCGGTTGAGAGTACCTTGCAGATGTAGCCGTCACCCGGGAAGGTGAGGTCTACGGTCTGGTGCTTGCCGCTTTGACCGTCGTCAATTAAGAAGTTGGTGAAGTTAGCCTTGCAGGTGTAGCTGTAGATATTGCCGCTCACGTGAGTGAACTGGTAGTCGTACAGAGAAGAGGGCTTTGGGCTGCCTTCCCAGTAATAAATGTAAATTGTGTCGCTCCAGTCGTCGGGCTTTTCAAAATAAATTGTATTACCCGTAGCCGCTGAGGCTGAGATTGCGGTAACTGCCATTGAGGAAATAATAAGGAGAACTGACAGTATTATACCGAGAGTTTTCTTTATAAGCTTCATAATTACCACCTTTCTTTTTGAATTTCAAAACTTATAAATCTACACATTATATTTTAATATAAGTGAATAATGATGTCAATGTGATATTTATAAAAATTCTGAGCTTTTTAAATAAAAATTGGTTATTGTGTTTACAGCTTGTATGTGATATAATAGTTACGTAAGTGTATCTTATATTTCAGAAAGGATGATATATATGGTAGTTAAGGATATTATTGATATTCTCGAGGGTGAGATTATCTGCGAGGGTGACCTCAACCACGTGATTAAAACCGCTTGCGGTTCCGATATGATGAGCGACGTGCTCGCTTTTGTAAAGGACCAGAGCGTGCTGCTTACAGGTCTTGTAAATCCTCAGGTTGTCCGCACAGCCGAGATGATGGATATGGCTTGTATTGTTTTTGTGCGCGGCAAGGACCCTGACGAGTCAATCGTAAATCTCGCCAAGAGCCGCGGCATTACTCTCATCAAAACAAGATTCAGAATGTTTACCGCCTGCGGTAAGCTCTACTCAAACGGACTTTCGGGAGGAACTGCCGTATGAGCAACGCTATACATCTTCATTACGAGGTGTCTGCCGACGATTTCACCCGTGCCGGTGAAGCGAGCGGCTCTGTTAAAAAGCGCCTCAAATCTCTCGGGTATAATTCCGACGCTATCCGCCGTGTAGCAATCGCTATGTATGAGGCGGAGATTAATATGGTTATCCACGCCGACGGCGGTTACTGCGACGTTGATATTTATCCCGACAAGGTTGAAGTTCTGCTCGCTGACAAGGGCCCCGGAATCCCCGACGTTGACAAGGCTATGCAGGAGGGCTTTTCGACCGCTCCCGACAACGTCCGCAACCTCGGCTTCGGCGCAGGAATGGGACTGCCTAATATCAAAAAGTATACCGATGAAATGCGAATCGAGACAACCATCGGAGTAGGCACCAATCTTTATCTTACAGTTAATGTAAAGTAATCAAAAGGATATTTTTAGATTATGAATACGTATTTCCATTCGGTAGAGATGGACATTGACAAATGCTGCGGCTGTACCAACTGCCTGAAGCGCTGTCCGACCGAGGCGATACGCGTCCACGACGGCAAGGCTAATATCCTGCCCGAGAGGTGTATCGACTGCGGAGAGTGCATCCGCATTTGTCCTCATCACGCGAAAAAAGCGTCCAGCTCACCGCTCTCAGATATAAATAAATACAAGCTCAAAATCGCTATCCCGGCGCCGGCTTTGTTTGGTCAGTTCAACAGGCTTGATAACATCGACATCGTCCTCACCGGGCTCAAAAAGCTCGGCTTTGACCGAATCTTTGAGGTCAGCCGCGCGGCGGAGCTCGTTTCCGAGGCAACCAGAGAGCTGATTAAGGAAAACAAGCTGAAAAAGCCCATCATCAGCTCGGCGTGCCCTGCGGTTGTAAGACTCATTAAGATTCGTTTTCCGGAGCTTTGCAACAACGTTATGCCGCTTCTCGCGCCGATTGAGGTTGCGGCTAAAATCGCGCGCAAGGAAGCTATGGAGGAAACCGGACTCAAAAGCAAGGACATCGGAGTTTTCTTTATAACCCCCTGCGCCGCAAAGGTAACAGAGATTCATTCTCCGAACAGTATCAAAAAGTCCGCCTGCGACGGCGCTATCGCTATCTCGCAGATTTATCCGGAGCTTACTCAGGCTATGGATCATCTTACAGAGATTGAACCGATTGCCGAATCCGGAATCATCGGAATCGGCTGGGCTGCGTCCGGCGGAGAAAGCGCCGCGATGCTCGGCGAGAAATACCTCGCCGCCGACGGAATCGAGAACGTAATCCACGTGCTCGAGGAGCTTGAGGACGAGCATATTCGTGACGTCGATTTTGTTGAGCTCAACGCCTGCTCCGGCGGCTGCGTCGGAGGAGTGCTGACTGTTGAAAATGCCTACGTCGCACGCGCGAGAATCCAGAATCTCAGGAAGTTTTTGCCTGTGTCGCTCAATCATCTCAAATCAGGCTACCTTGACGCTATGAAGTGGGAGAAGGAGCTCGAGTTCGACGCCGACATCTTCCGTCTTGATAAGGATATAAACAAGGCGTTCGAGATGATGTCCAGCCTTGAAGATATTTACAGCGGACTTCCGCACCTCGACTGCGGTTCCTGCGGAGCACCGACCTGCCGCGCCATGGCGGAGGATATTGTTAAGGGCAGGGCAAAGGAAACCGACTGTATCTTTAAGCTTAAAGAAAAAATTCAGAGCGTCTACGACCAATTAAAAAACACCATCTAAGGACTGATTATATGAACGTAAAACAACTTGCAGAAGAATTAAATCTTGAAATTCTCACAGAGGGCGACCTCGAGCGCGATGTGCTTGAATGTTACATCGGCGACCTGCTCAGTTGGGTAATGGGACGCGCTCCCGAGGATTCCGCGTGGCTTACGGTAATGGGCAACATCAACTCGATTGCCGTGGCGACACTCGCGGATGTGAGCTGTATCATACTTGTTGAGAATGCCGCTCTCGACGAAGAGGCAAAAAACAAGGCTGAAATGCACGACGTAACTATTCTGCGCACAGAGGAAAACAGCTACAGCCTTGCGCTGAAAATCAGCGAGCTGATATAATGAAGTATTACTACGACCTGCACCTGCACTCGTGCCTGTCACCATGCGGAGATATGGATATGACTCCGAACAATATCGTCAATATGGCAAAGCTTCTCGGATTTGACGTAATCGCGCTTACCGACCACAATTCCTCGCTCAATTGCGAAGCTGCTATGAGGATAGGCGAGGAGGCAGGGATTCTCGTAATCCCCGGAATGGAGCTTACTACCAGCGAGGATATTCACGCTGTGTGTCTGTTTCCGACCTTGGAAAAGGCTTTGGAGTGGAACCGTTACGTTGACGATAACCGCGTGAAAATCAGGAACAGAGCAGAGATTTACGGCAGACAGGTCATTATGAACGAGAACGACGAGGAAACAGGAGAGGTAGAGCACCTGCTTATTCCGGCAACGAATATAAGTATTATGAACGTCCGCTCGCTTGTTAAGCAGTTCGGGGGCGTTTGTATGCCGGCTCATATCGACCGCGACAGCCTTTCAATCCTATCTGTTCTCGGCGAGATTGACGAGAGCTGCGGTTTCACTACCGCTGAGCTCGCGGACAAAAGCAGGGAAGATGAGCTAAAGCAAGCTCACCCCATACTTAATAATATGAAAATCGTCACCGACTCCGACGCGCATTATCTTGAAAATATGCGAGACCCGTCGGAATATATAGAGCTCGACGAGCTGACTCGTGAAAAGGTGATTGAATATCTTGATAGTTAGAGGCTGTCTCAAACTTGTTTTGAGCCGGTCTCTTCCTGATTGTGCAAGTTACACAACACTAACCTATGAGTTAGGTATAACTAACCAAACAAAAACAGGGATTTTTTGAAAAATATGTTAAAATTGTAACGAAAAACCTCTAAAAAACTCAAAAATCATATAGACATCTTTTCACCTTTATGTTAAAATAACTATAAATGTACGAATATATTTCTATAGTATTCGAATAATCGTGGAACGCACGCGATTGAGTACATAATTTTATTCAAGGAGGAAAAACATGAAAAAGACAATCAGCAGTATTCCTTTTTCGGGAACTCCTGAGCAGGAAGCAAAGCTCAAAGAATCCATCGCTAAGCATGCTGATGACCCGGGTGCTGTAATGCCGGTGCTTCAGGAGGCGCAGGATATCTACGGTTATCTGCCCATCGAAGTTCAGAAGATGGTTGCGGACGGACTTGGCGTTCCGCTTGAGGAGGTTTACGGTGTTTCAACATTCTATTCTCAGTTTGCGCTTTCGCCAAAGGGTGAGTATCACATCTCCGTATGCCTTGGTACAGCCTGCTACGTAAAGGGCTCGGGAGACATCCTCGACAAGCTCTCCGAGATTCTCGGCATCGGCGCTGAGGAATGTACCCCCGACGGAAAGTTCTCGCTCACAGCGTGCCGTTGTATCGGCGCTTGCGGACTTGCTCCTGTACTTACAGTCAACGACGACGTTTACGGCCGTCTCACAGTTGACGATGTCCAGGGTATTATTGACAAGTATAACTGATAATGAGAGAGCTGTCTCTCAACGTTATGGACGTAGCGCAGAACTCGGTTCGCGCCGAGGCCGGGCTTGTGTGCATAACTGTTAACGAAAGCGACAGGGATGATTCCCTTTCAATTACTATCAGCGATGACGGCTGCGGTATGACCGAGGAACAGGTCGCTCAGGTTATCGACCCGTTCTTCACCACCCGTACTACCCGCAAGGTTGGGCTCGGAGTTCCGTTGTTTAAGCTCTCGGCAGAGCAGACCGGCGGTGATTTTTCCATTGAGTCAAAGGTTGGAGAGGGCACTACCACAAAAGCCTCGTACGTTAAAAGCCACGTCGATATGACCCCTCTCGGTGATATTAACTCGACAGTGGAAATCTTAATCAGGTGCAATCCCGACATCGACTTCGTCTTTACTCACTCAACCGACAAGGACTCCTTTACTCTCGATACACGCGAGCTTCGCGAAGTCCTCGGCGACGTAAGTCTTGATACACCCGATGTCATCGACTGGATTCACCAGTATCTAATTGAACAAACCCAAATAATATACGGAGGTGCAAACTAATTATGAAATCTTTAGCTGAATTACAGGCAATCAGAGACAGAGCAAAGGCAGGCATCAACC
>CADBTV010000052.1 GCA_902797655.1 uncultured Ruminococcus sp.
AAGGCAAATGGTAACGCAAATTACAAATCAAAGTCCGTTGTCAAGACTGTTAAGGTTAAAGTAAAATAAGGCTTAAAGCTTTGTTATTCGAATCCCTTTTGGCGCGCCAAAAGTGTGTTTAATATATGCAAAACGTTTCATCTCGAACCTTGTTTTGTTAAGCAGAACTATAGGTTCATCAACGCTACGGGCTAAAAACAGTCCACCGGACTGTTTTATTAACGCCCTTTCGAATCCCTTTTGGGCAAAATAAAAAGAGCCATTAAGGCTCTTTTTGTTTTGGCGCGCCAAAAGGGATTCGAACCCCCGACCTTTCGCTTAGGAGGCGAACGCTCTATCCTGCTGAGCTATTGGCGCTTATTGCTCTACTATTTTATCTTATCATTACTGCTTTGTCAAGATTTCTTTGTGTTATTTTAACAAACTAATACGCTAAAATTATACATTTATAACAATTGAATTGCATTGTTATAAATGATAAAATATATTATAATATTTAAATCTGAGGTGAAATATATGAAACGAACACTTTCGCTTTTGCTTTGCGTGGTAATGGTTGCGTCCGCCTTTGGGCTCGGAACTTTTACCGCCGCAGCTGAGAACGAGGAAGGTACAATCTATTATTACGAGACCGATTTTGTAAATACCTACAAGGACTTTATTGACTTTGTCGCGGACAAAATCGCGAATTTTGAAACTGAAGTCACTGTTTCCGAGTTCAATTCACTTTATAACACAAACCTTCAGTTACAGGTAAGTAAACAGCAGATCCTGTTTGATACTCTGGTTTATACTCATCCTGAATACTTTTGGTTTAAGAGCTTGAGCTCGAGCTACTATTCTTCAACCGGCAACATCGCTTCCGTCACTCTTTATTATTACAATGACGCTGAAACCACCGAGGCTCAGAAAGTGAAGTTCGATGAAAAAGTCGATTGGTATCTCAGTAAGCTCGACAGCTCAATGAGCGATTTTGAGAAGGCTCTGACTCTCCACGACGCACTTTGTGTAAATAACGCTTATGAGCTTTACGACGCGG
Source organism: uncultured Ruminococcus sp. (assembly GCA_902797655.1). GTDB lineage: Bacteria > Bacillota > Clostridia > Oscillospirales > Acutalibacteraceae > Ruminococcoides. Next base: position 1,040 of record CADBTV010000052.1, read on the forward strand.
ACGGAAACGATACCGACGTTTATGACCTTATGGTTGACGGAATAGGCAAGTGCTACTGCTACTCCGGAGCGTATGCGTATCTGCTGAAAAGGGCAGGAATCAATTCCGACCAGGTTCTATCCGATGATTCTGTTGAGAATTATATGAATCACCAGTGGAACAAGGTTCAGCTTGACGGCGATTGGTACAATGTTGACGTCACTTGGGACGACCCTGTTGTTAATAAGTCGTCCTCAGACAGTTCCTCGTGCGATGTTCTCGCCTCAGCTCAGCATAAGTATTTCCTGTTTAGCGACGATATTGCCGGAGATACCTCCAGATTCGGAGAGAAGGGAATACACCACGACTACTTCTCGTCAGTAGCTGCAAATTCAACAAAGTACGACAACTACTCGCTTCACGATTCCAACTCGAGGCTTTGTTATGTGAACGGCGAGCTTTATATGGTCGATAACACAATAGGCAAGGGCAAAATCGTGAAATACGATTACATTACTGATTCCTCCACAGAGGTTGTTGATATTTCCGGTAAATACTGGAGCGCAGGCGAGGGAAGAAGCTGGAGAGGCTGTTACGTATCGATGGATTCTCAGGACGGCTACATCTACTACAACACTCCGTCGGCAGTGTATGTATATGACACCGTCGAAGGTACTAACGATATGTTCTGGAACAATACCGAGGAAAATGAAATCTATGGTACTTTGATTGTTGACGGCAGGGTTTATGCCGCTGTTACAGAGTCTCCGAACTACGCTCGTACCGCGGTATTGGCAGGAGATTGCAAAACGAGAAGCACTCCATACGTTACAAAGGACGGAGTCGAGCTTTCGCTTACTGCCGAGTTTACACGCGACAGCGAAGATACAACCCCGTTCGGTATCTCGAACACCTTCAAAAACTTCCAGATTCTCGGAGTACAGAAGAAAGCGGAAGCCGACGACAACGCAAGAAGCGTTCGTTTTATCTCCGTGTTGAAGGACGAGATTTTGCAGGACGCCGCTGACTACGGCTTCATCGCGGTGGGCTCAGATTCTATGGAAGCTGCGCGAAATATTGTAACCTCGCTCAGCCTTGACACTGTGCCCGAGAAGAACGTATTCTCCTGCAAGGATTTCGATAACGAAGTCAGCGGAGAATACGGAGTCAGCAGCTCTGACAAGAGCTATAAATACGTAACCCTCGGAGTTGACAACATCGGCGATAGCGGAGTTGCGGTGATGTTTTACTTAAAGGATACTAACGGCAGCGTTTTCTACGCTCCGTACGTCGATTCTGTCGGTGAGATTTTCAACAATTGCGCTGTCGATTGGGCAACGCTTATCAATCAGTAAGGAGGAAAATATGAAAGAATATATGAAAGAATATATGACCCCGCAGCTTGAGAAGGTTGAGTATAAAGCCGAGGATGTACTTACAATAAGCGAAAACTCAAAGAAAGACAACAGGAACGTTGACCTCAGCGACATCTTTATTCCGAGCTAAAACCACTATTATAACGACCCTATGCTCCGCGCAACAGTGTTGAGCATAGGGTTTTCTTACTTTATAGGAAACTGCGCTGTAACGCTGCAAAACAATAAAATTTTTCGCAGGGTAATTGATAATTGCAATAGCATAAACTCCTATAAAGCAAAAAACAATTTATATTCTCCGCTCAGTTTGCTGCTGCGCAGCAACGAGCGATG
>CADBTV010000053.1 GCA_902797655.1 uncultured Ruminococcus sp.
TTTAAGTAAAGCTGTCGAAGCAAATAAGGATATTGTTATTGAAAAATGGCTGTCTTTCTTCGGCGAGATTAGCTACTATTGCTGATAATAAGTCCGTTATGAACACTCGCACCAAAATAAAAAAGCACCCTTTGGCTCAATATCATTAAGATAAGCCGAAGGAGCGCAAAAAAGACACACTTGCGAAAAGCAGGTGTGTTTTTTCGCAAGAAAGCGCGCGCAATCAGCGCGTCCGCTTTCGTATAGCCATCGCTCGTTGCTGCGCAGCAGCAAACTGAGCAGAGAATATAAATTGGTTTTAGCTTTATAGGAGTTTATGCTATTGCAATTATCAGTTACCCTGTGAAAAGTTTATTGTTTTGCAGCGTTACAGAGCAGTTTCCTATAAAGTAAAAAACATAAAAACTCACCGCAGTTTTGGAATAAAACCCAAAACTGCGGTGCATTTTTTGGTTCATCACGGAAATTTGTGGGATGAACGAACAGAAGGGATATATTAACACTGTATTCAGTGCAAAAGCAAGCACGCTGCCGGAATTGCGCGTTATGTTTTTGTTAATTCGCAGCCGCTTTTATGAACTCGGAAAAGAGCGGATGCGGCTTGTTGGGACGTGATTTGAACTCGGGATGATACTGAACTCCGACATAAAACGGGCGGTCGCTGAGCTCAACGGTTTCGACCAGATTTCCGTCCGGAGAAATTCCCGAGAGAGTCAGTCCGGCTTCCTCGAGCTGTGTCCTGAATTCATTATTGAACTCATAGCGGTGGCGGTGGCGTTCGCTGATTTCGGCTTTTCCGTATGCTCTGCGCATCGTGGTGTTATCCTTGATGATACACGGATACGCGCCGAGGCGGAGAGTTCCGCCTTTGTCTGTGTCGTCGCTCTGGTCGGGCAAAAAGTCGATAACCTTCGGAACATTCTGCGCAAACTCGCCCGAGTTTGCTTTTTCTATTCCGGCGACGTTTCTCGCAAACTCGATGACGGCAATCTGCATTCCAAGGCAGATTCCAAAGTACGCGATGTTGTTCTCGCGCGCATACCGCGCCGCAAGAATCATACCCTCGACTCCTCTCTGACCAAAGCCGCCCGGAACGATTATTCCGTCAATGCCGGAGAGCTTTTCCGTGACGTTTTCCGTGGTAATTGTTTCGGAATCAATCCAGCTTATATTGACCTTTGCGTCGAGGTAATATCCGGCGTGGCGAAGCGCCTCCGCAACGCTGAGGTACGCGTCGTGAAGCTCGACATACTTGCCTACAAGGCCGATGGTAACGGTCTTTTCCCTGCTTTTTATGCGCTCAACCATATGCTCCCAGTCGGTGAGGTCGGGCTTGTGAGATTTGAGGTTGAGCTCGCGGCACACAATGTCGGAGATGTGCGCTTTTTCAAGCATAAGCGGGGCCTCGTACAAAACAGGGAGCGTAAGGTTTTCGATTACGCAGTCAGGCCATACGTTGCAGAACCCGGCGATTTTGTCAAAAATCGACCTGTCGGTTATCGGCTCGTCGGTTCTGAGAATGATAATATCGGGAGATACGCCGAGCCCCTGAAGCTCCTTTACGGAATGCTGGGTGGGCTTGCTTTTGTGCTCGCCCGACGCCTTTAAATACGGCACCAGCGTCACGTGAATATAGAGCCTGTTGTCCTCCCCTACCTCGTGACCTACCTGACGGATAGCCTCAATAAACGGCTGGCTCTCGATGTCGCCGATTGTGCCGCCGATTTCGGTGATAACAACGTCGGCGTCAGTCTTTTTGCCGACTGAATAAATGAAGCGTTTAATCTCGTCTGTGATGTGCGGAATCACCTGAACGGTCTTGCCGAGGTATTCTCCGCGGCGCTCCTTGCTGAGCACATTGGAGTACACCTTGCCCGTGGTGAGGTTTGAGAACTTGTTGAGGTTTTCGTCGATAAAACGCTCATAATGACCGAGGTCGAGGTCGGTTTCGGCACCGTCCTCGGTGACGTAAACCTCGCCGTGCTGGTAAGGGCTCATTGTGCCCGGGTCAACGTTGATGTATGGGTCGAGCTTTTGAGCCGCTACCTTGAGCCCTCTTGCTTTTAAAAGTCGTCCGAGTGACGCGGCGGTAATTCCCTTGCCGAGTCCCGACACAACTCCTCCTGTTACGAAAATATACTTACTCATATTTTTATTTCGTCCGCGTAATTCGTGAACGTCCTTTCTAAAATTTTATGCTTAACTTTCACATCATCATCTATCTGCTCAAAGATTCGTATACCCCATAAGGCTCAAATCAACCTCACGCGCACAGTCTCTGCCGTCGCGGATTGCGCGGACAACGAGCGACTGTCCGCTGTGCATATCGCCTGCGGCAAAGACGTTTTCGACGTTAGTTTCGTGCGAGCCGTTCTCGCCTTTTACGTTGGTTCTTTCGTCGAGCTCTACGCCGAACGCTGACGCAACATAGCTCTCGCTTCCGAGGAAGCCTGCCGCGATAAGCGCAAGCTCAGCTTTAACCTCATACTCGGAGCCCTCGACCTCTTTCATATTCATCCTGCCGGTTTTTTCATCCCTTTCAAAGCAGAGCTTCACAAGCACCGCTCCGCACAGGCTTCCGTTTTTATCCTTTAAAAACCTTTTGACTGTGGTTTGGTACTCTCGGGGGTCTTTTCCGAACAGAGCGATAGCCTCCTCCTGACCGTAATCGGTTTTAAGCACCTTCGGCCACTGCGGCCACGGGTTGTTTTCGGCGCGCTTCTCGGGCGGCTTGGGCATCATTTCGAGCTGGAGGACGCTTTTTGCTCCGTGGCGGATTGCTGTGCCGACGCAGTCGTTGCCTGTGTCTCCTCCGCCGATAACAAGGACGTTTTTGCCCTTTGCGCTGATGAATGAGTTTCCCTTCAAGCCGTTATCAAGCAGGGCTTTGGTTGTAGATTTCAGAAAGTCCACAGCAAAATAAATCCCGTCGGCTTCTCTGCCGTCAACCTTGATGTCGCGCGGATTGGAAGCTCCGCAGCAAAGGACAATGCGGCTGTAGTTTTCTTTTAATTCTTTTACAGAAATATCTTTGCCGACGTTTACGCCGGTTTTAAACTCCACGCCCTCCGCTTTCATAATGTCAATGCGGCGTTTTATTACGCTTTTATCAAGCTTCATATTCGGTATACCGTACATCAGCAGTCCGCCGACGCGGTCGCTGCGCTCAAAAACGGTAACGCTGTGACCGCGGCGATTAAGCTGGTCCGCTGCCGCAAGTCCGGACGGGCCCGAGCCGATTACGGCGACCTTCTTTCCGGTACGCGTTTTGGGCGGTTCGGCGTTTATCCAGCCGTTTTCGTACGCTGCTTCAACAATCGCGTATTCGTTGTTTCGGACTGTAACAGCCTCGCCGTTTGCCGAGCATGTACACGCCTTTTCACACAACGCAGGGCATACACGCGACGTAAACTCGGGGAAGTTGTTGGTCAGTCTGAGCCGTTTGTACGCCTGTTCAGTTGAATCTCTGTAAACCAAGTCGTTGAACTCGGGAATGAGATTATTGAGCGGACAACCGCTGAGCATTCCGCCGATGTTCATCCCCGACTGGCAAAACGGAACTCCGCAATCCATACAGCGAGCCGCCTGCTTCTTACGCTCTCCGGGAGCTAAGCAGGAATGAAATTCATTAAAATTCTTTACTCTTTCCTTTGCGGAGGAAGCGTGGTTTTCCTCGCGTTTATATTCCAAAAAACCTGTAGGCTTTCCCATTACTTCTCCTCCTTAATAAGCTTGTAAAAGGCTTCGATCTTCGCCTGCTCCTCGTCGAGTCCCCGGGCTTCGCCTCTGGCGATTTCCTCTGTCACGCGCCTGTAATCGCGCGGAATAATCTTTTTGAACAATGGAAGGCAGTTTTCAAAATCAGCAAGTATTCTCTTGCCCTTTTGCGAGCCTGTTTCATTAACGTGTTCTTCTATAAGCGCTCTGAGCTTTTCGACGTCGCTCTTTTCGCTCAGCTCACCGCACTCGACAAGCTCCTTGTTAAGCCTGCGGTACAGGTGATGATGCTCGTCAAACACATAGGCTATTCCGCCCGACATTCCTGCGGCAAAGTTTTTGCCTGTGCGTCCGAGCACAACAACGCAGCCGCCTGTCATATACTCGCAGCCGTGGTCGCCGACTCCCTCGACAACCGCTGTCGCACCCGAGTTTCGAACGCAGAAGCGTTCGCCTGCTACGCCGTTGATGAACGCCTTGCCGCTTGTCGCGCCGTAAAGAGCAACATTGCCGATGATGATGTTATCCTCCGCGCTGAAATTTGAGCCCTTCGGCGGATATACAACGAGCTTTCCGCCTGAGAGTCCCTTGCCGAAATAGTCGTTGCTGTCGCCCGAGAGTTCAAGCGTCAGTCCTTTCGGTATAAACGCGCCGAAGCTCTGACCGCCTGAGCCGTTGCACTTCACCTTATAAGCGTCATCGCTCAGAGATTTTCCGAATTTTTTCGTGAGTTCAGAGCCGAACGCAGTTCCGAGCGAGCGGTCTGTGTTCTTAACATCTATTTCAATTGTATTATTCTTTTCTGTGAGCTTCTTAACAAGGAGCCTTTCGTCGATAGTCTCTCCGAGCATAAAGTCGTAGAGCTTCTTGTTATTATACTCCTGCTTCTCGTATACGTCGTCAAAAGCGAGAATAGCGGACAAATCAAGCTTGCTCTCGCTTTCGGAGAGGTTATTCTTCTCACGAAGCAAGTCAACCCTGCCGACGAGCTCGTCAAGTGTTCTTACTCCGAGCCTTGACATATACTCCCTAAGCTCCTCGGCGATAAACCGCATAAAGTTGACAACATATTCCGGCTTGCCGATAAAGCGTTTTCTGAGCTCCGGGTTCTGTGTTGCCACGCCGAACGGACAGGTGTCGAGATTGCACACCCTCATCATCGCGCAGCCGAGAGTTACGAGAGGCGCGGTTGCAAAGCCGAACTCCTCGGCTCCGAGTATAGCGGCAACGGCAACGTCGCGTCCTGTCATCAGCTTGCCGTCGGTTTCGATTACGACCTTGTTGCGTAAGCCGTTTTGGATAAGCGTGCGGTGAGCCTCAGCGAGTCCGAGCTCCCACGGAAGTCCGGCGTTGTAGATTGAGCTTCTCGGGGCGGCTCCTGTTCCGCCGTCGTAGCCTGAAATCAGTATGACGCCTGCTCCTGCCTTTGCAACGCCTGCCGCGACTGTACCGACTCCGCACTCGCTCACGAGCTTGACGGAAATTCGCGCGCTTTTGTTGGCGTTTTTTAAGTCGTAAATAAGCTGAGCCAAATCCTCGATTGAATAAATATCGTGATGCGGCGGCGGAGAAATCAGCGACACACCCGGAGTTGAGTGTCTTGTCTTTGCAATCCAGGGATACACCTTGTTTCCCGGGAGATGTCCGCCCTCGCCGGGCTTTGCGCCCTGAGCCATTTTAATCTGAATTTCGTCGGCGGAGTTGAGGTATTCGCTCGTTACGCCGAACCTGCCCGAAGCGACCTGCTTAATCGCGGAACAGCGATTGTTCCCCGTGCCCTTAGTCGCAAGACGTTCGGGACTTTCGCCGCCCTCTCCTGAGTTTGATTTTCCGCTGAGCATATTCATCGCCAGAGCAAGAGTTTCGTGAGCCTCCTGCGAGATTGAGCCATACGACATTGCGCCGGTTTTAAAGCGCTTAACAATCTCGTCAACGCTTTCAACCTCGCTCAGAGGAACCGGATTTTCCGCGTAGTTAAAGTCAAGCAATCCTCTAATGTTAACCGCGCCGAGCTCCTCGTCAATCATTTTGGTGTACTGCCTGAACAACTCGTAGTCGCCTGTGCGCGTTGCCGCCTGAAGGGTATGAATCGTGCGCGGATTGTAGAGGTGCTCCTCCTTGCCGCTGCGGAATTTATGACTTCCGCGCGATTCAAGCTCCGTGCTTGTTTCAAGTCCAAGCGGATCAAACGCGGAGGTGTGAAGCTTGTCAGCGCTTTTTTCTATATCATCAAGCGTAATGCCGCCTATGCGGCTTACGGTTCCCGTAAAGTATTCATCAATAACCTCGCTGCTGATTCCGATTGCCTCAAAGTTCTGCGAGCCGAGGTACGATTGCAGCGTAGAGATTCCCATTTTGGAAGCGATTTTTACTATTCCGTGCAAAACAGCCTCGTTGTAATCGCTGACCGCGGCATAAAAGTCCTTGTCGAGCAAGTCCTTGTGTATAAGCTCGCGGATTGTTTCCTGAACAAGATACGGATTCACCGCTGTCGCGCCGTAGCCGAGCAACGCAGCAAAATGATGAACCTCTCGCGGCTCCGCGCTCTCCAAAACGATTGAGAGCGAGGTTCTTTTCTTTGTAACAACAAGGTGCTGATGAAGCGCGGACACCGCCAGCAGCGACGGAATAGCAAGGTGGTTTTCGTCAACTCCCCTGTCTGAGAGAATCAGAATATTCGCTCCGCCGCTTGTCGCCTTGTCGGCTTCAAGAAACAGTTTGTTAATCGCCTTTTTGAGTCGGGTGTTCTTGTAATACAAGATCGGAATTACCGCAACCTTGAAGCCGCTCTCGCGCATATTCTTCAACTTTAAAATATCGGTTGATGAAAGTATCGGGTTGTTGACCTTGATAGCCTTGCAGTTCTCGGGCTTTTCCTCAAGAATGTTGCCCGACTCGCCGAGGTAAACCGTGGTCGAGGTGACAATCTCCTCTCGTATTGCGTCAATCGGCGGATTGGTAACCTGCGCGAATAGCTGTTTAAAGTAATTGAACAGCGGTTGGTTTTCTCGCGAAAGAGGCGGAATCGGGCTGTCTGTACCCATCGAAGCAATCTGCTCCGAGCCGTTCTTTGCCATAGGCAGAATCGAGGTCATAACATCCTCGTAGGAATAACCGAATGCTTTCTGGAGTCTCTTGCGTTCATCTCCGTGATGTTCCTCAACCTTCAGGTTGGGGATTTTCAAGTCCTTCAGCTTAATGAGATTTCCGTCGAGCCATTCGCCGTAGGGCTGTTTGGAGGCGTAGCCGGTTTTGAGTGTGTCATCGTCAATTAGCTCGCCCTTCAATGTATCCACCAGAAGCATTTTGCCGGGGCGGAGTCTGTCCTTCACCTTAATTCTCTCAGCTTCAACCGGCAGCGCGCCGACCTCGGACGAAAGTATAAGGTTATCGTCATCGGTGATGTAATAACGCGAGGGTCTGAGACCGTTTCGGTCAAGCACCGCGCCCATAATATCACCGTCGGAAAACAGTATCGACGCAGGTCCGTCCCACGGCTCCATCATTGTCGCGTAGTATTGGTAAAAATCCTTCTTCTTGCGCGAGATTGTACCGTTTCTGTCCCAAGGCTCCGGAATTGTTATCATCACCGCAAGCGGCAAATCCATTCCGCTCATCACAAGAAACTCGAGGGTGTTGTCGAGCATTGCGGAATCCGAGCCCTCTGAGTTAACTACGGGGATTACCTTGTCCAAATCAACCTTGAGATGCTCGCTGCGCATATTTTCCTCGCGCGCGAGCATTTTGTCCGAGTTGCCCTTGATAGTGTTAATCTCGCCGTTGTGGACTATCATCCTGTTCGGATGCGCGCGCTCCCAGCTTGGATTGGTATTTGTTGAAAAACGCGAATGAACCAGCGCGATGGCGCTTTCAAAATCCTCGTCCTGTAAGTCGGTGAAAAAGTTGCGCAAATCACCCACCAGAAACATACCTTTATATACAATCGTCCTTGACGAAAGCGATACAACGTAGGTGTCCTCGTTGCTCTGCTCAAAAATTTTGCGTGCAACATACAGCCTGCGGTCAAACTCCAAGCCCCTTTTTACGCCGTCCGGACGAGCGATAAAGCACTGCTGAATATCCGGCATACAATCGAGAGCTCTCTGCCCGATAGCCTCGGGATTATGCGGAACCCTTCGCCAGCCTAGCACGCTGAGTCCTTCTTTGGCGGCGATGATTTCAAACATCTTTTTTGCCTGATTGCGCAGCAGCTCGCTCCTCGGGAAGAAGAACATCCCCACTGCGTAATCGCGCTCGGACGCAAGCTTAATCCCAATCTCGTCTGCGGCTTTCCTGAAAAAGCGGTGTGAAATTTGCAGCAGTATTCCGACTCCGTCGCCTGTCTTGCCGTCCGCGTCCTTGCCTGCGCGGTGTTCGAGCGTTTCAACAATAGTCAGAGCGTTCTCGACAGCGGCGTGCGATTTAATACCCTTGATATTAACAACCGCTCCGATTCCGCAGTTATCGTGCTCAAATTGCGGAGAATACAAGCTGTTCTTTAATTCCCTATCCATTCCAATCATCCTTTCGGGCAATTTTACGTCGTTTATTATACAACCGCAATGAAATAATGTCAATACCAAATTGCAATATTTATGTGATAAGAATTCAAAAACGCTTGATTCGCTTATTTATTTGAAAGAGATTTTGAAATAAATTGCAAGAAAAATAAAAAAAATTGCAAAAATCACTTGACAAACGAATCAAGTTAGTATATACTTACACCATCGACAGCAAAGGCGCTGCAAACTCAAAGGGATTTACAGCGCCTTTGCTGTTTATTATTACAGAATGGAGCAATAATTATGACAAACACAGCAGAACTTTTCGGAATCAATGTATTCAACGAAAGGAAAATGCAGGAAAGGCTGCCGAAAGCAACCTACAAAGCTCTCAAGAAAACGATTGAAAACGGCGAATCCCTTGACCTCGGCGTAGCGAACGTGGTCGCTAACGCGATGAAGGACTGGGCGGTTGAGAACGGCTGTACGCACTACACTCACTGGTTTCAGCCGATGACAGGCGTAACCGCCGAGAAGCACGACAGCTTTATCAGCCCGAACGGCGACGGCGAGGTTATTATGGAGTTCTCGGGCAAGGAGCTGATCAAGGGCGAGCCCGACGCTTCCTCGTTCCCTTCAGGCGGAATCCGCGCAACCTTTGAAGCAAGAGGTTACACAACATGGGACCCGACCTCACCGGCTTTTATCAGAGAAAAGACGCTTTACATCCCGACAGCATTCTGCTCTTACACGGGCGAGGTCCTCGACAAAAAAACTCCTCTCCTCCGCTCAATGGAAAAGCTCAGCTGTGAAGCGGTAAAGCTTCTGAATCTGCTCGGCAAAAAGGACGTAAAGAGGGTTACTACCACCGTCGGACCCGAGCAGGAATATTTTCTTATTGACAAAGAGATGTACGACAACCGCCCCGACCTGATCTATACAGGCAGGACGCTTTTCGGAGCAATGGCTCCCAAGGGTCAGGAGCTCGACGACCACTACTTCGGTTCAATCAAGACCAGGGTGTCGGCATATATGAACGATCTCGACGCAGAGCTGTGGAAGCTGGGAGTCTACGCAAAGACAAAGCATAACGAGGTTGCTCCGTCACAGCACGAGCTCGCTCCGATTTTTACAACCTCCAACATCGCAACCGACCACAACGAGCTCACTATGGAGATTATGAAGAAAACCGCCGAGAAGCACGGACTTGTGTGTTTGCTTCACGAAAAGCCCTTCGCCGGAGTAAACGGCTCCGGCAAGCACAACAACTGGTCAATCTCAACCGACGCAGGAGAAAACCTCCTCAACCCCGGCAAGCGTCCTGAGGATAATTTGCAGTTCCAGCTTTTCCTCGCCGCAGTTGTAAAGGCTGTTGACGAGTATCAGGACTTGCTCAGAATAACAGTCGCTTCCGCCGGCAACGACCACCGTCTCGGCGCAAACGAGGCTCCTCCGGCGATTATCTCGATGTACCTCGGCGACGATTTGGGAGCCTTGGTAGAGAGCATTATTGAGGGCAAGGACTACAGAAGTCACAAGGCGGCAAAAATGGAAACAGGCGTTGACGTTCTTCCTGATTTCAAGAAGGATAACTCCGACAGAAACCGCACCTCTCCGTTTGCGTTCACCGGCAATAAATTCGAGTTCAGAGCGCTCGGTTCCTCGCTCAACATCGCTTGTCCGAACTATATGCTGAACACTATGGTTGCCGAGGAGCTCAGCGGCTTTTATGAAGCGCTCAAGGATTCAGACGACCTCGACAGCAGCTTGAAAGTACTCATCAGGGAAACCTTTACACAGCACAGGAGAATCATCTTCAACGGTGACAACTACTCCGACGAATGGGTAGCCGAGGCTGAAAAGCGCGGACTTTGCAACTACAAATCGCTGCCCGAGGCTATGGAGCATTATGTCGACAAAAAGAACGTTGACCTCTTTACAAAGAACGGTATCGTCACGGAAGCGGAGATGCGCGCGCGTTACGAAATCGAGCTTGAACAGTATTCGAAGCTCTTGAATATCGAAGCGCTGACAATGCTCGATATGGCAAAGAAGAACATCGCGCCTGCTGTAATCGACTTTACCGGAGAGCTTGCAGGCAACGTCCAGCTCAAAAACTCGCTCGGAGTATCCGCATACGCCGAGAAACAGCTTCTTGAAAGCTTGTCCCAAAAGCTCGAAAGCTTCGTCAGAAAAACCGAAGAGCTTGACGCGGCAGTCAGGGAGTCCGGCAATTACAGCGATAACCTCGAGCTCGCTAAATACTACAGAAACACGGTTTTTGAGCGTATGAACGAATTAAGAGAACTCGGCGACAGTATGGAAAAAGAAACCTCCGCCGACTACTGGCCTTATCCTTCATACGGCGAGATTTTATTCGGAGTATAGATTTAATTTATGTAATTTTTGGAGTGATTAAAATGAATGAAGCAATCAAGGAACTTGTCACGCAGGCAACCTCGGAACAGCTGTTTGCGGTTTGGTTTTTAATCGGAGCAGCGCTTGTGTTCTGGATGCAGGCAGGCTTCGCTATGGTCGAAGCAGGCTTTACACGCGCAAAGAACACCGGCAATATTATAATGAAGAACCTGATGGATTTCTGTATCGGCACGGTAACTTTTATCCTCATCGGCTTTGGGCTTCTGATGGGCGAGGATTTGTTTGGATTTATCGGTCAGCCCGGATTCGACCTGTTTACTTCCTACAAGGATTTTAATTTTTCGAGCTTTGTATTTAACCTCGTTTTCTGCGCGACTACGGCGACAATCGTCTCCGGCGCAATGGCTGAACGCACCAAGTTTTTATCGTACTGCGTTTACTCGGGCGTTATCTCGGCGGTTATCTATCCGATTGAAGCGCACTGGATTTGGGGCGGCGGCTGGCTGAGTCAAATCGGCTTCCACGATTTCGCCGGTTCCTGCGCGATTCATATGGTAGGCGGAATCTCGGCTTTAATCGGAGCCAAAATGCTCGGAGCGCGTATCGGAAAGTTCAAGAGAGACGAAAACGGCAAGGTTGTGAAAATCGGAGCCTTTCCGGGTCACAACATCGCTCTCGGAGCGCTCGGTGTGTTTATTCTTTGGCTCGGCTGGTACGGCTTCAACGGCGCGGCGGCAACGTCCGTCGAGCAGCTCGGCTCAATCTTTTTGACTACAACAATCGCGCCGGCTTTGGCGACTGTAACCTGTATGGTTTTCACATGGATAAAGTACGGTCATCCCGACGTGAGTATGTGCCTTAACGCGTCGCTTGCCGGACTTGTAGCGATTACAGCGCCCTGCGATGTAACCGACGCGTTCGGCGCGGTGGTCATCGGTATTGTCGCCGGATTCCTCGTAGTATTCGGCGTGTGGCTGCTCGACTACAAGCTGCACATCGACGACCCTGTCGGAGCGGTTGCCGTACATATGATGAACGGTATCTGGGGTACGCTTTCAGTCGGCTTATTCGCGACTGATTCCGCTCCCGGTTATTCAATCGCAAACTCCTCCGGGCACAAGCTCGTCGGACTGTTCTACGGCGGAGGATTCGAGCTTATGGGCTTGCAGCTTTTGGGCTTTGTATCCGTAGCCGCCTGGACGGTTGTGACTATTACGATAGCGTTTTTTGTGATTAAAAAGGTTTTCGGGCTGAGGGTATCGCGCGAGGAGGAAATCACCGGACTTGATGAAACCGAGCACAATATGCCGTCGGCATACGCAGGCTTCTCAATGCTTCCCGAATACCTCGAAGAAGGCGCGGCAGCTCCTGTTTTAGTAAGCGGCGACGCTCCGATTGCTGAGGCAATTCCGATAAAGAAAATGCCGACCTTTGACGACGGAACGCCAAAAATCAGCAAGGTTGAAATTATTTGCCGCGAATCGAGGCTTGAAGCCCTCAAAAACGCGATGATGAAAATCGGAATCACAGGTATGACAGTTTCGCACGTACTCGGCTGCGGAGTACAAAAGGGCAAGCCCGAATACTACCGCGGAGTTCAGGTCGAAACAAACCTGCTGCCTAAGGTGCAGATGGATGTTGTAGTGTGTACGGTGCCTGTCGGCAAGGTTATCGAAGCCGCCAAAAAGACGCTCTACACCGGTCACATCGGCGACGGTAAAATCTTCGTTTATGACGTTGAGCAGGTAGTCAAGGTCAGAACAGGCGAGACCGGACTCGACGCTATGAACAATTATGATTAAGCTCCCATCCATTCTTTATTTTATAGAAGGCGTGCGTACATTTTTGTACGTGCGCCTTCGCACTGAATGCAGTTTTCTGTAAAGCAAACATATCGGCTTTTAAAAGTGCCGAACAAAAAGCACCCCGAGGGGTGCTTTTGTATTAAGCTTGAATTGTTTTAACCTGAAAGATTACTTTGAATAGAAATCGTTCATCTTCTCGCTGAGAATCGAGAGGTCGTAGAAGTTCTCGTACGGGTTCTCATTTTCGGAAATCAGGTCGTAATCAACCGGACATCCAAAGTCTACGTTCTCGCCGGATTTGCTGACAATACGGCTTGACGCAGCTGAGCAGGCAAACTCAACTCCTGCTGAGGATGATAAGCGGATAGCGCAGGCTCCGCCTGAGGTCTTTTGACCCATAATCGCGCAGCCGTTCTCGTGCATAAACCACGGATAAGCGTTACCGCAGGAGAACGCATAGTTACTGGTCAGCACTCCGAAGTTATAATCGGTATAGGGGCTGACGTCCTTGTCGTCAAACTTGCCGTCAAAGTTCATATCGAACGCTGCCATCTCGGTTTTGACGCGCTTTGTAATACTACTCTCGAAGCTAATGCTGCCCTTGCCCTTCATAAGCCACTCAACGCACAGCATCGCAGCTTCGTCACCGCCGCCGTTACAGCTCATATCAATAACGATATTCTTGATGCTTGGATTCTTTTTAGCACGCTCGAGTCCGGAAAGAACTGTTCCCACAGTATCGTACTTGGTTACATTCTGACCGTTTTCAACCGCTTTAAATGTCAGAGGGCGGTCGCCTTTTCCGGCGTAGAACGCCTTCCAGCCGTCGTAATCAACCACGAAGCTGTCAAAGTAAATCATCGCGGTATCGCCGTTTTCGATGTAGTAGTCGCCCTTGTAGGCTGCGTCACGGGTTTGGGTTCGGGTGTTGATGTCTTTTGTCCTGCCGATCATATTATAAAAGAACCTCTGCATATAGTCAACGGGCTGCAAAGCAGTCAATGTATCCTCGAGCAGCTTCTCATCCTCCGAAAACAGTCTGGAAAGAGCGCTGGTGGTGTGTCCTCCGTCAAAGAGCAAGCCGTTGGTAAGAGAAGTAAGACCGCTGTAAAAGGTCTTGAAGTCGGTAGAGAGCAGCTGCTTCTTGATGTCAGGGTACTTTTCTGTCAGCACATCGTCAATCTTTGCGTCTTTGAGGTCGTCATGAATCAACTCCTGACCGGGCTGACCGTACCACAAATCGAGGTTAAAGCACAGCTCATGGTAAGTAAAGTCCGCCAAATCGGCAGGATGATCCTTTTCAATCGATTTAATCAAGTCCCGGTCGCTGTCAATTGCAGCAGTCGGCTGGAGAGCCTTTGAGAAATCCTTGGTGTAAATCTTCTCTCCGGTGCAGACTACGTAGTAGGCTTCGGGTGTTGAGAAGATGTCGGTGATTGTGGAGAGCGGAGCATAAACTCCGGTTTCGTCGCCGCGGAGGTCGATTCCGTAATCCTTGAGATTGAGAGTGATAGGTGTGGCGTCAGCCGGCTCCACGGTCGAGCTCATCTTGACAAAGGGATAGTTCTCATCCGAATCGCCCGACATTCTGATCTGTACCGCGTGGGCGATGCTGGTGAAGTCCTCGAGGTTTGTGGTGTAGATGGTTTCATTTTTTGTGTCAAAGGTCGCGCTGTCGCCGGCAATATTGGTGAGGGTGTACTTGTCGCCGCTTTTGGTATATTTCATACCCTCCTTCAGCTCTGTGCCTACGAGGTAGAACTGATTGTAAAAATCAGTAACGTTCATATACGGAACGTTGGGCTGGTCGCTGTAGTAACGGACAGTCGCGGTCTCTGTGCTGTCTAATTTATCACGAAGCACAGGGAGCTTTTTTGTCTTGTATTCTTTAAGGCTGAACTGCTCGCTGAGCAGCTTATCAATGTACTCTCTGTCGAACATTTTGTTGAGCGTGAGATGTACGTCGGGAGCGATTCCGCCGTCGATGTCACGGATATAACCGTTCTTCATCGTGGACATACGGTACTCGCTTGAAATCTGCATTGTTGAGCCGATGGCAGTGGAAAGGGATCCAACCACACAGGCTCCGCCGCCGCTCTGCTGACCTATCAGAAGGACACGGTCGTCAAGCTGGTCAAGAGCGCACGGAAGCAGGTTGCCGCAGGAGAAGGAAGCGTCGGACATATTAATCGCAACATTAAAGCCCATATCGAGCATAGACTTGTCGTTCTCGTCGTATTTACCGTCAAAATTAAGGTCGTAATCCAGTACACACTGATGGATAGCCCATGTTATCGGGTTCTGGATGTTGATGTTACACTTACCGCAGATTGCCTGCATAGCATATCCGCCTGCAAAGACAGCGCCGCCGCCGTCGCACGCAAGGTCAATGACTACATTCTTGGCGTCCTTATCCTCATTCTGCAAACGCTTGAGAGCGTAGGCAAAGAGGGAAATTGTATCATTTGGGTCAGCAGTCGGCTCATAGCCCTCGGATACATACGAGGTAAACGATGAATCCATTTTAAAGGCGTCGAAGGTGATGAATACTGTATCGCCTACGCGCTCATAAGCCGAGAAATCTTTTCCCAATGTTCCCAGAGCATTATCTCGTGTCTTTTCGATATTCTGAGATCTTTTATAACGATCTATGAATACCGGGCTTAACTGAGGCTGGTATTCAAGGGGCTCGCTGAGGAATACCGACTGCATTCCCGAGCCGCTGTGGAAGTCCTCTAACAGCAGAGTGGCAATATCCTGCTGAGCCTTTTCGATTGTGGCAAGGTCGGTGGAGATCATTTTTTTCTTGATTCCCATACGGGTGAAATACTCGTCGAAGTTTGCGATGTTGTGAGCAGCCTGTAAACCGTAGTGTGCGTCGAGGCCATTGCAAAACTCATAGTAGTTGACCTGAGCAAGAGCAGGAGAAATGGTATCGGTCTTTACAGAGTCGCTGTAAAGCTTATAATACTCTTTTTTGTTCGGATCTTGAGCAATGCTGCTATCAGCAATGAATACTCCCTTGCCGTTATAGCTCAAAAACTGACCTGTAAACGACATAAAGAAGTCGGAAAAGGTCTGAAGCGGAATAAGAATATCGTTGCCGTTTTTGAGCATCGGAACCTCGTCATACGCAAAGGTCACGGCAATAGGGTCGCCGCCGTGGTATATATCCTTATCGGACACCTTATAAAACGGCCCGTTTTTCGCTGCCGCTACGCTGAACGGGTTGAATATCATATAGTCGCCGTTAAGAACAAGCGTAGATGTATAATCGCTGAAAATCATCAGCTTGCTGTCGTAGTTAAAACCGACAGATGTTCCCATCGGCATAGAGTAGGTATGAGCAAGTCCGGAGTCACTATTCTCAACTTTACACTCAGGGTTATATCCCAACATTTCAAGAAAATTCTTGATAACAAAGCTGTCTGAAACGAACGGAACGTCCGGATATTTGGAAGAGAAATAAACAGGATTTTCTTCTCCCTTTATCTCGCCGGCCTCAAAGCTGTACCACGACAGTTTTTCCTCGGTGATTTTTCCTTCTTTCTCAGCAACATCGTCGGGCGCTGCAGGCTTTGTTGCAGGCGTTTTGGAAGGCGCAGCCTGCTTTTTCACCGTAACGGTGAGCTTTTTGCTCAGCTTTTTGCCCTTGGCGTTTTTAGCCTTGGTTGTGACTGTAATCTTGGCTACGCCGGCTTTCTTGGCTGTAACCTTGATTTTGCTTCCGCTGACCTTAACTGTGGCTACGGAAGTCTTGCTGGATTTTGCGGTAAACTTCTTGGAAACCTTACCCTTTACCTTAACCTTTACGGAAAAGGACTTTGTTACAGTCTTTTTGTTCGCCGGGATTGTGATAGTCGCCTTTGACTTCACACTGACGGATTTAACGTATTTCTTCGTTGTCTTAGCTTCGGCGCTTATCACAAAAGCGGAGCAGCTAATCAAAACGCAAAGAACTACGCTGATTATTTTTTTGAAGCTTTTCATAAAATTCTCCTTTAAAAATATTTAAGAAATTATAGCATAAACGCAAATTTTTTTAATTCTTAATTAAAATTATAACTGTTACATATTTTGAAATTCTCTCCCGACATCCAAAGCCGTCAGCTTTGATGGTTTATTATATCTTATTTTATCGGCTAATACAATAACAAGCTCAAGAAAAACCGGAGCCGGCTCATCTCTGGACCGGCTCCGGTTGGTTTACTTAACCTTTATTTTGATTGTTTTGATAATCTTTTTGGATTTATACTTTTTATTACCCTTGGCGGTAATTGTAATTTTGACCTTGTAGGTCTTGCCCTTCTTCAAGCCCTTGGCGATAATCAGCTTACCCTTTTTAATCTTGACCTTTTTGTTGTTGGTCTTGCAGGTTACCTTGCCCTGAGCCTTTTTGACGATTATCGCCTTTTTGACAGTCGTCTTTTTCTTGGCTTTTGCCTTGACCGATTTTTTAACCGTAACCTTAATCGGGTTAGTCTTTTTCTTCACGGTTGGAGTCACCGCCGGAGCGGCAGGCTTATCGGTTACAGGCTGAGTTACAACCGGCTCTGTGGGTTTATCTGTAGACGGCTGTGTTGGTTCGGTAGGCTGGGTTGAATCCGTAGCCTGAGTAGGCTGTGTCGCCTCGGTAGGCTGTGTCGGTTCGGTGGGCTGGGTCGAGTCCGTAGCCTGAGTAGGCTCTGTCGCCTCGGTGGGAAGGGTTGAATCCGCAGGTACAGAGAAGTCGTAACGGATACGGATTGTTTTTTCAGAGTCAAAGGTTTCAGGGATAAGCGTCTGGGTTTCCGCCACATTTCCGTTTACGGTAGCAACAACCGCGCTTGTACCTGTTTTATCAACGGCGAACTTGTAGCCGTCCGAGGCATAAATCATAAAGTAAGCCGCGTACTTCTTGCCTGCCTCGAATTTATCGCCCTGTACCAAGTTTTTATAGTCGGTAAGGTTATACCAATCCACAACGCCGTTTTTGACTGTGAAGCCCTCGGGCGATGAGCTAAAGATGAACACAGGCTCCTCGCCTGCCTTTGGCTCGACAACTTCGGTAAACTCAACCTTGCTTATCTCGGTAAGGTTATTGTCAAGCGTCTGGTAGGTTGCTCTGACATTAAGCACCTTAAAGTGGTCTTCCTCGGCAACAGAGGTTACTTCTGATGCCGGAGCGCCGTTTATCGACGCCGGAATAGTTGTATATTCAGCAAACTCATATCCCTCGTCGGCGCGCACGTGGACATTAGCCTCGTACTGCTTGCCGCTCTCTGCGGTATCGCTCTCGCTGAGCCACTTATGGGCGTTTACATCGTACCAGCTTATGCTCTCGACTGTATAGTGTCCGTCCGCGTCGGCTGTCTGAGCGAGAGTGTTGCCTATTCTTGGGATAAGGAGATTGGAGATTGAGATTTCGTCAATCTTGCTGACTGCGGGAGCTTCGGGGTCATTGAGCGTGGGGAAGAAATACTTAATCGCCGTCTCCTTTTCGGAGGTAGTATGGTTGGTTGTATATACAGCGGTTTCCTTTCCGTTTACGGTAGCGGTATAAGTGTTTACACCATCTGAGTCAACAGCAAATTTGTAGCCGTCCTCTGCGCTCAGCTTGAAATAGACGCTGTATTTTTTGCCGGCTTCAAACTTCTCGCCGCTTTGCATATTAGTAGTTAAGTCCGATTGCTCGTTGTCGTACGACCATTTAACATCCGTAACAGTAACACCCTTGGTTAAGACCTTGAACGCATCAGACGGACTTTGACCGACTTCCGGCTCAACAACGTCTGTTATCTCTACCTTCGAGATAGCAAGCGCGGGACACGCAATATTTACCACGATTCTTTTTGCAGCGTCTGTACCATAAATCTTTAATGCCTGGGCTTCTTTTCCGTTGATCAACGCTGATACAGCACAGTATCCATTGCCGTTAACCGCGAAGCTATAGCCTTCGTTTACGTCGATATAAATCTGTATACCGTATTCCTTACCTGCCTCGTAGACGTCATCCTCTTCAAGAATTTTATCATCTGTTTTATTACGGATTTTAACTGCGCTAATAGTATAAGCAAGCGTTGAATCAGCCTCAAATACCGGCTTATCTCCCGCCTTTGGCTCGGTAACGCCTGTAATTGCTATGTTGGTGAGAACTCCGCCGGGTACGCACAAATAATCTTTTTTAATTGTAATAGCCTTGTAGGTGCCTACGCCCGGAACGCTGGAGTAAGATGCGTCCTTGCCGTTAATCTTGGCGCTTGCATTGTCATAAATAAACCTGCAGCCCAATCTTGAATATAGTTCAAGCTGAGCCCTGTAGGTTTTGCCTTCCTCAAAGGTATCTTTATCCGTTAGCTTGAAGCCGTCGGTGACATTATACCAGGTAAAAGCAGAAACGCTGTAAGTATTGGTATCTTGAGCGCTGAAGTAAGGCTTCTCACCGACAATAGGCTCAACAACACCGCTTACATCAAAGGTGTTAATCTCCTGAACATAGTTCATTTCGACTTCCTTGAGACGATCGTTGCCGCTTTCGTCAATTTCGATTTTTGCCCAGTCAGCCTCGGTGCCGTTGTAGTAGATTTTTTCGAGGTGGGTGTTGTACTCAAAGGCTCCAGCCGAAATGGTTTTGAGTCCGCTGCCGATTTGGATTGTCCTTATGGAGCATTCTCCGATTGAACAATAACCGAGGGTTGTGACGGTATCGGGTATCCGGAGCGCCTCAGTTGTCCAGTCGTCGTCAAAGCAGTACGCCCCGATTTCTTTAACGGTATAACCGTCAATCGTATCGGGAATATCGACGATTTCAACACTATCGCGTGAGGATGTAACAGTAATGTTGCCCCATGTGTTTACGCGGTACCAAAAGGTATCCTTATACAAAAAGCTCATTCTTGTGAGCGTAAAGCCGTCGTTGCCTGAGCCTACGCTGACCTTGTTATCCCAATCTGTTTTTGTTCCGAAGTAATCCAGAGTAAAGCTCGAGCTCAAGTCTGTGAACGCGCCGTCTTTCAGAAATTTGATTGAGGCAGGCAGCTTTACGTTGCGAAGCGCGGAAGCGTCCTTGTGGGCAAAAGCCCCTGTGCCGATTCCTGTTACGGTATGACCGTCAATTGTCTCGGGAACAGTAACGTTATACTGTTTACCGATATATTCGGTAATAATAAGATCGTCTCCGCTGATGACGTATGCGAATTCGGCGTTCGAGCCTTCTTCCGCCGCTGACGCGGGAAACGCGGTTATTACTCCCGAGAGCATAAGAACCGAGAGTAAAATGCTGATTAGTTTTTTCATAATATTCCTCCTTTTAGTATATATTTCTTAGAATATATTTCTTCATAATAAATCTATCATATTTCGGCACAAAAATCACTGGCACAAGTGCCAGTAACGAAAAAATGTTGACGAAAAACGCGACAAATATTATAATTATATAAATCAATATTGGGGGAATAAATATGGACAAAAGCAGACTGGAAGCGTTCAGCGACGGAGTAATCGCAATTATAATCACGATTGTGGTGCTGCTGATTGATCTGCCCGACGGAAACGACTGGCAAGCGGCAGGCAAGCTGCTGCCTCTGTTTTTCTGTTACGCGGTAAGTTTTATACTCATCGGAATGCGCTGGGCTAATCACCACCACCTCCTGCAAATTACGCAGAAAGTAAACGGCAAGATAATGTGGGCGAATCTTCTGTATCTTTTTACGCTCTCTTTGTTCCCTGTTGTGACAGGCTGGGTCGGCAAAACCTCCTTCGCACCGGTTCCGACGACGGCTTTCGCGATACTGAACCTTGTGGAATCGCTCGCGTTTATACTGCTCGAGCACACTATCATCTCGTCTCACGACTGCGTAGTGCTCAAAAACGCGGTTGCCGAAAGCAAGAAGGAAATCATCACAATCGCGCTCGAGGTTATTGCGCTGATAGTTTCGTTCATTCCGCAAATCAGAATCGTGACTTACATTTTGCTTTTGATAATGTCGAGCCTGTGGATTATCCCGGACTTGAGGATGAAGAAGGTTTATCACAGCTATAAAAAATAGCGGACTTAATTCAAAACTGATGTTATAAAATTTAGGGTGACTTACGTTGAATTGTAAGCCACCCTCTTTTATGTTATTTCTTTGTAACCTTGTCGCCGTAGATTGTTGTCCAGTCGTTCTTCATAGATACCGGAGTCCAGCCGTTTTCGTCGCAGAGGTCGTACATTTTGTCCGCCTTTTCAACGTTGCCGTTTTCTCTCTCGGTGTCGTCGCAGCAGAGCATAAACGCGGCTGACTTGTACTTATTGTCATTAATAACAAAGTTAGCCATAGCGCCGTCGCCTGAGCTGTTGCCGAATGAGAGTATCGGCTTCACGCCGATTTCCTGCTGAATAACGCTTACCTTGTTCATCTTCAGGTTCTTAATAAGGAATTTTCCGCCGGTGATGAGCTTGTCGTCCTTTGTGAAGGTGTACTCGAGTCCGTCGGTGTCGCCCTGATTGCTTGCCACGAGGCTTTCGTCGGAGCCTATCATCTGAGCTACGGGGATATCCACCGTACCCTCGGCAAGTCCGCGTGTGATAAGACGGTCGGTGCCGCTGACGATATAAACCTTAAAATCGTTAGCGTTTAAGTAATCGACAACCTGGAGCATCGGCTTGTAGAACGCCTGACCGTTGGTGAGGTTGGTGTAGCTCTCCATCGGCTCGTCGCGGTACGCCTTTACGTAAGCGTCGAACTCGTCAACTGTCATACCCTTGAACGCGGTTGCGACAGCCTTGCCGTGCTTTAGGTCCATTCCCTCGGGATACTCGCCTGTGTCAAAATACTGCTTGATTTCCTTAGCGACTGCCTTTTCCTCTTTGCTTGCCTTGTCCTTGTAATTCGGGTCCTCCATTACGCGGTGATAAAGAAGCTTGTGGTCAAAGTAACCGGGATCGGTTTCGCAGCAAAGGGTTCCGTCCATATCGAACACAGCTATACGCCTGTCAACAGGAACGAAGTCCTTGGAATCCTTGTCGGTAATCGCCTTGATAAAATCAGTGAGCTCGGTTTTGAGCTTTGCGCTTTTATTCCACAGCGAGAGCGCGTCCGCTTCCTTGGCGGTGTCGGATACGCTTGTGTCGGACGAGCTTGCCGGCGCGGCGTTGTTGGCAGTAAACGCCCATGTGCACGAAACAGCAATCAGCGCAACAGCCAATACAGCCGAGATGACCTTCCACGGAGTCGCGGAAGCCTTGTTTTTCTTTTCCATAATAATTGCCATAACCTTTCCGCCCACAAATATTATTTAAAGCTTGCCTTACGCTGTTACCGTGGGCGGATAATGCGTAAACGGCAGTTAAGCCATCGCTTGTTGTCCCTCAGGGACAAACTGAGCGGGCAATAATTATTTGGATTAGTGTGAACTTACACTAGTCCTCCTAATATTCTACGCAGGCTTAAAGCCGGCGTTAGTTACCAATAAAATGAATTGAAATAGGTTTTGAACTCGTAGTCGGGCTTGAAGTGATTATAGCTGCGGATGTCGCCTTCCCTGTTGTCGGGCTTATAATACCGCTTCATCTCGGAGTCGGGCTTTAGGAAACGGTAGTAATACACCGCTCCGCCTCCGGCGATGTCGTCCTCAACCTGAGCGTCAAAGGTTACGTACCTGCCGTTGATCAGCATATTGTTCCAGGTGTGGCCTGTCCAGCCGCCTCCTGCCTTGGTAGTGATTCCCGAGACGCTGTAGCAGTCGAGCCCCAGAGCTCTGGTCATAACGGTGAACACTGCCGCGTAATCGCCGCAAACGCCCTTTTTGGTAACGAGTGTTCGGTACGCCCAGTTAGCGAGCTGATCGTCGTAACTTACCGGATAGTAAATACGCTTGGACTTAGCCGCCTTTTTGTACTGCTTGGCGCTGAGCTCCTTGCTTCCGTAAGAGAAGGTCTTAACCTCGTAATCGTAAATCGCCTTGACCTTGTCGTAGGTCGAATAACCCTTCCTGAAAATCTTCTTAAAGATTTTTTGTACGAGCTTGTCGAGAACCTCATAGCCTGTTTTTTCCTTGTACAGCGGCTGGGAATTGAGCTGCTTTTTGAGGCTGTCGGTAGTCTTTGTTTTTGTAACGCGGACAGTGCAGGTTTGCTTTACGCCGTTGGCGGCTTTGACGGTAATCTTGGCTTTGCCGGGCTTTTTGGCGGTAATTGTCGCGGATTTGCCCTTTCCTTTTACTGAAACTACCTTTTTGTTTGAGCTCTTCCATTTGTAGCTCTTGGACTTTGCGCCGTCGTCAACTACAGCCTTGAGCTTGTACTTAGTCTTTTTCGGAATCGCGATTCTCTGGCGCGACAGCCTGATAGCTGTCAGCGACTGCTTCACGGTAACCTTGCAGGTTGCTTTCTTTCCGTTGTAGGTCTCGGCGGTGATGGTAGCCTTGCCTTTTGACTGCGCGACGACCTTGCCGTCATAGTCCACGTAGGCAACGTCATTGTTGCTGCTGCTGAACCACACTTGTCCGGTTGAGCCGGCTGAGAGAGTGTATTTGAGCTTGAAGCTCTTGCCGGTATAGATGGTTTTGGTCTTGCAGTTGAGCTTTATTGAAGAAGGCGCCGGAGTAACCTTAACCGTGTACTCATACTCCTCGCCGTCCATACCGAGAAAGCTCAGTGTAGTCGTTCCCGGCTTCAAGCCGTAAACCTCGTCAAAATCAAACTGCGCAATGCTTGAATCGCCGAGCGTGTATTCATCGTAATAGCGCGGATAAATCGGAAGCTGTTCCTGCGTACCCTCGGCGATTGTAATCTCTCTTTTGATTACGGCGTTTGCAGGAAACACCGCGCACGATACAAGCAGCGAAAGTACCAGCGCAAACGCGCTGAGTCTCTTCATCTTCTTCATAATTACCTCTATAAATTCAATCCGTAGCAATCAATGATGGCGTCAGCGTCAGCTTCGCCCAGCTTTTTAAGGCTTTCGTCATCCCTGAGGATTTTATTGTCGTGAGCGTTGTCCATATACGCGTGTTCAATAATTATCGCAGGGCGGTTGTTGTCGATATTATTGCTCAGCAGATAGTAATAATCCTTGGGAGTGCCGTCGTCGTAGGTGACTTTCTCGGGCTTTACCCTGGTTTTGAGTCCCCTGGACTTCAAGTCGAGCGCGGAGGTTATGTGCTCCAGCACAAGCTTTCCGAGAAGCTCCGACTCAACCCTGAGCTTGGAGTGTTTTGTAACGTAAACCTCGGCTCCGTTAGCCTTTGCTCCGAGCTTGCCGGTGCTTGAGTTACAATGGAAGCTTACGAAAATATCGGCGTTCTTTTTCTCGGCAAAGTCGGTGCGGGCGTAGATGCAGGCGTCGCCGTGAGCCTTGTCGTCGGAATACTTTTTGTCCGAGTTCGGGCAGTCGCCGTTTTTGCGCGTTATGTAGACGTCGATGCAGTCGTACTGTTTAAGCTTGCGGTAGCACGCTCTTGCGATTTTAAAATTCAAGTCCTGCTCATTGACTCCTAGTCCGGGGTGGTTTCTGGTATGAGCAGTTGAGTCGTGACCGGGGTCGAGAACGATTTTCAGCTTCTTGTCGGTGTCCGCCTTCGACACCGTCTGCTTTTCGGTTGCTGTTTCAGAAGCCGTCTCGGTTTGCTGCTGAACAGGCTCCCCGGTTTTATTTTCGGTTGTCTTTTCAGTTGTAGTCTGCGTTACCGCGTCGGTGGTTTCTGTCGGATTAACGTTCACATTAACCGAGCAGGAGCAAAGCACGCACGCCGCAAGAACAGCGCAGAGCAAGAGTTTAGCTGCGTTTTTCATGCTATCCCTCCAAACATCCCATATACAATTATTTTACTATTATTATGGGTTAATGTCAACAAATAATGACATATATTATAAGAAAGCGGAGGGGCGCATTGTGCAGTGTGTACAAAAATGCCGCCTAAATTTTGTACGGTATTTTTGTCGAAAGCTGGCGCTTGTAATAGTGACAAGAAAAGACAAATATATTATAATAGAAATAACTAATGACCGGCGCGAGTCGGTCGAAAGGAGTTTTAATCATGGGATTAATTAAAGCAGGCTTAGGCGCCGCCGGCGGCGTTATGGCTGATCAGTGGAAGGAATTTTTCTACTGCGACAGTATCGCGAAGGACGTGCTCGCCGTAAAGGGACAGAAGCGCACCTCGTCGCGTTCCTCCAACACAAGAGGTAACGACAACATCATCTCCAACGGTTCGGTTGTCGCTGTTGCCGACGGTCAGTGTATGATCATCGTCGAGCAGGGCAAAATCGTTGAGGTTTGCGCGGAGCCGGGCGAGTTTGTTTACGACACCTCGACCGAGCCGAGCATCTTTACCGGCGGACTCGGCAAGGGTATCCTCGATACATTCAAGCAGATCGGTAAGCGCTTCACCTTTGGCGGAGACCCCGGCAAGGACCAGAGAGTTTACTACTTCAACACCAAGGAAATCGTAGACAACAAGTTCGGAACACAGAATCCGATTATGTTCCGCGTTGTTGACAACAAAATCGGACTTGACCTTGACGTAAGTATCCGCTGCAGCGGTATTTACTCTTATAAAATCGACAACCCCCTGCTCTTCTACACCAACGTGTGCGGAAATGTTGAGCAGGCTTACAACCGCTCCGAGCTCGATATGCAGCTCAAAACCGAGTTTATCTCGGCTTTGCAGCCGGCATTCGGCAGACTCAGCGATATGGAGCTCAGACCAAACCAGATTCCGTCTCACGTAGGCGATCTGGAGAACGCTATGAACGAGGCTCTCACCGCGAAGTGGTCGGAGCTCAGAGGACTTAAAGTAGTTTCCATCGCCCTCAACCCGATCAACCTTCCGGAAGAGGACGCGGAGATGATCAAGCAGGCTCAGCGCGCCGGAATGATGCGCGACCCGGCTATGGCAGGAGCAACCCTCGTCGGCGCTCAGGCAGACGCTATGAAGGCGGCTGCGTCCAACGAAGCCGGAGCTATGAACGGCTTTGTCGGAATGGGAATGGCTATGAACGCAGGCGGAGCGTCAAACGCTCAGGGCTTCTTCAATATGGCTCAGCAGCAACAGGCTCAGCAGCCTCAGCAGACTCAGCCGCAGCAGCAGGCTCCTGCTCAGGGCGGTTGGAAGTGCACAAAGTGCGGAGCAACAGCCACAGGCAAGTTCTGCCCCGAATGCGGTTCTCCGAAGCCTGCCGAGCAGAACGGCTGGACCTGCAAGTGCGGCGCTGTAAACAAGGGCAAGTTCTGTCAGGAATGCGGTTCTCCGAAGCCTGCCGGCGCTCCTCTTTACAAGTGCGACAAGTGCGGCTGGGAACCCAAGGATCCGCACAATCCGCCGAAATTCTGCCCTGAATGCGGCGACCCGTTTGACGATAACGACATTATCTAACGAGGAAACAATATGGCTGAAATACTTGAATATAAATGCCCCTGTTGCGGCGGCGCGATAAACTTTGACGCCACCGCGCAAAAGATGAAATGCCCGTATTGTGACAGCGAGTTTGACCCTCAGGCATTTCTGAACAAAGACAAAAGGCTCGACGAGCAGGCTCCCGACGATTTCACCTGGGCTGAAAACGCAGGTCAGGATTGGGACGAGGGCGAGCAGGAGCAGATGAACGTGTTCGTCTGCAAATCCTGCGCCGGAGAGATTGTCGGCGACGCCAACACCGCCGCAACCGAATGTCCCTACTGCGGCAATCCGGTGGTGCTCAGCGGAAGGCTTTCGGGAACCTTGAAGCCCGACTACGTAATCCCGTTCCGCTTCACCAAGGAGCAGGCGAAGGACGAGCTCAAAAAGTACGTTAACTCCAAGAAATTCGCCCCCAAAAAGTTCAAGGACGAAAACAGGCTCGAGGAAATCAAGGGTCTGTACGTTCCGTTCTGGCTCTTTGATTCAGACACCGACGCGGCGGTCAGCTACGAAGCTACAACCGTGAGAACCTGGTCGGACTCGAACTACGACTACACCGAGACCAGCTTCTTTGACGTTTACCGCGCAGGCTCGATGAAGTTTGAGAACATCCCCTGCGACGGCTCGTCGAAAATGCCCGACGACCTTATGGAGTCGATTGAGCCGTTCAACTTCTCGGAGGCTGTTGACTTCCAGACCGCGTACCTTGCCGGTTATCTTGCCGACAAATACGACGTAACCATGGAGGACAGCATCGAACGCGCCAACAACCGCGTAAAGGCCAGCTCCGAGGATGTGCTGCGCACTACGATTACATATCCGTACCACGCGGTTGTGCCAAAGTCAAGCTCGATTCAGGTCACTAACGGCAAAGCAAAGTACGCGCTCTACCCGGTATGGATTCTCAACACAGACCACAACGGCACCAAATACACCTTCGCGATGAACGGACAGACCGGTAAATTCACCGGCAACCTGCCTGTTGACGGCAAAAAGCTCTTTGCCCTTTTCGCAGGGCTCACAATCGGAATCGGCGCGGTAGCATTTGTTATCGGCAGAATTCTGGGATTGCTGTAAGGGGGTGTCGAGATGAAAAGAGTATTATCATTTATTATTGCGATTATCGTAATTTCGACGCTTGCTGTGCCGTTTTCGGCGGTATCAAATTCTCCCAAGGTTGTTGACGACGCCAAGACTATGTCTGACGCTGAGGTCAAAAGCCTGAGCGCTCAGCTCGAGGAGGTTTCCAAGAACAGCGGAATCGACGTTGTCGTTGTGACGATCCCGACTCTGACCTCCGGCACTATGCAGTCGTACGCCGACGACTACTACGACTACAACGGCTACGCTAACGACGGATGTCTTTTGCTTGTAGCGGTTGAGGACAACGCGCGCTACATCTCCACCAAGGGCTTCGGAATCACAGCTCTCACCGACTGGGGAATCCAGAATCTGGGCGCTGAAGTCCGCCCGATTATGGAGAAAGGAAAGTGGTACGACGCTTTCGTAAGATACGGTCAGCTTGTTGACGAATTTGTTGCCGAAGCAAGAAACGGCAAGCCGTACGACACCAACCACAAGCGCGGCTCAACCTCTGATTTAATCATAGCGATTCTGATTTCGCTCGGAATCGGTTTGGTTGTTTCGCTGATAGTTGTGCTTGCGATCAAGTCAAGCTACAAGCCCGTCAGGCTCAAGGCAGAGGCTAACGACTATCTTGTTGACGGAAGTCTACAGCTCAAGGAGAGCTACGACCATTTCCTCTACACTCACGTAACGAGGACAAGACGCTCCGACGACAAGGGCGGCGGAAGCTCGACCCATACGTCGTCCTCCGGCTCCTCCCACGGCGGCGGAAGCTTCTAATAATAATTATGGGTAATAATTACGGGACAGTTCATTGTGAACTGCCCCGTTTTTTCCGGTTAGGGTAACAGAAGCAATCCGAGCCACGCTTTAAACGGAGTAATTTTGACTCTTTACGGCTTGTCGAACGTCAGCAGGCGCCAGCCTGCTAACATTCTCCGCACCGCAAA
>CADBTV010000054.1 GCA_902797655.1 uncultured Ruminococcus sp.
CGGCTTTCAGCCTATTTTGTGTAAGATGACAGATGATTTCGGTAAAGACTTTATAAAAATAAAAAAACATATATATAGTATTTTTTTGAGGTAATTATGCAAATGACTTTATGCGCTCCGTGCCTGTTCGGACTCGAGGGTATATGCGCAAATGATTTAAAATTCAACAGCTTTAAGAACGTCAGGGCTGAAAACGGCAGGGTGCTTTTTGACGGAGATTACTCGGATATGATTCGTGCTAATCTTTTGTCGCGTTACGCTGAGCGTGTTCAAATTCTATTATCTGAGTTCACAGTTTACAGCTTTGATGAATTATTTGAAAACGTAAATATAATTCCCTGGGAGAATTATATTTCTGTAACCGACGCTTTTCCGGTAAAGGGCAGCTCGCTGAGCTCCAAGCTTTTTTCTGTCAGCGATTGTCAGAAGATTATTAAAAAAGCAATTGTTCAGCGCTTGTCATCTAAGTATAAACAGTCCTGGTTTGATGAAAGCTCAGCAGTTCATCAAATTCAGTTTTTGATTAGAAACGATAAGGTAAGTATTCTGTTGGATACTACAGGACAGGGGCTTTACAAGCGCGGATACCGCGCTGAGTCGAATGACGCTCCGATAAAGGAAACACTCGCTGCGGCGATTGTTGACCTTGCGCGTGTCAGACCAAATCATTTTGTTGTTGATCCGATGTGCGGAAGCGGCACTTTAGTTATAGAGGCGGCTATGAAAGCGCTGAAAATAGCTCCCGGACTGAAACGCTCCTTTTCTTTTGAAACTTGGTCACAGGTTGATGTGTCGCTTGTCAAAGCAGAAAGACAAAAGGCTCGCGAGCTTGAAAACCGTGACTGCGATTTTACTGCCATTGGCTATGATATTGATGAAAAAGCTCTCGAGATTTCCCGAAATAACGCGCGTAAAGCCGGTGTAGACGACAGAATTAAGTTTATAAAACGCGATATTCGCGACTTTGAATTTGATAACGATTTCGAGACGGTGGTAACAAATCCGCCCTACGGCGAAAGACTTCTCGATATTGACGAAGCTGAGAAGCTGTACAGAATAATGGGGGAGAGGTTTCTCCGGGAAAAAGGCAAGAACTATACTATCATCTGCCCTGACGACGATTTTGAACGCGTTTTCGGCAGAAAAGCTGATAAGCGACGCAAGCTCTATAACGGTATGCTCAATTGTCAGGTGTATATGTACTTCAAATAATTTTACATTATTATGTAGTATTGCCGAAAAAATGAGCTTTTTCTATTGTGTTTTTTCTCTAATTGTTGTATACTATAGATTGAATTGAATCTCTTACGGAGGTACTAAATTATGGGTAAGAAAAAAATTGCAGTATTAACAAGCGGCGGAGACGCGCCGGGTATGAACGCTGCCGTCAGAGCAGTTGTACGTTCAGCTATCGCAAAGGGTATGGACGTTTACGGCGTTTACCGCGGATATAACGGACTTCTCAACGGAGACGTTGAGCAGATGAATCTTCGTTCGGTTTCTGATATTATCGGCAACGGCGGCACTATGCTCTACACTGCGCGCAGCGAGGAGTTCAGAACCATTGAGGGTCAGAAAAAAGCCGCTAAGCATTGCCAGGAGCTCGGAATTACAGGTGTGGTTGTAATCGGAGGCGACGGCTCGTTTGCCGGAGCCAGAGCGCTTACTAACGCCGGTGTTAACTGTATCGGCGTTCCGGGTACGATTGATAATGACATCGCTTGCTCCGAGTATACTATCGGCTTTGATACCGCTATGAATACCGCCATCCAGATGATAGATAAAATCCGTGACACAGCCCAGTCGCACGACCGCTGCTCTATTGTTGAGGTAATGGGCAGACGCTGCGGTGACATTGCCCTGCAGGTTGGTATTGCCTGCGGAGCTACTGCGATTCTTGTTCCCGAGGTTGAGCACGATATTGAAAAGGACGTTATTGCTCGAATTGTTGACACTCAGAAAACCGGCAAAAAGCACTTTATCGTTGTTGTTGCCGAGGGAGTCGGCGGAGTTGACGACCTCGCAAAGTATATAGAGCGCAGACTCGGAATCGAGACCAGAGCTACAATTCTCGGTCACGTTCAGCGCGGAGGCTCTCCGACGCTCAGAGACAGAGTTGTCGCTTCGCTTATGGGTCACAAGGCTGTTGATTTGCTTGCGCAGGACATCGGCAACAGAGTTGTCGCCATGAAAGAGGGCAAGATTGTAGACTTTGACATTACCGAAGCTCTTGAAATGCCGCGTGTATTCAACAAAGACCTCTTTGAAATAGCAAAGACAATTTCCATCTAATATTCTTCAGGGCACAATGTATGCGAGTATATTGTGCCCATATGTATAATAGGTACGCTTATGATTTTATACTTTGGCTTAACATTTGATAAATATGATGTGCTCGACTTTACGGATGATTTTCTCGCAGGTGTAAGGGCTAATTTCTTTAACAGCGAAAGAGAAACTCAGGTTAACCGCTCGGTTCAGTATCTTAATAACGACGAATTCTCATTTGTTTATAATATGAGCGACGGAGCGCCTATCAGCTGGAAGGTTCACAAAAACGGCGAGATTCACCAGAACGCAGAGGTGGTTAATTCCGAGTGCTACCGCGTCAACACCTACGGCGACGACGGCAGGATTTATAAAAGGCATTACTTTGACAACCATCACATTTGGTTAAAGTCCGAGTATCTTGATGATAATCTTAAAAACATCGAGTACGTGTTGTACCCGTCTGTTATTGATGAAAAGGACGTTATTGTAAAGATTCATAATTCCTCTGACAGTATAGTGCAGTCGTATTTATATCCAAAGGGTGTTATGCCGGAGGATAATGATTATTCTGCGTTGGCTTTTACTGACAACGGATTTTTGTTTTTCAACTCTGTTCCCAATGATAAGTTTATTTCTAAAACCGTAATTCACGATGACTCGGTTCAAAACCTGGGCGGATTTGCATTTGATACGGTTGATTTTAATCTCAACCGCAATCTTAACACAACTTTTGATATTACGTCTGTAGAGTATTTAACAGACGAGAACGGAAAGCCTTTTCATACCGTCAGCAACGAGGCGTTTAATATTCCGGAACCTGAGAAGAAGCTTGAGGAAAAGTCTGAACCACGGCACTCTGAATCAGAGCCCGACAGCTTACTCAAGGTCGGTGACGATATATACAGCTACTATGGTTCTCTTGATGAGGAAAATCGCCGCAACGGCTACGGAAGAACCGTAACCAATGAGGGAAGCACAGCCTACGAGGGCTACTACAAGAACGATAAACGCAACGGCTTTGGTACGTTTTATTACAAAAACCGTAAGGTCAACTTTATCGGAAACTGGGTTGATAATTATCGCAACGGCTTTGGAGTCGGATTCCGTTCGTCGGACGGAACTTCTCACATCGGAAAATGGAACAAGAATAATCCCGACGGTGTAGGCGCAAGGTTCGACGGAGAGGGTAATTTTATCTTCCTCGGCGTGTATGAAAACGGCAAAAAGCAGGGCAAGGGCTTTACTCTTGACGAGGACGGTTCATTTATACTTTCAATTTTTAAGGATGATGAGGTTGTAGCTTCATATAAGGTTGACGACCTGCTTGATAATTTAAATCAAAAAGAAGAATAAAACCGAAAATTTTACTAATAATATTACCGTTCCTTTGTGAACGGTAATTTTTTTTAAAGGTGATTCATATGAAAAGACTATTTGCTGCAATGGCGCTCGCGGCTATGCTGGCTTCCGCGTTTACAGGATGCCAGATGGTTGAGGACACAAGTCAGGCGGTAACAGACGCTGTTACAGGTGTGTCCGAGGACGCAAGCGAGATTATGGACGGCAAGAATAACGGCGCCGTTACTGATGAGGACGGACTTATTGACAACGGCGATGACGATAACGGAGACGTAACAAATCCAAAGAACGACAAAACAGGAGACTGACTCATTGAGTCAGCCTCCTGTGATTCTTATACAACCTTTTCCAGTTCTTTTTTTAACCTCCTTATTATCTTTTTCTCGAGTCTTGATATGTACGACTGAGATATTCCGAGGTAATCCGCAACCTGCTTTTGAGTGTGTTCTTCCTTTCCGTTCAGTCCAAAGCGCAGCTCCATAATAAGACTTTCCCGACTGTTGAGCCGGTTTACCGCGTCAAGCAGTTGAACACATTCAAGCTCTGTCTCGATGTCCTTGTTGATAATATCAGGGTCGGAACCCAGTACATCGCAGAGCAACAGTTCATTACCGTCCCAGTCTGTGTTGAGCGGTTCGTCTATACTTACCTCGTTTTTGAGCTGACTGCTTTTTCTGAGAAACATTAGTATCTCGTTTTCGATACATCGGGACGCGTAGGTCGCGAGCTTTATGTTTTTATCAGGATTAAAGGTGTTTACTGCTTTTATCAGTCCAATCGTTCCTATTGATATTAAGTCCTCGATGTTGGCTCCTGCCGTTTCAAAACGCTTAGCTATGTAGACTACCAGTCTTAGGTTGTGGACAATAAGCTGTTCCTTGCCGCTTTCGTCGCCGTTTCTTATTAAGTCCATAACCCGTTGCTCCTCGTCCTTTGTCAACGGCGGAGGTAGCGTTTCACTTCCGTTGATATAAAATACCTGAGTGTCTGTCACAAATAACCTGAGTATCAGGCTTTTTAGTTTGTTAATCATAATCATTGTCCTTTCAGTACGCTTTCCGGTATAAGCCCTTTGATTTCGGTTTTTAGTATTTCGCTGCATATTCCTATGTATATTTCCTGTTCTGCTTTGCGTTCGTCAATATATACCTCATCCGGTTTAAATGCGTATATTATTCCACTTCCGCCGAGACTCTCAAACGGAATTATTCTGCGTTTGCATTCTTCCGGTGAGAATGGAAGCTCGCTTTTTTCTACGATTATTACGCTGCTTCCGGAGAAAGGCTCTTTTATATTGCAGGCTGTGTCCTCTTTTGCCTTGAACTCGCATATGCTTTCTTTGTATTTGAGCTTTACGCTGTGTAGAAGATTTGCCCGGGAGTGATTAGCAAATAGTTTTCTGTAAATGAACAGTAAAGAATAGATTGCCGCGGTCAGAATAATCAACAGGAGAGGGGAGATGTCGAAGTACGGACGGTTATTGATTATTACCATTCCTCTTGGCTTTATCGCAAGGTAGAGGAATATCATCGCTCCACTGTATAAAAATGTTAAAGCGGTTAAAGTCAGCAGCGATTTAAAAAATAACTTTTTGCCGTGAAACCCAAAAGAGATTATTACAGCTATTGAGCAGGTTATCAGTGTTGCGGATATATTTAGTATAAAGCTTTCAACCGGCAGCAGTACAATCATACTTAATATTGCCGCCGCCAGACATCCCAGTACCGGTCTGTAAGCCTTGCACCTGAGTTTTAGTATATAACGGGTGCATAGCAGAAGGAGGTAGTTTTCAAACATATTTATAAATAGGAATACATCAATGTAAACTGTTCTCATCAAGGACTCCTTTCGTGCTTATTATCTCATATCCAAACCGTGAAATTTGTAATTTCCTAGCAGTCATTTTTGATACGACGGTTTTTTTAATGAGTCTGTCTGCTCAAAATAAAAACCGTCGTAACCTATAGCAGAAAATCTTATGCCGGAATACGAGGGTTAAGTTTTATAAGAAAGCTATCTGCTCGAAATAAAAAACCATCGCAACCTATAGCAGAAAAATTTTCTGTCGGGATACGACGGTTAAGTTTTATTGAAAAGCTATCTTCACGAAATAAAAAGCCGTCGTAACCTATAGCAGAAAATCTTCTGTCGGGATACGACGGTTAAGCTTTATAAGAAAGCTATCTGCTCGAAATAAAAAAATCACATTTCGTAATTTCTTTCACCGAGGAAGGTGAGAGCTAACATTCCTGTGCCTACGTGAGTTCCGATAACAGGGCCGATTTCAGATATTATAACGTCTCCGACAAATGGCTTAACTTTCTTTTTGAGTTCTTCGGCTCCATCGGGATTAGCGGCGTGACCGATAATAACAGTCTGTTCTTTAAGTCCTCTGCCATCTCGGTTGAGCTTTTTGATAAACATATCGTAGACGTTGTTTGCGCCTCTGACTTTGCCGACGTTTACAAGCTTGCCGTCTCCGTCAACACTGAGCACAGGCTTGATTTGCAGAGCCTTTGCGAATGTAGCGGTGAGAGAGGAAATCCTTCCGCCTCTTTTGAGCTGATCAATATCGTCAACAACAAACCAGTGACAGCATTCAAGCTTTGTGTCCTCAATGTATCTTTCGAGTTCTTCGAGAGCCGGCTGTTCTTCTTTGAATTTTTTTGCAGCAAGATACACAAGCAGCCCTTGACCGATAGAAGCGCAGGCTGAGTCTATAATGCTGATTTTTCTGTCAGGATATTTTTCTTTTAGCTCTCTGATAGCGATTTTACAAGTGTTGTAAGTACCGCTGAGCCCGGAAGTAAAGCAGATATACAGAATGTCCTTGCCCTGTTCAAGATAAGGCTCGAAGTAATCAAAGTAATCCTGGTATCCGATTTGAGTTGTCTGCGACAAAACGCCCTCTTTTAGTAAAGAATAGAACTCGTCGAGCTTCATCTCACGAGCGTCGAGATAATGGTGGTACACCTTTTCTTTCATAAGGAAAACCATCGGCATTGCGTCAAAGCCGTATTCTTTGGCGATACTGTCCGGTAAATCGCAGGTCGAATCTGTCAGTAAAACATAATCTCCGTATTTAATCATAGTTACCTCCGGTAATAAAATCTTTGTATTAACATATAAATTATAATAAATCGTATTTTAAATGTCAATAATGGAGTTGTAAATATGAGCTGTACACTATCCGAGCTTAGGAACAAAGAAGTGATTAATAAACAGAACGGCGCCAGAATAGGCTACGTAGACGACCTGGAGGTTGATACTCGCAACGCCAGAATTTGCGCGCTTGTTATATACGGGCGGCTGAAGCTCTTTGGGTTACTTGGCAGAAAGGATGATTTAATAATTCCCTGGGATGATATTTCTCTTGTCGGAGAGGATACAATCCTCGTTTCTTCTGCTCGTAATAATCGCAGAAAACATCATAAAAAGGGCTTTTTTCGACAAAAATAGTCAAAAAGTGAGTTTCTCCCTCTTCCAAAAAAGTTTTAAGGAGTGTTGTACTATTTTGTCAAACCTGCCTAAGTATATTTTCGTATATAAAAAATTAGGTTACAACTTGTAAACAATGTAACCGAATTTAACCTCGGTATTACAATTTTTTAATTGCAATAAGTTCTAAAATGTGTTTTAATACACAACGAAATGAAAATTGTGTGAACCGACAAAATTGAATCTACTAACGAATACGTAGTGATTTAGAGCGTAATCAATAGGAGGAATAGTTTTGAGAAGTTCAAATTTAAGTCATTTAAAAACAACTGCTAAATGCAGACACGCTAAGAAGAGAACAACTGCCAAGAAAATAAAGAAGTTCTCGAAGCTCGGCTCGGTAGTCGTTACCGCATTTGTGGTATTCGCTGCTGTAATTATCCCGAGCGTTACACTCATCCAGAACGTTGAGGCTGTTACCAACAAGAAGAATATTGTATTCTCAGCAGGTAACATCGAAACATTCTCTGAGGTTATTTCAAACTCAGGTAAGCCTGCTGAAAAGCCTAAGCAGGAGGTAAAGGAGACAAAGCCTGTAGAGAAGAAGCAGGAGAAGAAGCCTGTAAAAAAGGCGGTTAAGGTTAAGGAAACAGAGCCTGAAACAACAAAGCCTACAGAAACAAAGGCAACAGAAGCCGAGACAGAAAAAGTAACCGAGAAGTCATCGGAGTATGTTGAGGTATCAAAGAATGAAGGTTCTCTCTCAACAGCGAATTCTGATTCCGAGTATTCACCGAAGCATATTTCGCTGAGCGCTTATGACAGAGATAAGCTCGAGAGACTCGTAATGGGTGAAGCCGGATCTCTTGGCTATAACGGCGCGGCGCTTGTTGCTCAGGCGCTCAGAGACGGTATGAATGAGCTCGGTACAAGCTCTGTTGATACGATTATCAGCGAGTATCAGTACACAGGCTCAACCGATAAAAAGCCGACAGCGGCTGTAAAGAGCGCGGTTTCGGATATCTTTGATTCCGACGGATACGCTGTCAAGCATAGGATTCTTTATTTCTATGCCACAGACCTTACAAGCAGCAGCTGGCACGAGAGCCAGGAGTTTGTAATCTCCTACGGAACAGAGAGATTCTTTGACAAATGGGATTAAAAAGAGCCGAAAGGCTCTTTTTGTTTTAGTTGTTAGTGGTTAAAGCAAACGTTACCTTGAGCGCTGTACCCTTTTTAAATGAATACTTATCCTTAACAATAGGCGCAGTGATTAATATAGTATTGTTTCTGTCGGGATGCAACATTTTATATATGAATACTTATCCTTAACAATAGGCGCAGTGATTTATATAGTATTGTTTCTGTCGGGATGTAACGTTTTATATATGAATACTTACCCTTAACAATAGGCACAGTGATTTATTATAGTATTGTTTCTGTCGGGATGTAGCGTTTTATATATGAATACTTATCCTTAACAATAGGCGCAGTGATTTATTATAGTATTGTTTCTGTCGGGAATAAAGCGTAATTTCTAAAAAAACCTGTCTACTCGAATTAAAACACTTGATTTTTTTGAAATTTGTGGTATAATATATAGGCATTTCGCACGTTCGGGTCTATCGGCGAGGTTGCAGGGGAAGGATACAGCCCTTGTATTAAGCTGATAAAATCAAAGACCGGGCGGAGGTTTTAACCTAAGGAGGAATAAATTATGGCAGCAGTATCCATGAAACAGCTTCTTGAAGCAGGTGTTCACTTTGGTCACCAGACAAGACGCTGGAACCCTAAGATGGCAGAGTACATCTTTACAGAGCGTAACGGTATTTATATTATTGATCTTCAGAAAACCGTTAAAAAGCTCGACGAAGCTTATAACTTCGTTAAGGAATTATCAATGGAAGGCAAGAGCGTTCTCTTTGTTGGTACAAAGAAGCAGGCTCAGGATTCCATTAAGGAAGAGGCAGAGCGCGCAGGAGCTTTTTATGTAAACGCAAGATGGCTCGGCGGTATGCTCACCAACTTCACAACAATCCGTAAGAGAATCGCTCGTCTCAAGCAGCTCCGCGCTATGCAGGAGGACGGCACATTCGATCTTCTTCCTAAGAAGGAAGTAATCAAGCTCAACCTTGAGATTGAAAGACTCGAGAAGTTCATGGGCGGTATCAAGGATATGCCTGAGATGCCGGGCGCTATGTTCATCGTTGACCCAAGAAAAGAGAAGATTGCCGTAGCAGAAGCCAAGAAACTCGGCATTCCTGTTGTAGCTATTGTTGATACAAACTGCGACCCTGATGAGATTGATTATGTTATCCCCGGTAACGACGACGCTATCCGTGCCGTTAAGCTTATCGCAGGCGCAATGGCTGACGCTATCATTGAGGGCAGAGAAGGCCAGATGGGCGCAGCAGCAAGAGATAACGAAGAAGCTGAAGCAGAGGCAGAGGCTGAATAATTAAATTAAAAATTTACGAAAGGATTGATATAAATGAGTTTTACAGCTCAGGACGTTAAGGCGTTAAGAGAAAAGACCGGCTGCGGTATGATGGACTGCAAAAA
>CADBTV010000055.1 GCA_902797655.1 uncultured Ruminococcus sp.
ATTTGTGGGCGGAAAGGCTATGGCAATTAATATGAAACCGGCAGAACTAAAGCTCACACAGGAATGGGACAAAACCTTTCCGAAAAGCGACAAGGTTGACCACTGCAAGGTCACGTTTTTGAACCGCTACGGAATTACCCTCGCGGCGGATATGTACGTTCCCAAAAACGCCGAAGGCAAGCTCGCGGCTATCGCGGTTTGCGGTCCGTTCGGCGCGGTAAAGGAGCAGTGCTCCGGATTGTACGCCCAGACTATGGCAGAGCGCGGCTACCTGACGCTTGCGTTCGACCCGTCGTTCACCGGCGAAAGCGGCGGCGAGCCGAGGTATATGGCGTCTCCCGACATCAACACCGAGGACTTTATGGCGGCAGTGGATTTCCTCTCGCTTTGCGATAAGGTTGACCCGGAAAAAATCGGAATCATCGGAATCTGCGGCTGGGGCGGAATGGCGATTAATACCGCTGCCCTCGACACCAGAATCAAGGCGACAGTCGCATCGACTATGTACGATATGACCCGCGTTAACGCCAAGGGCTACTTTGACTCCGAGGACAGCGAGGAAGCCCGTTACAACAAAAAGGCGGCAATGTGCGCGCAGAGGCTCGAGGATTTGAAGAACGGCGAATACAAGCTCGGCGGCGGAGTTATCGATCCGCTTCCGGAGGACGCTCCGTTCTTCGTTAAGGACTACCACAGCTACTACAAAACCGACCGCGGTTATCATCCGCGTTCGCTCAACTCCAACGGCGGCTGGAACGTAATCGGTTGCGAGTCGTTTATAAATCAGCCAATCCTGAAGTATTCGAACGAAATCCGCAGCGCGGTGATGGTTCTGCACGGCGACAAGGCTCATTCCTGCTACTTCGGCAAGGAAGCCTACGCCGATATGGTCAAGGACAGCAAATATGCCGAGAACAAGGAGCTGCTCCTGATTCCCGGAGCGGTTCACACCGACCTCTACGACGGCGGCGAGAACAAAGTAATTCCGTTCGACAAGCTCGACGAGTTTTTTTCTTTTTACCTCGAGTAGATAGGTTTATGTAAGCTTAGCCTTACGTTCCCGACAGAAGTTTTGCTTCTACCGGGCGCGTAGGGCTATTTATTTTGCAACGTTTCTGCTCGAAAAAACTCCCGACAGAAGTTTTGCTTCTACCGAGCGCGTAGGGCTATTTATTTTGCAACGTTTCTGCTCAAAAAACTCCCGACAGATTAAAATTATGCCCGACAGTATACCGTCGGGTTTTTTCTCATAAACGGGAGATAACGGGAGATTGAAAGCGTACATCTCCCGCCCTAAAAACTCAGTGTTTATGCGGGTTTAAGGGTATAAAACGGGAGATGTAAGATGATTTCCCCGAAAACTATATAAACCGTAAAAAACATATATATTATTATTTTAAAAATGTACCCCTTCTATAAGGGGTACTTGGATTTAACATAAACAACGGGCAGAAAGGAAAATCCTTTCTGCCCGTTTAATTACGAATTACGAATTCCGCATTCCGAATTATTACTTCTTGCCTCTGTAGTTTACGTGCCAGAGATCCTTAGCGTACTCGATGATTGCGCGGTCGGAGCTGAACTTGCCGGAATTAGCAACGTTCATAAGGCACTTTCTGCCGAATGCTACTCTGTCAGCGTAATCCTTGTTAGCCTGAATCTTAGCCTCAACATAGCTCATCAGATCATAGAGTACGAAGTAGTGATCCGGAGCATGCCACGAAGCGCCATCGAGGAGAGCCTTGTGGAGCTCTGCGAAGCTGCCCTCGCCCTGAGCGTTACCGTCGGAAACAGTACCGTCAACGAGAGTATCAACAACTCTCTTAATCTCAGGATTAGAGTTGTAGATTGAGCGTGAGTTGTAGGAATCCTTAATCTTCTCAACTTCCTCAACTCTTGCGCCGAAGATGTACTCGTTCTCAACGCCTGCCTGCTCGGCGATTTCGATGTTCGCGCCGTCCCAGGTTCCGAGAGTAACCGCGCCGTTGATCATAAACTTCATATTACCGGTACCGGAAGCCTCTGTACCTGCGAGAGAAGTCTGCTCGGAAATATCAGCAGCAGTAACAATCTTCTCCGCGTAGCTTACGTTGTAGTTAGAGCAGTAAACAACCTGGAGCTTATCCTTTGTGTCAGGGTCGTTGTTTACGAGGTTTGCGATTTCGTTGATGTACTTGATGATAGCCTTAGCTCTTGCGTAGCCCGGAGCAGCCTTTGCGCCAAAGATGAAGCAGGTCGGGTTCCAGTCCTTGAGCTCGCCGTTCTTGAGCTTTAAGTAAATCATCATAATCGAGAAAGCGTTGATGAGCTGTCTCTTGTACTCGTGGAGACGCTTAACCTGAACGTCAAAAATCATAGTCGGGTCAACGTCTACGCCGTCCATCTTCTTGATGTAAGCGGCAAGCTCTTTCTTCTTCTTAGCCTTAATCTTGTTGAACGCCTTTACTGTGTCATCGTCCATAGACTTGTTGAGCTTAGAGAGCTTGGAGAGGTCTTTGAGCCAACCGTTGCCGACTCTCTCTGTGATAAAGTCGGAGAGCTCAGGGTTGCAAAGTCCGAGCCATCTTCTCTGAGTGATACCGTTGGTCTTGTTCTGGAATCTCTCGGGATAAACGTCGTACCAATCCTTGAGCACGTCAGCCTTGAGGATTTCTGTATGAATCTGAGCAACGCCGTTAACGTATGTGCTTACGTAAGTCGCAAGACGAGCCATATGAACAGTGTTGTTGTCAACGATTCTCATTCTTGCTCTCTGCTCCTCGGAGATACCCTTGCTCTGGAGCTCCTCCTGGAGCTTGTTTGCGATGAGGCAGATGATGTGATAAATCTCAGGAACAACGTCCATCATCAAATCAGCGTGCCACTTCTCGAGAGCCTCGCCGAGAACTGTGTGGTTAGTGTAGGAGCAGGTTCTTCTTGCAATCTCGAACGCCTCGTCGAAGCCGAGACCGTCGAGCATAAGGAGTCTTACGAGCTCAGGAATAGCGGATACAGGGTGAGTATCGTTGAGCTGGAAAGCGTAGTCCTCAGCAAAGTGGCTGAAGTCTGTGCCGTATTTCTCCTTGTAATTTCTCATAATATCCTGGAGGGAAGCGGAGCAGAAGAAGTACTGCTGCTTGAGTCTTAAAACCTTACCCTCGATGGAGTTATCGTTAGGATAGAGAACGCGGGAGATGTTCTCAGCGTCGTTCTTCTCCTTAACGGCTGAATCATAGTGAGTGTTGTTGAACTCGTTGAAGTCAAAGTCGTGAACAGCCTCAGCCTGCCAGAGACGGAGAGTGTTGATGTTCTTTGTGCCGTAGCCGATGATAGCCATATCATACGGAACAGCCTTTACTGTCTGACCCTTGAACTCAACTTCAACAGCCTGATCCTCGCGGCGAATGCACCACGGATCCTCGAACCTCTGCCAATCGTCGGCAGTTTCAACCTGGTAGCCGTTCTCGATCAGCTGCTTGAAAAGGCCGTACTTGTAGCGGATTCCGTAACCGTCGAGCGGAACCTCCTGAGTCGCCGCGGAGTCGAGGTAGCAGGCTGCGAGTCTGCCGAGACCGCCGTTACCGAGAGCCGCGTCGTCGATTTCCTCAAACACGTTGATGTCTATGCCCTTCTTCTTGAGCATAGCCTTAACGTCGTCAAGGATTCCGAGGCAGTAGAGGTTGTTGTACATCATACGGCCCATAAGGAATTCAGCCGAGAAGTAGTAAGCTCTTCTGCCGGAAGCGTGCTTTTTCTTGCTCTTTGCCCAGTTGTCAGCGATTTCAGTCTGCACTACCTTACCCAGCGCGTTGTGAAGCTGAGCCGGAGTAAGGTCCTCAGGCTTTTCGCAGTACAGGGCCTGTGAAGTAAGCTTGAGTTCGTCCATTAGATTACCCATTGTTTAGTCCTCCATTCGTCCGTAAGTATCGGACATCCATAATAATTTCTGTGCAAGCTCGTCGGTGAGCGCGTCAGCGTCCATTCTCCAGACCCAGTTACCGCCGAGAGTTGACGGAACGTTCATCCTGGCTTCAGCGCCGAGACCGAGAATATCCTGCATCTGTATTACCGCGTAGTCAGCCTTGCAGGCGTAAGCGGTTCTGATTAGTCCCCAGTTAAATTCCTCGCCGTCCTTGATTCCGCAGTAGTCGATAGCGCATTTAATCTCCTCAGGCTCAGCCTGCGCGTACCAACCCATTACGGTATCGTTGTCGTGAGTACCGGTGTATACAACGCAATTGCTGCTTGCGTAGTTACTCGGAAGAAAATCGTTCTCCTCGTCGCCGTCAAAGGCAAACTCAAGAACCTTCATACCCGGATAACCGCTGTCCTTGAGCAGCTTCTCAACTCCGGGGTTAAGGTCGCCGAGGTCCTCGGCTACAATCGGAATATCGCCGATTGCTTCCTTCATCTTGTTGAAGAAATCCATTCCCGGGCCGTCGAGCCATTCGCCGTGGATGGCGTTCTCTGCCGGGTAAGGAATAGCGTAATAATCGTTGAACGCGCGGAAATGGTCGATTCTTGTAATATCGTAAAGGTTAGCCGCAGCAGCGATGCGGTTGAACCACCACGCGTAGTCGGTCTGCTTTAAGTAAGCCCAGTCGTAAAGAGGATTGCCCCAGAGCTGGCCTGTCTCGGAGAAATAATCGGGAGGACATCCCGCAACGCATACAGGCGCGTTTTTCTCATCAAGCCAGAAAACATCGGGGTTCGCCCATGTGTCGGCGCTGTCCATAGCAACGTAGATAGGCATATCGCCGAGAATCTTGATTCCCAAATCGTTTACATACTCGCGGAAGTCGTACCACTGCTCGTAGAACTTAAACTGTACCCACTTCCAGAAATCAATGTCGTCGGCAAGCTTCTTTTTGTACTTGCGAATTGCTGC
Source organism: uncultured Ruminococcus sp. (assembly GCA_902797655.1). Lineage (GTDB taxonomy): Bacteria > Bacillota > Clostridia > Oscillospirales > Acutalibacteraceae > Ruminococcoides. The sequence continues at coordinate 4,868 of CADBTV010000055.1, forward strand.
CGGCTTGCGCATTTTGATCGCCTCGTCCGGCCACTCGTTCCAGGCTGACATATCAAAGCTCTTTTTGACAGCCATATAAAGCGAGTAATCGTCCAGCCAGTAGTCGTTGTCCTTCTTGAACTCCTCAAACACATCGAGCTCGTAATCCTCGAGGTATGTTTCGTAAGCCTTGCGAAGAACGACAAAACGGTTGTTGTAGATTTTCTCGTAATCGACCTCGTTCGGGTTATCACCCCAGTCAATCGCGTCGAGCTGTTCCTTGTCAATCAGCTCCTCCTCAACGAGGGTATCGAGATCGATCATATACGGGTTGCCCGCATAGGTCGAGAACGACTGGTACGGCGAGTCGCCGTAGCTGGTCGGACCAGCCGGTAAAATCTGCCAGATTTTCTGACCCGAAGCAGAGAGGAAGTCCGCAAACTCCCTGGCCTCCTTGCCGATTGTGCCGATACCGTAAGGCGACGGCAAAGATGTAATCGGCATCAAAATTCCTGCCACTCTTGCCATTGTTTCAACTCCCTTCAGACGTTGTATAAAATTTAAATTTTCAAGTTTCTTCGGTGGCGCGCGCACGCCCACCATAGGTAAGTTAATTTTATCATATAAATTGCAAATTAGCAATACCTTATTTGTAAATAATGACTAATTTTGTGCAGTTAAAACAAAGTTTGCCGACATATATTGACTATACCGACCCTGCATTTTATGAATTATGCACAACACGCATAAAAATTCTTTTTTAAACTGAAAGTTTTAATTGAAAAAGCTCTCTGCTTTTTTAGTCCGTCACTCCGCAAAAAGCTCAAAAGTAAATAAGTTCGGGCAGATAGGTTGATGAAAAAATCAACTTATCTGCCCGACATTCATTGTCAACTGTCAATTTTAAATTATCTTAAGTCCCAACACGTCGAGGCTCTCGTCGTCAACTGCTGACGGACAACTGCTCATAAGCTCACTTGCGTTCTGCACCTTCGGGAAGGCTGTGACGTCTCTGAGCGAGTCAACTCCTGCGAGGAGCATTGTGATTCTGTCGAGTCCAAAGCCCATACCGCCGTGCGGAGGAGCGCCGTACTTGTAGGCTTCTACAAGGAAGCCGAACTTTGCTTCAATCTCCTCGTCGGTCATTTTGAGCGCGCGGAACATCTTCTGCTGGAGCTCGTAGTCGGTAATACGGATTGAACCGGAGCTCAGCTCGGTGCCGTTGAGGGTGAGGTCGGCTGCCTTGGCGATAACCTTGCCCTTGTCGCTGTCGAGGTATTGCAGGCAATCCTCACGCGGCATTGTGAACGGGTGGTGCATCGCAACCCACTCGCCGCTCTCCTCGTCCCACTCGAAGAACGGGAAGTCCACAATCCACACGAACTTGAAAACGTCGGGGATGATGTCGAGCCTTTTGGCGACAACCAGTCTGAGCGCTCCGAGAACCGGGAGGGTTACGTCGTTTTTGTCTGCAACAATCAGAACAACGTCGCCTTTTTCGGCGCCGACTGTGCTGAGGATGTTTTCAAGCTCGCCCTCCTTCATAAACTTTTTGAAGGAGCAGCTCGGCTCGTCCTCAAACCAGCGCACAAAGGCAAGACCCTTCGCGCCGATACCGCGGACGTACTCGGTGAGCTTGTCGATTTCTTTTCTGGTGTATGTTTTGACGGCGTCCTTGGCTACGATGCAGCGAACCGAACCGCCGTTCGCAACCGCGCCGCTGAACACGCCGAACTCGCTGTCCTTAACAAGCCCGGAAATATCCTGAATCTTCATTCCGAAGCGGACGTCGGGCTTGTCGGAACCGTAGTTCTCCATAGCGTCCTTGTAGGTCATACGCTCAAACGGAGTCTCGAGCTCCTTTGCGAGCGCGTCCTTGAAAATCCTCTTGATAAGTCCCTCGTTGATTTCCATAATATCGTCGAGGTCAACGAACGACATCTCCATATCAATCTGGGTAAACTCAGGCTGACGGTCGGCTCTGAGATCCTCGTCGCGGAAGCAGCGGGCGAGCTGGATGTACCTGTCAAAGCCCGCGAGCATAAGCAGCTGCTTGTAAATCTGCGGCGACTGCGGCAGAGCGTAGAAGCTGCCGGGGTGGATTCGCGACGGAACAAGGTAATCCCTCGCGCCCTCCGGTGTGCTCTTAATCATCATCGGGGTTTCAATCTCGATGAAGCCGTTCTCGTAGAAATAATCGCGCGCCGCCTTGGCGATTTTGCCGCGGAGAATGAGGTTATCCTGGAGCGGCTTTCTTCTCAAATCAAGATAGCGGTATTTGAGTCTGGTTTCCTCGCCGGTTTTTGTTTCGTCGAGAATCTCGAACGGAGGAGTCTGCGCCTTTGAGAGAATACGGAGCTCAGTTACCTGAATCTCAACGTCGCCGGTCGGGATTTTGTCGGTTTTTGCCGAACGCTCGGCAACAACGCCCCTTACTCCGAGCACAAACTCGCTGCGGCACAAAGCCGCTTTCTCAAAAATTTCCTTGTCTGTATTATCGCTGAACGCGAGCTGCACTATTCCGGTGCGGTCGCGCAAATCTATAAAGATAAGCTGGCCGAGGTCGCGCTGACGCTGAACCCAACCGAAAACGGTGACTTCCCTTCCTACATCGCCGATGCGGAAATCTCCGCACATATCAGTCCTTTTGAGACCTGTCATAAATTCTGCCATTACTCCATACCTCCGAATTTTGCCGCAAGCTGAATGTCCGCAAATTTAGCGGCGAAGCTGCTGTCGAGAGCGAGCGGGATTTTTTCGCCTGTGACCATATTTTTGACCTCGGCTTTGTTTTCGTCGAGCTCGTTGTCGCCGATTACCATACTGAACCTCGCGCCGATTTTGTCGGCGTATTTCATCTGAGCTCTGAGCCCTCTGCCGACAACGTCGGTTTCAGCCGCGAGACCGGCGCGGCGCAGGCTGTTGACAAGCTCAAACGCCTTGACCTGGGCTTTGTCGCCGAGTCCGGCGATGTAGATCGCGCAGGGCTCCGGCTCGGGAATCTCGATTCCCTGATTTTCCATAACCATAAGCAGACGCTCAAGACCCATAGCGTAGCCGAGAGAAGGCAGCCGCTGACCGCCCAGCTCCTCGATCAGTCCGTCGTAACGACCGCCGCCGCAGACTGTGCCCTGGCTTCCGATTGCGTCCGAGACAAACTCGAACACCGTCTTTGTATAGTAATCAAGACCTCTTACAATCTTGGGGTTGACCTTGTAGTCGATTCCGGCAACCTCGAGGTATGCCTTAACCTGCTCAAAGTGGCTTTTGCATTCGTCGCAAAGGTAGTCGAGGATGCTCGGAGCGTCCTTGGCGATTTCGGCGCAGGAGGGAACCTTGCAGTCGATGAGGCGCATCGGGTTCTTTTCGAGGCGGTTGTGGCAGTTGCCGCAGAGCTCGTCCACGTGCGCGCCGAAGTAAGCCCTCAGAGCTTCGTTATACATTGCTCTGCATCCGGGACAGCCGATCGAGTTGATTTCGAGATGCAAATCCTTAATCTGCAATCGCTTGAAAATCGAGTCCGCGAGGGTGATAACCTCGGCGTCGGCGGCAGGCGAGGAAGTTCCGTACTCCTCGATTCCGAACTGGTGGAACTCTCTGAGTCTTCCTGCCTGGGGCTTCTCGTAGCGGTAGCAGGAGGTCAGGTAGTAAGCCTTAATCGGCAGACCCTCGTTGGTGAGCGCGTGCTCAAGCACCGCTCTCGCCGCGCCTGCTGTACCCTCGGGGCACAGAGTTACGCTCTCGCCGCCCTTGGTGTCAAAGGTGTACATCTCCTTTTGCACAACGTCGGTTGTAGCTCCGACTCCTCTCGCAAAAAGCTCGGTGTGCTCAAAAACAGGAGTGCGCATTTCCCTGAAGCCGAACTTGGCGGCTTCCTCTCTCATAATATTTTCAACAAACTGCCACCTGTAGCTCTGCTTGGGCAGAACGTCCTCGGTGCCTTTTATTTTCTTTGTAATCAAAGCCATATTTTCTACTCCTTATACTAATTTCCGATTAGTACCAAATTACCCTTTACGCAACTAACGGGCAGCCTACGCCGCCCGATAGCAACTATATTATTTTACTTGATAATGTTTCTCCAGTCAAGGTCGCCGCGCTCGAGGCCGTGGATCAGCACCTCGGCGGTCGCGATGTTGGTAGCGACGGGGATATTGTGCATATCACAGAGCCTGAGGATGTTCATATCGTTAGGCTCGTTGGGCTTGGGGTTGAGCGGATCGCGGAAGAAGAGCAGCATATCAATCTCGTTGCAGGAGATGCGCGCGGCAATCTGCTGGTCGCCGCCCTGAGATCCGGCAAGGAAGCCGGTAATCGAAAGACCCGTTGCCTCGGAAACAATCTTGCCGGTTGTGCCTGTAGCAAAAAGATTATTTCTGCTCAGTATTCCGCAGTAAGCAATGCAAAACTGAATCATTAACTCCTTTTTCTCGTCATGTGCAATAAGCGCGATATTCATAATGTCCTCCTCTGTGTTCAAAACTTCTGTCTAATCTATCCTTCAAAAGCAAGCTCGACCTTCTCGCCCTGCAGCCTTCGCGAGAGGCAATCAAAAACCGTCACCGCCGGAGACCAGTTGAGTCCGGCGCAGCCGTTCTGCATCATACAGGAGAGCCTGAGGTCAAGCGGAACCAAGGCGATGAGCCTCGTTCCGGCTTTGTCGATAACCTCGTCAAGGTCTCTGTAGCAGCCGAGCTTTTCAAATTGTTTTCTGTCAAATCTGTTGATAACAAGCCTTATGTCGCTGATTCCGACCGCGATGAGCTTGGTGCGGATTTTGACCGCGCCGCGCAGGCTTGTGGGTTCGGCGTTGGTGACAATCAGCGCCCTGTCGGCAGGAGCCGCAGCGGTCGCAAAGCCGGAGCCGACTCCGGCAGGAGAGTCTATTATAACGTAATCGTAGGAATTTTTCAAATCATCTACGAGCTGCTTGAATACCGACGGACTGATTTCGTTATCAGTATCAAACGGAGCCGCCATAAGATGCAGACTCGGCATATTCCTGCTGCGATACACCGCCTCGCGCGGCGTACAGTTGCCGCTGACCGCGTCCGAGCAGTCAAAGAGAATCTCCTCCTCCGCGTCGAGCATAAGGTCGATTCCGCGCATACCGCAGTCGCAGTCGATGAGCAGCACGCTCTTGTTCTGTTTTACGAGCGCCGCCGAAAGTCCGACGCACACGGTGCTTTTGCCCGTTCCGCCTTTTCCGGAGGCGACAACAATTACGTCGTTCATAACACTACCTCGTATACATATTAACACAAACGAAACAAAACCGCAACAACTCACAAAAAATTTGTTTAACAAAATTGAGCCGATATTTCTGGTTAAATTGCCGATTTTTTGTTTTTTAAAGGTACAAAAAAAGTAATTGCCGGGAAAAACGTTCGCGTTTTTGTCACGAAGTTTTACCCGGCACAATTGCTTTTATTAAACTACAGCTTTATTTTTACTTTAATCGGACCCGCTGCGTACGGAGCAAGCTCGTATGTCTGATAAACGACATAGAGGTAATCGCCCTTTAAAATGCAGTTGAAGCTGTTGAGCTTGGTGTTCCTGACGGTGGTTTTTGCGTCATTATAGAACAGCTTGGGGTTCTTGTCAATCTTCTTGCAGGTAGCCTTGATGATCTTGCTTTTGAGAGCCGACGGGCTGTACTTGGTAAGCTTAGAGACCGAGAGCTTACCGCCTGTTTTGCTGCTGAAGTTCACACCCTTTACAAAGCTGTTCGGATGTGCTCCGCCGGTGTAGGTGCCGTTGACAATCTTGAAGCTGTAGACGCCGTTTTTGTTGTACATCAGCTTTGCTTTGAGCGTGATTGAGTAGCTGTTGAAATACTCGGGGTTATCCTTGTAGTCGCTCTTTGCGGAGCTTACGAGCCTTTTGGCTTCCTTTTTATACTTGTTTTTCAGCTTTGTAAAGTAGGTGTTGATTTTCTTTGCCGCTTTAGTCTTGGCTGTAAGCTTCGGGAGCTTTACAGTGAGCTTGACGTAGGTTACGCCGTTCTCCGAGTAAGACTTTTTGCCGGTCTTGTACTCGAGAGCCTGACGCGCCGAAGCTGTCGCAGGAAGCGCGGCAAACACGCTTGCCGCCATAACCACAGCAATTATTATGCTCAAAATCTTTTTGCTTTTCATAATAATCTCCTCCTTAATTTATCCCTCTGTTTTCTCGCGGAAGGCGAAAAACCTTTGACCGACATAATTGCACGCCACAAACGAGCACGCTCCGATTGCCATAGCGACGTTGCCGGCGAATTTGGCGACAGTCCAGCCAAAGAACGACAACGCTCCCTGCGCTGAATGACCGCACGCCGCGCAGACCTCAGCGCCGGCGTCGAGCCTTTCGCCGCAGCTTTGGCAAAAGAGAATCGGGTTCGAGTTGAGAATCCACTCTGCAAGCGGAGTCACGATAATATACGCGACAATGTAGCAAGCCACAATATTGAGCGCGAACCTGAGCACAGGCTTCCAGCCCTTCTCCTTGTTTTTGAACGTAAAGTATTTGTTCAGAAAATAGCTGCAAAGACTGCCGAAGATGTTGCCGAGCAAGGTTGCTAAAATTACGCCCCAGGCGAATTTATCCCAGCCGAAGCAGTTGTAAAAAAGGAACTGCAGACCGAGCCCGACGATAGTATTGATTATTCCGACAAGTATGAACTTCCAGAATTTGATGTCAAAAAATTGCTTAATAAAATTTCCCATACCTTAATAATAAACCTATTCGGTCGATATATCAAGCTTTCTTTTGAAAAAAGGAAATATTTTATTGATTTTATATATTTACCTTGACGAAAAACTATGTTAATATATATATTGGTTTAAAATGATTAAAATGATATAAAGGAGTAAATGCTAATGATTAAAAAGAAAAGCTCCGGTAAGGGCGCCGAGCCGAGGTTGAAATCCAACCCCTCGTTCTTCGACATCTCTGCCGACGGCGTTGTCCGCGAGGGAGGCTTCTTTAGCAGGAATGTGTTCATTCTCTGCTCGTTTGGAGTGCCTTTCCTGCTGATGGCAATCGCTTTTGCGATAATGGGCTGCCAGCCGTTCGGCGACAAGCAAATCCTTGTTACCGACCTTTGGCACCAGTACTTTCCTTTTTTAGTTGATTTTCAGGACAAGCTCAAGCACGGCGAAAACCTCCTCTGGTCATGGACTCAGGGCGGCGGAACCAACTACTTTGCGCTGGCTTCGTACTACCTTGCGAGTCCGCTGAACTTTTTGACTGTGCTCCTGCCGTCCGGACTGTTCGGCTTCTCGAACATCGGCTGGCTGAATATGTTCCTGACCTTCTCGGTTTGCTTAAAGATTGGACTCGCGGGCGGATTCTTCGCGATTTTCCTGCGTTACACCTTTAAGCGCGACGACATCTCGCTCGTGATATTCTCCACCGCGTTCGCGCTGTGCGCGTTCTTTATGGGATATTACTGGTGCGAAATCTGGCTCGACACCGTTGCCCTTATTCCGCTTGTGGTTATGGGCTTTACCGCGATGATGCGCGAGGGCAAGTACAGGCTCTACGTAATCTCGCTCGCGCTGTCGGTGCTGGCTAACTATTACATCGGACTTTTCACCTGCATATTTATGGTTCTGTGCTTTATCGGCTACAACGTTTGCAAGTGGGAGGGCTTCAAGCAGTTTTTACGCCGCTTCCTGAGAATCGGAATTGCGTCGGTAATCGCGCTGATGTTCACTACATTCCTGATTCTTCCGGCTTTCTTCGGATTGCAGACAACCCACGCTTCGGGCAGCTCGTTCCCGACCGGCTTCCAGATTAACATCGGCTCAACCTACGACTTTGCCGGACTTTTGGAAGCGCTCAAGATTTCGGTATCACAGCTCTCCGTTTTCGTTGAGCCTACCGTAACCGAGGGTCATCCAAACATCTCCGTCGGTATGATTGCGCTTGTGCTCGCGGTTTTGTTTATGGTATCGCGCAAAATCAAACTCAAAGAAAAGATTTTCAACGGCTGCCTGCTGCTCTTCCTGTTTATGAGCTTCATCATTCGTCAGCTCGACTACATATGGCACGGCTTCCATTTCCCGAATATGATTCCGTTCCGGTTCAGCTTCCTTGTCAGCTTTGTGCTGGTGGTTATGGCGTTCAGGGCGTTTATGGTAATCGACTTTACCAACCTGTTTGACATCATCATCACGACGCTGGTAATAGCGCTGGTTGTAATCACCGGAATCGGCACCCAGGAGCTGCTCCCGATTCTCGCTTCTGCCGGAATCGCTCTGCTCGTGCTCGCGCTCATCGTGCTCTTTACCAAGGGCATAATCAACAAGCAGGTGCTGTGCGTACTGCTTGTCGCGATAACCGTCGCGCAGGGAGGAATCACAGCGTTCAGGGGCGTTGTTAAAACCTCTGTGACCACAACCTACGAATATCCGCGCGGAGGCGAAGCAACCGCCAACGTAGTCAGCCATATGAAGAACGAGGAAAAGGACACCAAGGAGCTTTGGAGAGCCGAGTTCACAAGCACTCAAACGCTCTGTGACTCCGCGCTCAACGGCTTCAACGGCGTTTCGATGTTCAACTCGATGACTAACGAGAGCTTCACGCGCTTTGCCGAGAACTTCGGACTTATGGGCTGGCTGTCCGGCAACCGTTACACCTACGCCGAGAGCTCGCCGATTACAGACTTGTTTATGAACCTCAAGTACCTTATCGCCCGCGACGGCGCGGTCAACGACACAGAGTACTGGTCTGAATTATACAAGGAAGGGGTCGTATCCCTCTCCAAAAACAAAAACTACATCCCGATGGGCTTTATGACTAACGCTTCACTTCTCGATTACAACGGCGAGGACGACGAGGACACCTACAACCCGTTCGAAAAGCAGAGCCAGTTCTTCCGCCTTGCGACAGGAATCACCAAGGACGTGTACACCAAGCTCGACGTTGTTTCTCAGGGACACACAGACTACAACATCTTCCCGGTTAACCGTCTTGACTACGGCAGCTATTCGTTCTCAACCAACGACCAGACAACCGCTCCTAAGCTGAAGTGGAACTACACCGCGCCAAAGACCGGTTACTACTACTGCTTCGCTCAGATTACCGACGCCGACAACGTGACCGTAATGTGCAACGACGTGCTCCGCACAGGCACCTCGAACTTCTACATCAAGCGTCCGTACATTATGTCAATCGGCAAATTTAACAAGGGCGACAAGATTTCGATCTGCTGCGACCTCAAAGCCGAAGCCAACGGCTCCGCCAAGGTTTACGTAAATATGCTCAACTCCGACGTGTTCAATCAGGGCGTTGAAAAGCTGAGCAAGAACTATATGACAACCACTAAGCTCTCCGGAAACAATATGGAGGGTGAGATCACGGTAGACGAGGACGGACTGTTCTTCACCTCGATTCCGTACGAGTACGGCAAGCGCGACAACGACAAGCTCGTCGGCAAGCTCTTTGCCTCGGACGGCGAGGGCTGGACAGCCGAGGTTGACGGCAAGAACGTGGTTGTGACTCCGGTAGCTCACGCGCTGACCGCGTTCAAGCTCTCAAAGGGAACCCACACCATCAAGCTCCACTACGTTCCCAAAGGCTTTAAGCGCGGAGTCGCAATCTCCGCGGCGGCGTTTGTGATATTCACAGGCTTCACCCTGTTGCTCTTCCTCAGAAAGCGTAAACGCAAAAAGGAAGGAATCGAACAAACTAAGGAAGCGCTTTTTACAATCTAAATTTCGACCGGCATCTTTCGAGGTGCCGGTTTTCGTTGTTCTGCGAATTGTTTCGAGCGAATACGATAATTTTCGCGAGTGAAAATTTTGTGGTTTTTGCATATTTTTATTGAAATTATTTTTGATAAGTGTTACAATAAATATATATTTTTAAAATTACAACGGAGGTAATTATGAGCATTAAAATCGGTATTCTCGGATACGGCAACCTCGGCAAGGGCGTTGAGGCTGCAATCGCAAAAAACAACGATATGGTTCTGACGGGAGTTTTCACCCGCCGCGACCCTTCAACACTCAAAATCAAGTCGCAGGGAGTTCCTGTTCTCAGCGCGGCAGAGCTCGACAACGGCGCAGCCGACGTTGACGTTCTGATTATTTGCGGCGGTTCGGCTACCGATTTGCCCGAGATGACTCCTAAGTACGCTTCGCTTTACAATGTTATCGACAGCTTCGACACTCACGCCAACATCCCCTCTCACTTCTCAAATGTTGACGCCGCAGCGAAAAAGGCGGGCAAGGTCGGAATCATCTCCTGCGGATGGGATCCGGGTATGTTCTCGCTGAACAGAGTGTACTCCGACTCAATCCTTCCGGGCGGCACAGCCTACACCTTCTGGGGCAAGGGCGTAAGCCAGGGTCACTCCGACGCGATTCGCCGAATCGACGGCGTGGTTGACGCTCGTCAGTACACAATCCCGGTCGAGAAAGCCCTCGACGCCGTAAGAAGCGGCAAGAACCCCGAGCTCTCCACACGCGAAAAGCACACCAGAGAGTGCTTTGTTGTGGCTGCAGACGGAGCCGACAAAGCGGCTATTGAAGAAAAAATCAAGACTATGCCCAACTACTTTGCCGACTACGACACCACCGTACACTTTATCTCCGCGGAGGAGATGAAGCGCGACCACAGCGGACTTCCGCACGGCGGCTCTGTAATCTACAGCGGCATAACAGGAGAAGGCAACAACCACGTAATTGAGTACAGCCTGAAGCTCGACTCCAACCCCGAGTTCACCGGCTCGGTGCTCGTTTCCTTCGCAAGAGCGGCTTACCGCCTCGAGCAGGAGGGAGTGAGCGGCGCCAAGACAGTGCTCGACATCGCTCCGGCATACCTTTCCGCAAAATCCGGCGAGGAGCTCAGGGCTCATTATCTGTAATCCCTACGGAGGTAAATTCTATGAATAAAGACAACAACGAAGTAAAAACAACAGAGGCGCAAAAGAAGCCGGAGTTCAAAAACAACAAAGAGCGTCTGCGCTGGTATGTTGACGAAATCGACAGCTACAAGGAGGATATGGGCAGGTGGTACACCTGGCTCGTACGCCGAATCATTCCGCTGCTCGTGTTCTTCATTCCGCTCAACGTAATCACATTCAGAACCTACGAGTACATAGCTAACAAATACCTCGGCGGCCTGTTCCTCGATATGAGCGGAACAATCGGAATCGTAGTATGGTTTTTGTCGGTACTCATTTTCCTCGCGATTCTTGTTTTCCTGCCAAGGTTCGCGACAGTGTGCGAGTTCGTGTTCGGCTTCGCGTTTTTCGCGTTTGTTTACCGTTCAAATATGATGTACGCTCAGGGAACAATCGACAAGCCGATTATCACCAACGGTCTCGGCTGGTTCGTTGTGATCGCGCTGGCTCTGTTCCTGTTTATGAAGCTCGTTTTCCTCGTTATTGAGATTATCTACCACGTCGTTTACCGCGGAGAAAAAGAGCCCAAGGCGTACAAAAGCAGCGACGGCGACGATTTGGTGCTGTAAAATTTTAGCAAAACACTTGATTTTTTTAAAAACAAGTGCTATAATTCTTACAGTTGAATAAAGTGAAAGTAAGGAGTGAGCGCAGAGCTTGCTCCTTTTTCATACACAGGAAAGGAGATTGCTATGCCGAAAAAAGGCGGAAACACAGTAACCAAGGTTTGGGCGATAGTTGAGCCCATAATCTCTGATTTAGGGCTGAGGCTCTGGGACGTGCGCTTTGTCAAGGAGGGCGCCGGGTGGTTTTTGAGAATCATCATCGACAGCGACGAGGGTATCAACATCACCGACTGCGAGAAGGTCTCGCGCGCGGTTGACAAACCTCTCGACGAAGCCGACCCGATTGAGCAGGCTTACACTCTGGAGGTGTGCTCACCCGGACTCGAGAGAACTCTCGTCAGGGACGAACACTTCACTCAGTTTATCGGAGCCGATATTATGGTCAGGATGATTCGACCGCTTGACGGAATCGGCAAAGAATTTAAGGGAGTCCTCGAAGGTTTTGAGGACGGCAGCGTTACAATCAGGGACCACAGCGGCGAGAACGAGGTGACAATCTCTGTCAAGGACGCCGCGTGGATTAAGCTGGATGATTTTGATTAAGAAAGGATGATAGGAAAATGAATAACAAAGAATTGTTTGCGGCACTCGCGCAAATGGAAAAGGAAAAGGGTATCCCGATGGACTATATGCTCGAGCAGATTGAGCGCGCCATCAAGGTAGCCTGCAAGAACAACTACGGCGGCAACGACAACGTTGTTTTCAAGGTTAACCCCGAGAAAGGCTCCTTCGACGTTAAGCTGGTCAAGACAGTAGTCGAGGAAGTGTTTGACGATAACTTCGAGATTTCGCTCGAAGAAGTTCAGAAAAAGCGCAAGAGAATCGCGGTAGGCGACGAGTACGAGGTTCCGCTTGACCCCAAGCAGCTCGGCAGAATTGCTGTTCAGACCGCGCGTTCGGTTATCCGCCAGGGTATCCGCGACGGCGAAAAGGGTCAGATGCGCAAGGAGTTCGAGAGCCGTCTCGGCGAGCTTGTTACCGCGGTTGTTGAGAGAGTTGACCCGACAAACGGTATGGCTACAATCAAAATCGGCAAGGCTGTCGCGACTCTGCCCAAGGCTGAGCAGGTTGGCGACAGAATCCTCAAGGAAGGCGACCAGATCAAGGTGCTCGTAGCCGACATCAAGGACAACGAGCGCGGACCGCGCGCTATGATAAGCCGCACAAGCCCCGAGCTTGTAAAGCGTCTGTTTGAGCAGGAGGTTCCCGAAATCTTCGAGGGTACTGTCGAGATTAAGGCAATCGCGCGCGAAGCCGGCAGCCGTACCAAGATGGCTGTGCTCTCCAACGACGAGAACATCGACGCAATCGGCTCCTGTATCGGTACACGCGGCGACAGAGTCAACCGCATTGTTGACGAGCTCGGCAACGAGAAAATCGACATCATCGAATACAGCGACGACCCAATCGCCTACGTTGCCGCAGCGCTTTCGCCGGCAACCGTACTCAAGGTTGATGTGCTCGATGAGAGCGCAAAGAGCTGCAAGGTTACTGTTCCCGACGGACAGCTTTCGCTGGCTATCGGAAACAAGGGTCAGAACGCCCGTCTCGCGGCAAGACTCACAGGCTGGAAGATTGACATCCGCCCTGAGTCCGGCTTCTACGGCGAGGACGAGGAAAATGACGCAAACGAAGTTGAAGAAAGCGCGGAGTAATGGCGAAGCTTAAAAAAATCCCGATGCGAAAATGCACAGGCTGCGGCGAAATGAAGCCAAAGCAGAAGCTGGTTCGAGTTGTCAAGGCGCCGGACGTCAAAAACGAGAGCGGCGAGGTTGTTGCCAAGGGCGAAATCAGCCTTGACCTCTCGGGTAAAAAGCCCGGCAGGGGCGCGTATGTGTGCGCCGACCTCAACTGCCTCAACAAGGCGATAAAGGCAAAGCGGCTGGAACGCGCGTTTTCGACGTCGATTCCCGATGAAATCTACCAAAAGCTGACTGAGGAGATGCAGAAAAGTGAATGATAAAATCCTAAATCTCCTCGGAATTTGCAGGCGCGCAGGCAGGCTGACCCTCGGCAACGATATGGTTATCGAAGCGATGAAGGACGGCTCTGCAAGGCTCGTAGTAACAGCAAGCGACATCTCAAAAAACACAGAGAGTAAAATCCTCTCCGCCTGTCAGCAGACCGGCACCCCTCACCTCTCCCTCGACAAAACCAGGGACGAGATGAGCCGCGCCCTCGGCAGGCTGTGCGTAGTCGCGGCTGTGCGCGATTCGGGTTTCGCGAATAAGCTCTCCGAACTATGTAATAAATAATCAGGAGGTAATTGTCTATGATAAAATATAAGGTAAAAGAAGTAGCCGATGATTTTAACGTAAAAAGCAAAAAGATTACCGAAATCCTTTCGGAAAAATGCGGAGTAAACAAAAAATCAATGACAGCCCTCGAAGCAGAGGAGCTCAACGTTATATTCGACGTAATGACCACCGAAACCGCCCTTGAGGACTTCTCGGAATATTTCGCGGTGCGCGATAAGGCGGTTGAGGAGTACGAGAAGCAGGCGGCTATCGAGGATACACAGGAGAAAGACAAGCCAAAGCGCAAGGAAATCCCTGTTGAAAACAAAAAGGAAAAGAGCGACAAAAAGCCTTCCCAGAACGGCAAAAAGCCGCCGAAGAACGCGCAGAAGGTCGAGGTTGTCAACACTATCGAGGAGGAGCGCAGCGACCACCGCTCAAACCGCCGGGTAATCGACACACGCCAGAGCAACGTTGACGTCGAGCGTTACAACCAGAAGTACGACGATATGGCGAACGACAAGCTCAAGCGCAACCAGGATACTTCCAAAAAGCAGAAGTTCACCAACCGCGCGCGCAAGCAGAAGGCTCGCCGCGGCGGCAAGCGCGAGACCGAGTCGCAGAGACTCGCTCGTATCGCCAAGCAGCGCAAGGAGCGCTCAATCACAATCACCGTTCCGGACGAGATTGTCGTTTCCGAGCTTGCTTCAAGGCTCAAGGCGACAGTCGCCGAGGTAGTCAAGAAGGCGTTTATGATGGGCTCGATGATTACCGCCAACGACACCATTGACTACGACACAGCCGAGCTCATCGCTATGGAGTTCAACGCTAAGGTCGAAAAGGAAGTCGTTGTCACAATCGAGGAGCAGATCATCGACGACAGCGAGGACGACGACGCTAACCTCGTAGGCAGAGCGCCGGTAGTCGTTGTTATGGGTCACGTTGACCACGGTAAGACCTCAATCCTCGACGCTATCCGCCACGCCAACGTAACCGAGGGAGAAGCCGGCGGCATTACACAGCACATCGGCGCGTACAGAACCATCGTCAACGACCAGCCTATCACCTTCCTCGACACACCGGGTCACGAGGCGTTCACAACAATGAGAGCGCGAGGCGCGCAGGCAACGGATATTGCTATCCTCGTTGTGGCCGCGGACGACGGTATTATGCCGCAGACAGTAGAAGCTATCAACCACGCGAAGGCTGCCGGAGTAACGATAATCGTCGCTATCAATAAAATGGATAAGCCGGGCGCGAATCCCGACCAGGTCAAGCAGCAGCTCACCGAGTACGAGCTCATTCCGGAGGAATGGGGCGGCGACGTTATCTGCGTGCCTGTATCCGCTAAGACCAAGGAGGGTCTTGACGACCTGCTCGAGAATGTATTGCTCGTAGCCGAGATGAAGGAGCTCAGAGCAAACCCCGACCGCGCGGCAAAGGGTATCGTCATCGAAGCAAAGCTCGACAAGGGCAGAGGTCCTGTCGCGACTGTGCTCGTGCAGAACGGTACTCTCAAAGCAGGCGACATTGTCGTAGCCGGCACCTGTCTCGGACGTGTGCGCGCTATGACCAACGACAAGGGCGAAAAGGTCAAGACCGCAGGTCCGTCGGTTCCTGTTGAGATTACAGGTCTCGACGAGGTTCCCGTAGGCGGAGACACCTTCAACTCCGTTACAAACGAGCACCTCGCGCGTCAGCTTGTCAACCAGCGTAAGAACGAGCGCAAAGAGGAAATCTTCAACGCTCAGACCAAGGTTACTCTCGATAACCTCTTTGACCAGATGAAGCAGGGCGAGATGAAGGAGCTCAAAATCATCGTCAAGGCTGACGTTCAGGGCTCAGTTGAGGCGGTTCGCCAGAGCCTCGAAAAGCTTTCTAACGACGAGGTTAGAGTTAACGTAATCCACGGCGCTGTCGGCGCGGTAAACGAGAGCGACGTTATGCTCGCGAACGCGTCCAACGCGATTATCGTAGGCTTCAACGTCCGTCCCGACCAGAACGCCCGGAACAACGCCGAGCGCGACGGAGTGGATATGCGTATGTACCGCGTAATCTACGACTGCATCGAGGAGATTGAGTCCGCGATGAAGGGTATGCTCGCGCCTAAGACGAGAGAGGTTGAGCTCGGTACCGCCGAGGTCAGAAACGTCATCAAAATCAAGAGCGTCGGAACAGTCGCGGGCTCCTACGTCACCAAGGGCAAGATTCAGCGCGACGGTATGGTTAGGGTTGTGCGCGACGGTATCATCATCGCCGACGACCACATCGGCTCTCTCCAGCGTTTCAAGGATTCCGTCAAGGAAGTAGCCGAGGGCTATGAGTGCGGTATCTGTCTCGAGAAGTTCAGCGACCTCAAGGAGGGCGACATCTTCGAGGTTTACACAATCGAAGAATACCGTGACTGATTTTAACAGAGGATAAAACTATGTCAGGACACAAAATAGAAAGAATCACCGAGGATATTAAACGCGAGCTGACCGCGATTTTCCGCGAGCTGAAGGACCCGAGAGTCAAGGACGCGTTCATCTCAATCATCAGGGTTGAGGTGACCAACGACCTCTCCTACTGCACGGTCTACGTCAGCGCGATTGAAGGCATCGAAAGATGCAAGCGCGCCTGCGAAGGGCTCGACAGCGCGAGCGGCTTTATCCGCCGCGAGCTGGGTCACAGGCTCAGGCTGCGCCACGTTCCGGAGCTGATTTTCACAGCCTCGGACAGCATCGAGTACAGCGCCAATATTTCCCGGATTTTAAACGATTTGAACAAATAATATGACTATTAAAGAAGTTGCAGAAATTTTAAAACAACACGATAATTTTGAAATTCTTACCCACAATTACCCTGACGGAGACTGTCTCGGCTCGGGCGCGGCTCTCGCGCTCGCGCTCGAAAAGCTCGGTAAGAGGGCAAGGGTCATCACCACCGAAAGAGCTGAGAAGTTCTCCTACCTTTTCGAGAATCTTTCGGAGGGTGATTTCACGGCGGAGTACATCGTCTCGGTTGACGTCGCGGACGAAAAGCTCCTCGGCAAATACGAGGATGTTTACCGCGGCAGAATCAACCTTTGTATCGACCACCACAAGTCCAACGTCATCACCGCCGATTACAAGTACGTTGACCCCGACTCAGCCGCAGCCGGCGAGATAATCTTTGAGCTTTTGCCGGAGCTCGGCGTTGAGCCTGACAAGGCAATCGCCGACTGCCTGTACACCGCGATCTCAACCGACACAGGCTGCTTCCGCTACACCAACACTACCTCGCGCACGCTGAGGATTTCGGCGCAGCTGCTCGATTTGGGCTGTGACAGCGCGTACATCAACAAGGTTATGTTCGAGACGAAAACCAAGCGCAGACTGGCTCTGGAGAGGGAAGTTCTCGAGAATATGGTTTTCTGCGCCGACGACAAGTGCGCAATCATCTACACCACCAAAAGGATGACCGACGGACTCGCTGACGACGAAACCGAGGGAATCGCCTCGATTCCGCGCCAAATTGAGGGCGTAAAAATGGGAATCACTGTCCGCGAAAAGGAGTCCGACTACAAAATCTCCGTGCGCACAAACGGCGACGTTGACGCGTGCGCGTTCTGCCGTCAGTTCGGCGGAGGAGGACACGCTGCCGCCGCCGGCTGCTCGATGAAGGGCTCGCTCGGCGAGGTTCTCGAAAGGCTCAAATCAGCCGCGGAGCAGACGCTATGAACGGAGTTCTGCTCGTAAATAAGCCTCAGGGGTTTACCTCCTTTGACGTCGTTGCCGTTGCGAGGAAAATCTGCTCGCAAAAGAAAATCGGCCACACCGGAACCCTTGACCCGAACGCGACGGGAGTTCTTGTGCTGCTGCTCGGCAACGCGACAAAAGCTCAGGACATCATCCCGAACCACGACAAGGAGTACACAGCGTCGTTCAGGCTCGGGATTACCACCGACACGCTCGACATCTGGGGCAAGACGCTCTCGGAAAACGAAAGCTCCGTTACGCGCGAACAGCTCGAAAATGCTCTCGCGGATTTCAGAGGTGAGATTGAACAAATCCCGCCGATGTATTCGGCGGTATCAGTCAACGGTCAGAGGCTCTACGACCTCGCGCGCAAGGGCGTTGAGGTTGAGCGAGGGCCGAGGAAGATTACCGTCTACGAGCTCGAGCTGCTCAGCTTTGACGAGGGCTCGCAGAGCGGAAGCCTTCGCGTTATGTGCTCAAAGGGCACCTACATCCGCACCCTGATCGACGACCTCGGAAAAGCTCTCAAAACCGGCGCGGCGATGACCGCGCTGAACCGAACTGCCGCCTGCGGCTTCAGGCTCGAGAGCTGTATTACGCTTGACGAGCTCCGCGCTCTCGGCGAAAAAGGCGAAATCGAGACCGTTCTCAGCTCGTGCGAGAGCCTGTTTGCTTCCTATCCGTTTCTTACGGTCAGCGACGCTCAGGCAAGGCGTTTCTCAAACGGAGGGTATCTTGACCCGGCTCGCACCGCGCTTGCGCAGAGAAAAACAAACGACGGCGAGATTATCAGAATAAAAAACCGAACCGGGGATTTCCTCGGGCTCGGGGTGATAAAAGACGAAAAATTAAAAATTTTCAAATTATTTTAAAGGAAATTGCATTGTTTAGTGCAATTTCCTTGTTTTTTTGCCTTTGGGTAGGAGGTGAAAAAATGATAACTATAAAACGTGACGGCAGGTTCATCATTCCCGAGGGCGAGAGCTTCATCGGCTACGCCGGGGACAACCTTGCCGCTACCAAAGAATTTTTTGTCGAAGATTTAACGGACATAAGTCTGGTGTACAGGATGTACCTGCTGTTCGACGACGGCACGAGCAATTTCTTCCTGCTCGAAAGCGACGTTGTCGAGGGCGGCACAAAGCTCGTCTGGAGCGTTACCGCCGAGCAGATTTACAAGTCCGGTATAGTCAAAATGCAGATTAAAGCGTCGAACAGCAGCGGACTGGTTTTCCATACTACGACCACTTCCCTGCTTGTGCACCGCTCAATCGAGTTCGCCGAGTCGTACGCCGAGATGGTAAACTACGAATTTTTACAGCACGAAAAAGCCCTCAACCGGCTTGCCGAGAGGTGCGCGGAAATGAACGAAACCGCCGAGCAGACCCTCGACGAAATCCGCAACGAGAAACCCTTCTCCGGCTCGGATTTAAAAAGCGGATGTATCTCGCGCTCAAAGCTCGATTCCGAGCTGACCACCCTGCTCGAATCCTACGAGATGTACGACTACACCAACGTCATTGACCT
The DNA here is from genome assembly GCA_902797655.1 of uncultured Ruminococcus sp. Lineage (GTDB taxonomy): Bacteria > Bacillota > Clostridia > Oscillospirales > Acutalibacteraceae > Ruminococcoides. The sequence goes on from CADBTV010000055.1 coordinate 23,847, forward strand.
CGGCGAGGTCAGCGCGGAGAATACGTTCAATAACCCGTCAATGGCCACTCCGCTGACGAGATACCAGTTTATTCCGCAGAATCCGCTTGCGTGGAAACTGAGGATTCCGGAGCTTATTCCGGCGGAGCTTGTTTTCAACAACGGCTACCAGATTGTCCGCTCGGTAACTCTCGCCGACGCGCGCGCGCGCAGGGTCAGGTCTATTGCTCCGTCCTTTAATGCGGACGACTGGTTTGTTGTAACAGCCACGCAGAAGCCTGAGTGTCTCCAGAGGTTTTCAAACCTCGAGAGCACAATCGGCACACTGAACACCGAGCTCGAAAACACCCTCAACGGTTCGCCTTCTGTTTAGCGGAAGGGTTAAATAATTATTTAGCGTCTTTCCCTATAGAGTAAAAACTCCCGGCAGAAAACTGTCGGGAGTTTTGTTTACTTTATAGGAAACTGCTCTGTAACGCTGCAAAACAATAAACTTTTTATCAGCTTAGCTGTTCATATGAAAAGGGCTTTTCCTGAGTTAAAAACTCGATGTCGCGCTCGATTACGTCCTTGCTCTCGCCAAAGTCCTTGCCCCTGTTGCGGTAGTCGAACATAGAGCAGAAGTAGGTTGTGTCATCCTTTAGCTTTTGCAGGTAGTTTTTGGTTAGCTCGTAGGTGTCGCTGTGGAAGCTTTTGATGAGCTTGCCGACGCCGCGCTTGCCCATAGCGTCGCGCATAATCAGCGCGTAGTGATTCAGGCAAACATACGGCTGTTCGCGGTAAAGCTCGCGGAACTCCTCCGACTTAACGTACTCGGCAAAAACCGTCGCGAGCAGGTGGTGGATGTCCTTCTCGATTCTCTCGCAAACGTAACAGGTTTTGTCAAGACTCTCGATTTTTTCCAGAGCCTTTTTGTCGGGCTTGCCGGAGCCGTTCTTCGGCAGCACGTTTTCAATAACGCTTTTGAGGTGCGATTCAAGAATCAGCGCGTTGGGCAGCTTTTGTCCGGCGGAAAACATTTTGGAAAAATGCCTGTGGCAAAAGCCCATCCGGTTTGTTTCGATGCGGATGTTAGGCTCCATCATCGCGTCGCCGACGATGAAATCAACATAGTTCTCCTCGAGCATAGCCGTCATCCTGCATACCGGACATCCGTCCCTGGGCTTGAGCAGGTCGTTGATCGGAATTGTGCAGATATTTTCTTTCATAAATCTCACCCCGTAATTTTTCTAATCTTATTGTATCATAAATCCGCGGAATATGGTATAATAATTTTATAATTTATGAAAGGTTTAGAATTATGGAATGTATAGCTTTTGACAAGGGCGTAAGGGTCAGCCCTGTGCGCGACCTTGACCTCGCGGAAACGCTCGACTGCGGACAGAGCTTTCGCTGGGAGGAATACGACGGAGGCTTCCGCGGAATCGCGTTTGGGCGCGAGGTTGTGATGAAGCTCGAAGGCGAAACCCTCACAATAGAAAACTCGACCCCCGAAGATTTTGAGAGTATCTGGAAGGACTACCTTGACCTCGGGCTTGACTACGGCGAAATCAGACGCGGTATCTCAGAACTCCACCCCGTCCTGAAGGAAGCGTGCGCCTACGCTCCCGGAATCCGAATCCTCAGGCAGGAGCCGTGGGAGGCGCTGTGCACCTTTATAATCTCGCAGAACAACAACATCAAGCGAATCAAGGGAATTGTCAGCCGGCTGTGTGAGAATTTCGGCGAAAGCATCGGCTCCGGCTACGGCTTTCCGACTGCCGCAGCGCTCTCAAGGCTTGCGCCCGACGACCTCGCTCCTCTGCGCGCCGGGTTCCGCAACAAGTACATAATCGACGCGGCGAAAAAGGTCGCCGGCGGCGAGGTTGACCTCGAGCTCTGCCGTACTCTCCCCTACGAGGACGCGCGGCTGGAGCTTATGAAAATCAAGGGAGTCGGCGTCAAGGTCGCGGACTGCGCGCTGCTGTTCGGCCTGCACAGAATCGAAGCCTTTCCCGTTGACGTGTGGATGAAGCGCGCGCTCGAAAACCTGTTCCCGGGAATGAGCCCCTCGGACTTCGGCGATTACGCAGGAATCGCCCAGCAGTACATCTTTCATTACAGCAGAATGAATCCGCAACTTTTTGAATAAATATTGAAAAACCCGGATAGCTGTGTTATACTGATTTTGTAGACCCTTTAACTGAAAAGGAGGCAGATTTATGAAGATAAAAAAACTCAGCTCGATTATTATGGCGGCTGTTTTGACTGCGACCTCGCTGTTCTGCGTTTCCGCTCAATCCACCGACAACTCTCAAAAGGTAGTGTACAGCTACGTAGTCGCGACGGACAGCAAGATTGCCGCGTTCGACGGCGAAATCAGCTACCCCTCGAATTATACTGTCGAGTCTGTTTCGTACTACGGCTCAAAGTCTGTTAAAATCGACAACACTACCGCTGAGCCCAACGTTGTTGACAACGCCGATCAGTCGAACGGTACGCTCAAATTCAACTCGACTTACAAGACCGACGTTTATGATTTTTCTGACGCGACAGCGCTCGTTACCGTAACCTTCAACGTTGACGGCGAGTACAAAAGCTCCGACATCAACACAACAATCAACGATTTCTACAACGTTAAGAGTGTAAAGTCCGGTAACGTTTCGTTCAGATACGACGAGGTTGTCAACGGCGAAACCGTAGGCAGCGGTCAGTTCAACAAAAGCAACCCCGGCGAGCACGTTTATCAGATTACATACAATTACATTCTTGACAACGCAAGAAAGACGCTCTCGACTGTGTACACAACCGAGGAAACCTCGGCAAAGACGATCGCCGAGAAAAACGCCCCGTCGCTCAAGAGCGTGTCGTACGTATACAACATCACCGAGGACGGCGTTACAACCGGCTCCAACTACAGCGTCAACGTCAACATCGCGCGCGAGAAAAAGCTCTACCCCGTGTACGTTGACGGAGAATTGTTCGGCAATTACGCGTTTAACTCCAAGGTGACAATCGACAAGGACGAGGAAGTCAGCTTCATCATCAACGGCAACGTTGTCCACGTCGGCAAGAGCTTCCAGTTCCTGGTGGGCGGTATGACCGACATCGAAACCGACGACCCGGTTGACGCTCCCGACACTTACTCCTACATCGAAACCTCCGGCTCAAACGTCGAAAAAGACAAGGTCGAGATGGAGCTCCTCGCAACCGCAAAGGTCGAGAATTTCAGCCGAATGGGCGTTGCTTTCTCGAACCACCCTCTCAACAAAACCGACATCGAAGCCGACGCGGCTGAGGTTACAGTCAAGGGCGCGACCAGAGCAGGCTCTCACGGCTCGGTGGTGTACAATTCAACCGTTTCTGAGCCCAATGTTTCGGGGCAGTACCAGTTCCTGTTCGGGCCTTATTTCCAGAACAACGAAACCTACAGAGGCTACACGTTCTACTTCTACGCTTTCGTAGTTGACACCTCCGGAAACGTTACGGTTTTTGACGAACCATCTGTAGTATCAATCGCAAATCTGCTCGCGTAATTAATAAAAGCAACATAATAAAAACAACAAGGCTGCCGCTTCATAAAGCGACAGCCCTTTGTTTTATAAGAAACAAAAATTATTCTGTTACAACTGTAAAGTCAACTCTGTCTCCGGTCTTTACGCCGATACGAACCTCTTTGTCGTACTGACCGACGCGGATATAGTTGTTGAGCACCGCGGAAGTCAGCGGCTTTGCAGGATAATAAATCGCCTTCTGGATTTCTGTCCAGCGACCCGACTGAGTAACGTAGAGGTCGTTAGTCTTGGCAAAGTAGTAGAAAACCTCCTTGACTCCTTCCTCGTAACGCTTAACGCCGATATAGCGAAGGTATCTTGCGTTTGTGTATTCGTCGATGTTAGTATCATCGCCGTCATATTCGTCGTCGCGCTTAAAGAGGAGAATATCGTCGCCGCGAACTAAAAACAATCTTTTTTCCTGTAAAAACTCCATATGTTTACCCTTCTTTGGAAACTGTTTTATTTACTCTGTTATCATTATAATCAATTGCAACGGAAAATCAACAATTTTCTCAATTTATTACGAAATTTTAATATTTCAAGCCGCCTTTGCGGAAATGGTAAACGGAATATTCCGCGCGAACGAGGTGTTGTCGGAGAAGTAAATGCGGAAGCGAACCCTCACTTCCTTGTCGGTTTGGAGCTTTGCGGTAACAATTCCGTTCTTGTCAATCGAGACGTACTCCGGGTTGAGCGAACGGTAAACGATTCTGTACTGCGATTTCTTGAAGGACGAGCCCGTCCAGTTGTTGTTGACGAAGGAATCGACAATCGTTTTGCGAACCGAGGTCTGCTCTCCAACCCGAAGAAAAGTCTGGATTGTGTTCTCCTTGGCTCTGAGTACGTTGTTGTCGTAGATAATGGCGTTTTGCTCGGCGACGTACTTCATCTTTGCCGCCTTCACCTCTATAGTAAACTTGCCGACCTCGCGTCTGTCCTTTTTGGGAAGCTTCTCAAAAATCGTTGCAGTGGTCGAGCCCTTGCCGGTCGAGTAGATGAAATCTGTCTTTTTCTTCTCGCCGCGGTTAAAATCTGACTTCTCAATAATTTTATCCGCAACCTTAATGTTCTCAATCTCGACCGAATAACTCGCCTTGTACCTAACGTCGGACAGCACCCTCGTCAGGAAGATGTGGCAATCCGTCATATACGAGCTGCTGCCGTGCTTGTTGTAGCGCAGGGTAACGGTCTTGTACGCCGGGTCGATTGCGGACTTGACGCGCTTTACGCGGATCGTGAACTCGCCTGCGAGCTTGTCGGTGTTGCCGATGTACGCCTTGACCCGGGTCTTGCCCTTTTTGAGTCCCTTGATGGTGTAGGTCGCGTTCCTGCCCTTGACCTCGGCTTTGGCGCGGAACTTAACGTTCTTTTTGTTCGACATTTTGAACTTGATAAAGGTCGAATACGGGTTCCTGATTGTGAACTCCTTCTTCGTTTTTGGGTTTACTTTTATATCCTCAAACGTCATCTTCTCGTATTTGGTTACGGTAAAGGTGTACTTTTTGACCGTAATGTTCGAGCCGTTTTGCTGATAATAAACGGTCACAGACGGCTTTGCGGACTTTGTCTTTTTTGCGGAAGTAATTTTAAGAGTCGCCGAGGCGCCCTTGTCGGTGAGGGTCGCCCTGATGTTGCCGTTGTTTTTCCTGACGGCAATCAGGTATTTGCGCTTGGCTGACTTTTTGAACTTAAAGGTCTTTGCGGTGTAAGCCGGCATAGTCACCTTTTCGGTTTTTGACTTTGCCGCCGAGGCGGAAAAGCCGACTGATGTTACCGCGATAACCGCCGCGGCAAACAGACATATAAGCTTTTTCATAATAATTGCCATAGCCTTTCCGCCCACAAATAGAAATTAAAGTTCACCTTACGCTGTTATCGTGGGCGGATAAGGCGTAAATGGCAATTAAGCCATCGCTCGTGCGCACGCAGTGCGCAACTGAGCGGGCAATATTAATTTTAAATAGTGTGAACTTTCACACTATCCTCCTTGTGTAAAGGGTTTACTATAGGCAATCCGCACACCTAAATTATGCGGTATTGCCTATAGTATAACAGATTAAAAAGTTTTTTCAAGTATTGCGAAAAATCAGCCGCCGCGGTATAATGACATTATCATCGAGGTGAGTACAATGACAGTTTTGATAACAGGTTCATCACGCGGAATCGGAGCCGCGACAGCCCGCGCGTTCGCAAGGGCAAAATACTCCGTCGCTATTAATTACAACAAAAGCAAGGAAGCCGCGCAGCAGCTCGCAGACGAACTCAGCCGCGAATACGGAGCAGACTGCCTCGCTTTTTACGGCAATACCGCCGACAGCGAGTCGGTCAGGGAAATGTTCAAGAATATCCGCAGTCAGCTCGGCGAGGTTGACGTTCTCATAAACAATGCCGGAGTGTCGAATCAAAAGCTGTTCACCGATATTACCGACGACGACTGGAGAGAAACTCTCGGGGTTAGCCTTGACGGAGCTTTTTACTGCTCGCGTGAAGCTCTGCCCCATATGATCCGGCAAAAAAGCGGAGTGATAATCAACATCAGCTCAATGTGGGGCGAGGTGGGAGCCTCCTGCGAGGTTCACTACAGCGCCGCAAAGGCAGGAATCATCGGGCTTACCAAGGCGCTCGCCAAGGAAGTCGCGCCCTCGGGCATACGGGTCAACTGCATAGCTCCCGGGGTGATTATGACGGATATGATGAAGTCCTTTGACGAAGAAACACTCGAGGAGCTCAGGCTCGAAACTCCGCTTGAAAGACTCGGAACCCCGGACGACATCGCCGAAGCCGCTATGTTCCTCGCAAGCGAAAGAGCAAGCTTCATCACCGGTCAAATCCTCGGTGTAAACGGCGGCTTTGTGGTTTAATTCTTTAGGTTTACATAAACCGCTATGTATGATAAAATATTATTATAAAGCTTGAAAGGAGATTGTATTATGCCAACAAGAATCCGAATTGAAAACTCAATAAAAACTCTACTTGCGCGATACAACGCCGAATACGCTCTCCTGTTTGGCTCATACGCAAGAGGAGAGGAGACTCCCGATTCCGATATTGACATAGTTGTTTGCGGAGGAGAGAACTTTAAGAAATCAAACATCTTTGCTTTTGCCGAAGATTTAAGGGAAATGCTGGGAAAAAACGCGGATGTGTTTGAGATGTGCGAGGTTAATAAGGGGACTCCGTTTTACAACAACTTAATGAAAGAAGGAATAAAAATCGTATGAAGATATCCGATAAAGAAAGGCTCAAAAAGATAATCTCAACCTGGGAAGCCCTAAAGAAAAATATCAACGATCATAACATCACAAAAGAGCTGCTGCTAAACGACGAATTTTCCCAATGGGCAGTGACAACTCCTCTCTTTAATATTGGTGAACAGGTTTATAAGCTTAGCATACAAAGGGAAAAAAATAATTAAGAAAAACTATAAAATATGAAAGGAATTAATAATATGCTTTTTTTCGTTTTGAACTTAATTACATGTATTATTTTTATGTTATCAAGCATAATATGGTTTTTAAAAATACATAAAAAGAATGCTAATAAGCAAAAGAAACTTTCAGATTATTTTATTGTAATTCTATTATCAGCTTCTTCGTTAATATTTCTAATCAATTCAATAATAAGCTTTCTTAAATTTATTTAACAGTTAAATGAAACCC
>CADBTV010000056.1 GCA_902797655.1 uncultured Ruminococcus sp.
AGGAGTTTATGCTATTGCAATTATCAGTTACCCTGTGAAAAAGTTTATTGTTTTGCAGCGTTACAGAGCAGTTTCCTATAAAGTAAACAAAACGGGCAGCTCGTTTGAGCTGCCCGTAATTTTGTACCTTAATATAGCAAAGGGGCTGTCAGACGCAGCCCCTTAAACTTTAGATTATATGACCTTTGGCGCGGATTACGTCGATTACGCTGTCAACGTATTTCTCGCAGGTTTCGTCAGAATCAGCCTCAACCATTACTCGGATAACAGGCTCTGTGCCTGATTCTCTAAGCAGGATACGACCGTTGCTGCCTAACTCCTCGGCAACCTCAGCTACTTTCTTCTGAACATCAGGGTCGTTCTTAGCGTCCGGCTTGGACTTAACCTTAACATTCTTGAGAACCTGAGGATACATTACCATCGGAGCCGCGAGCTCGCTCATAGGCTTCTTCTTCGCGAGCATAACCTCCATCAGCTTGAGCGAAGTGAGGATACCGTCGCCGGTTGTTGCGTACTTGGAGAAGATGATGTGACCCGACTCCTCGCCGCCGATACGGTTGCCGGTCTGGAGCATATTCTCGTAAACGTACTTGTCGCCTACGCTGGTCTTGTCGTACTCAATGCCGACCTTGTCGAGCGCCTTAAAGAGTCCGAAGTTACTCATAATAGTAGCAACTACCTTGTTGTTGAGGAGCTTGCCCCTCTCCTTCATATAGCAGCCGTAGATGTAGATGATATGGTCGCCGGTAACAACGTTACCCTTCTCGTCAACCGCGAGACAGCGGTCAGCGTCGCCGTCGTAAGCGAAGCCTACGTCGAGGTTGTTGTCAACAACGAACTTTTGCAGGTGCTCAATGTGAGTCGAACCGCAGTCGGTGTTGATGTTGTAGCCGTCGGGGTTATCGTTGATGACATAGGTCTTGGCGCCGAGAGCATCGAACACGCCCTTCGCAATCTGCCACGACGCGCCGTTGGCAACGTCGAGTCCGACCTTAACGTCCTTGAAGCTGTACTTGCTCATCGAGATGAGGTAGCCGATGTAACGGTTACGACCCGAAACATAGTCTACTGTACGGCCGATGTCCTCTCTCTCGGCAACCGGGATTTCGATTTTTCCGTCGATGTAATCCTCGACCTTGAGGAGTGTTTCCTCCTCCATCTTCTCTCCCTTGCCGTTGAGAATCTTGATTCCGTTGTCATAAAACGGGTTATGCGAAGCGGAAATCATAATTCCGCAGTCAAAATCGTCGATACGAGTGATGTAAGCGACGGAAGGAGTTGTGGTAACGTGCATAATGTACGCGTCGGCTCCGCTTGCCATAAGACCTGTGCAGAGAGCGTACTCGAACATATAAGACGAACGGCGGGTATCCTTACCGATAACTACCTTTGCCTTTTTGCCCTGATTTGCGCCGTAGTACCAGCCGAGAAAACGGCCGATCTGTACAGCATGCTCAAAGGTGAGAACCTTGTTAGCCTCGCCTCTGAAACCGTCGGTTCCGAAATACTTGCCCATCAGCTTTCCTTCCTTTCTATAACGACGCCTGTGTTCTTGTGGATGCAATTCTCAGGAATTACTCCGCGAACGCAGGAAGTCGGATAAACGCTTGAATGTCTGCCGATTACTGTGCCCGGGTTACAAACCGCGTTACAGCCAACCTCAACATAGTCGCCGAGCATTGCGCCAAACTTCTTGATGCCGGTCTCGATGCTCTCGGTGCCGTTGTGAACAACGACGAGCTTTTTGTCGGACTTAACGTTGGATGTAATTGAGCCTGCGCCCATGTGGGAGAAGTAACCGAGGATTGAATCGCCTACGTAGTTGTAGTGCGGAGTCTGAACGTGGTCAAAGAGGATAACGTTCTTGAGCTCTACCGAGTTGCCGACTACGCAGTTTGCGCCGACAAGAGCCGAGCCTCTGATGAACGCTCCGTGTCTTACCTCAGTTTCGGGGCCGATGATGCACGGCGCGCCGAGGTAAGCTGACGGAAAAACAGTCGCGGTCTTGTGAACCCAGACGTTCTTTTCCCTTTCCTCATACTCGTCGCCGAGAGTCGGGCCGAGCTCGAGGATGAAATCTTTTATGCCCTTGAGAGCTTCCCACGGATATGTGAACTGAGAAAGGTAGTCCTTGGCAAGCGTATGATCAAGGTCGTAAAGGTCTTTGATAGTATACATTAAAGTCTCTCCTTCTTTTCGATGTCGAGGAAGTATTTGTAAGCGTCAACTGTGAGCTCGCCGCACGCAGCCTCGTCACAGGCGATGATCGCGCCGTTGTGCATCTGGAGCGCGGAGCAGGTCCACTTGTGGCTTACAGCGCCCTCAACTGTCTCTGCAAGAGCCTTGGCTTTATTATGACCGTTGAAAAGAATGAGAACCTCCTTGGAGTCAGTAACCGTGCCGACGCCTACGGAAAGAGCCTGAGCAGGAACTGCCTCGGGGTCATTGCCGAAGAAACGTGAGTTAACGATTCTTGTGTCGGTTGTGAGGTTTCTTACGCCGGTGCGTGAGGAAAGGCTTGTGAAAGGCTCGTTGAATGCGATGTGGCCGTCAACGCCGATTCCGCCCATAAAGAGATCGATTCCGCCGTAGGAAGCGATTTTCTCCTCGTATCTCTTGCACTCACCCTCGGGGTCGTCTGTCATGCCGTTGAGGATGTTGATGTTCTCCGGCTTCATATCAACAAGGTGATTGAAGAAATTGTCGTGCATAAAGTACCAGTAGCTCTGGTCGTGCTCGTGAGGAAGTCCAAGGTACTCGTCCATATTAAAGGTTACAACGTTGGCGAAGGAAAGCTTACCCTCGCGGTTCATCGTGTAGAGCTCCTTGTAAACGCCGATCGGTGATGAACCTGTCGGAAGTCCGAGAACGAAAGGACGGTCCTCCTTGTGGTTGTTGATTTTGTCGGCGATGTACTGAGCCGCCCACTTGCACATTTTATCGTAATTGTCCTGAATAACTACTCTCATAAATATCTCCTTTGGCAAATGCCGTTCATTCTTTATTTTATTAACAATCAAGCGTCAAGAGAACCTCTGTTACAGTTTTAATTCTGCTTTTTACTTTCTCTCTATCGACCCGCTGCGGCCGTGGCAGCATCCGCCGAGTCTTTCGATAACTGCCAACCCTCGTCAACCATTACGGTCCAGGCGCTAATAGCTCTTTACTCCTTTCGCAAGAGGCTATTTTATGTATAAATGCCTGCGGAAACAAAAAACATCCATCGCTTTTCAAACCGTCGGGCTTAAAAGCAATGAATGCTCCAACCGGCAAAGGACTAGTCCTCAACCATACGCCTTTAACGGGTTTAAAAACCGGCATAATTTTGCTCCGTAAACATAAAAATTTTACCATATGCACATATAAAAGTCAAGTGTCAGAACGCTTGAAAGAATTGCTCGAACATTGACATTATCAGGCATTTTTGCTAAAATCTGAGTGGCAATTCACAGGAAGAAGGCGAGGCTCGGGATGGTAATTATAAACGGCGATGATTTCGGGATGAACGAACACTGCACAAAGGCTATAGCTGCGGCATTCTCCGAAGGGCTGATTACCGATACCACCATAATGGCAAACGGCGCTTACTTTAATGAAGCTGTCGCGCTTGCGCAGTCAGACGGCTTTGCGGACAGAATCGGGATTCACCTCAACATCACCGAGGGAACTCCGCTTACCGAAGATATTAAAGGTTTCCCTGATTTTGTGACTAACGGACACTTTAACAAGCGGTATAATCATTCGAGAGAACTGACCGAAGCGGAGCAAAAGGCGATTTACAACGAGCTTACCGCTCAGATTAAAAAGCTCAAAACCGCCGGGATAAGCATTACCCACGCCGATTCGCACCACTACGTGCACAACTCAGCGCACATCGCGCCGATTGCCGAGCGCGTTTGCAGGGAGCAGGGAATCAGTAAAATCCGCCTGAAGCGCAACCTGTGCGAAAGCGAGGATTTTGAGTACAATATCCGTCTGCGCGAGAACGGGTTTATCACCACAACGTACTTCGGCAAGCTGATTGACATTAAAACGGGCGTCGTTCCCGATGACACGGAAATCCTCGTCCACCCGGACTTTGACAAAAGCGGTAAGCTGATTGACCGCCGCGGAGTAGAGGACGGCTATCCTGTCGGCGAGAGTATCCCCAAGCTGAAAGCTCAGCTCGGCAGCTATAACAAGTTAACATAGCAATCAAAAAAGTTAACATAGCAATAAGAAAGCGCGCGCAATCAGCGCGTCCGCTTTCGTATAGCCATCGCTCGTGCGCGCGCAGCGTGCAACTGAGCGGGCAATACAAA
>CADBTV010000057.1 GCA_902797655.1 uncultured Ruminococcus sp.
TATACCTTAAAAGGCTTACCTATCCGCTGAACCTGCACTTACCTATCCGCTGACACTTTCTACTTACCTATGCGCTGAACCCGCACAAGATAGGTTGATGTAAATTAGCCTTCTCTGCCCGACAGAATTTATATGCGCTTCGCGCAAGCGAAATAATAATATGGTCGGGAGACAAACGCTTCACACAGAAGCCGCTGTCTACCCGACCATAATTCTCAATTCTCAATTCTCAATTATCAATTATCAATTATTCAACATCAGTTACCTGACCCTCAAAGAGTACAGTATCATTACGATCCGTTACTAAAAATCCAAACGCTCTGTCAAGCACCAGTGAATGATAAACCGGTACATCCTCGTCGGGAGCGCAGCTTGCACCACCCTCGATGATAGTTACTGCCGCGCCTTCTATTCCCTCGTCACTGACGTCGATAACAGCATGATGAATAACATCAGTAACACGGAGCGGTAACGCTCCCGTTGTTTCGGAGTAGAAGCACTCAAACATTTGGCTCAGCTCTTTGCTTTCCTTTAGAATTTGGGTAAGTCCGGTGCCAATGTCGATCTTAAAGCTCGGGAAAACGCAATTTGATAAATGATGTTTGCCGTTTTCAAACTCCTTAAAATCTTCAATCTGATTAAGCTTGTAGAGGTTCTGAGGAGTCATAACCTCGTTTAACGTGAAGCCTGCCTTAGGCTTGATAAACTTGATTTTGTAGCCGAACGCGGTTTGAGCATAGAACATCTCGCACATTTCGTTTTCGTAAACCTGACCTGCTAAATAATTTCCGTTAAGGAATTTGCACGTTTTTGTTCCGTCAGGCGCTTTAAAGTCCATATCCACTGAGTAGAGCTTACCGCCCTCGTAATTCCAAATGTCCTTGAAATACAGTGTATTAATCAGAGCGAATGCTGTGTCCGGGCGGAGTTGGAAATCCTGATCTATGAGTCCGCGGGTCTTTTGCTTTATAAACTCACGTATCTCATTGTTTGCCTTTATGTTATCAGAATAAAACGGAGTGGTGAAGTTATCGGCAACTGATTCATCGCAGAACTCTTTGAGAGCTTCGGCGTCAGTTTCAATCGTTTCATCAAACCAAATTGAGTTAGAAAGGTTGAGCTCGCCGACAGTTATATCCTCGTTCTTCATATAATCATAAATCTGATATTCTGAAATGAGCGAGTTGAAAAGCTTAGCGGTATTTGCGAAATCCTCGTCGCTCATTCCGACGAAGCTCTCGAGTTCTTCCTTGACATTCTCGTCACCGAAGGAATGGAGCATCGAAAGAGCCATATACACCGAAAGCGGCGACATTACGTAATTCTTATCAAAATCCTTGACGCACATTTTATAAAGCTTGTGCGAAAAAGCCTGGAGCTTTTCATTAAAGGTTTCGGGAGCCTTTTGCGGCTCGGTTACAGCAGGCTCGGTTACAGCAGGCTCGGTTACAACAGGCTCGGTTACAACAGGCTCGGTTACAACAGGCTCGGTTACAACAGGCTCGTCAGTCGCGGCTGATGTACTTTCCTCAGTGCGTTCTGTTTCCGTAGGCTGTGCAGCTTCCTGAGATTCAGTCGGGTAAGGAAGATACGGATTGCCCCACTTGTCTGTGCTGCCGATGTAATCAGGGTCGTCGGTATAATGCGGACCGCTGAAAGGCTCTGATTCTACGCAGTGGTTTGTATCGCCCTCAATCTCAGGGTATTCACTCTGCGGCTGGGTAACTTCTGTAGTTTCAGGTGAACCGGTTGATAATTCTGTTGAGGCGGTCGAAGCTGTATTCGGTTCTGTAGGCTCACTCAAGCCGCCGGTTGCAGTCGGAGCGGTCTCTGCAGAAGCGGGCTCGGTCGGTTCGGTAGAATCAGGCGGTGCTGTAACCTCGGTATAAAGCTCGGCAGCTGTCGAAGCTTCGCTCGGCTTAACAGAAGCCGAAGCCGGCTTTGCAGCCGTTCTTTTGTCAACAACCTTAACCTTAAAGGTGAGCTTCTTTGTATAAGTACGCTTCTTAAAGGTGTACTTAACCTTGACGGAAATAGTCGCTTTTCCGCTCTTGACGGCTGTTACCTGACCTTTTTTGTTTACCTTGGCAATCTTCTTTTTATTGCTCTTGAAGGTAGTCTTGCTGAGCTTTACGCCCTTTGCCTTCTTAACCTTAATCGAGGTTTTGCCGTAAACGGTCTTGCCGTTTTTCTTGCTGATTTTCAGCGTAGCGGACTGCTTTTTGAGGCTGACCTTCTTGGTCGCCGCAAAAGCTGAGGTCGGAATAATCGTAAACATTCCGGCAACCATTACCGCTGAAATCAAAACACTGATGATTCTTTTCATAAAAATCTCATAGCCTTTCCGCCCACAATTTATATTAAGAACAATTACATCCTTACCGTGGGCGGATAAGGTGTAAGCGGAGATTAGACATACCTCGTTGTTTTGAAGCAGTATTCCCCTTTGCAAAAAATCCTTACATATACTATAACTCAGCAAAAGCCGGTTTTGTGACAAAATTTTTTGAAAAAAATATATTTTTTATAATTATAGCATTCAATACATAAAAAGACAAACTCTTTTTTTTGAAATAATTGCACTATTATATGCAATTCAGGGCGGTTTTTGAGGTATAAGTGAGAGTCGGAAAATTCTCAGAAAGGAAATCAAAAATGAACTTCTGCGCAATTGTGGGCGATACACATTGATACCCACCGAAATTCTGGTCGCTCTGATTGGACTGGGCGGCTCGGCTATCGGCTCGCTGATAGGTATTATCGCGAACAGCAAGCTGATTAACTACCGAATACAGCAGCTCGAAGAAAAGGTCGGCAAACACAACAACTTAATCGAGCGAACCTACAAGCTCGAGGAAAGGATGGAGGTTTGTGACGAAAAGCTGAAGGTTGCCAACCACAGAATCAACGACCTCGAAAAGAAAGGAGAAAATTTATGAATGCAAAAGAATGGCTGAAAGCGGCAGGAGTAAGAGCGCTCAAAACCGTTGCGCAAACCGCAATCGCAACAATCGGAGTGTCCGCCCTGATGACGGAAGTAGACTGGATTGCGGTTGCGTCCGCGTCAATTCTCGCCGGAATACTCTCGCTGCTGACGAGTATTGCCGGACTGCCGGAGCTCGAAAAGGATGATTACTATGACTGAAAGCAAGCTCAGGAAGAAGGTAGTTGACGGAATAACCGTCTACAACAACTCAAAAAAGGGCAGCTCGGGACATAAGGAGATTTTAAAAATCTTCAATGACTCCGGTCTCTGCAAGCGGTACAAGATGACGGTTAACGACGCCTGGTGCGCCACTACAGCGAGCGCGGCGTACATAAAAGCAGGGCTGACAAAAATCTTCCCCTGCGTTGAATGCTCCTGCTCACGAATGATTGAGCTGGCGAAAAAAGCAGGAATCTGGGTTGAGCGTGACAGCTATACTCCAAAGCCTGCCGATTTGATTATGTACGACTGGGACGACAGCGGCTCAGGCGACAACACAGGAGCTCCCGAGCACGTCGGGATTGTAGTCGGAGTGTCCGGCAAAGTAATTAAGGTGTTCGAGGGCAACAAGGACAACGCCTGCGGATACCGCAGCATTGCCGTAAACGGCAGGTACATCCGGGGCTTCGTCACACCTGAGTTTTCCAAAATCGCGACAGCCCCGGCAAAAGTCCTGGAAACAAAGGGCTACAAAAAGGGCGACAGCACTCGAGGAACGTTCGCGCTTAAACAGCTTTTGCTTCTCGCGAAGAAAAAGAAGCTCATAACCGCAAAGCTCGACAACTCCCCCACCTTTGGTGCAGGCACCGAAAAAGCGGTAAATCAGATACTAAAGAAGCTCGGCTTCAAGCAAACCGGAATTGCCGGGAAAAAGCTTCTGAAAAAACTCGGCGAGTTACTCAACAAATAGCACAAAATGAACCCCGCAGCAAATCAAGCTGCGGGGTTCTGTAGTTTTTAATAAGCTTTCATCAAGCAGAAATCCACCGAATCAGTTGAACTGAGAGTTGTAGATTTCGCTGTAGAGACCGCCAAGCTCCATAAGTGAGTCGTGGTTACCGGTTTCTACAATGTTACCGTCCTTCATAACGAAGATGAGGTCGGCATTCTTGATGGTAGAAAGTCTGTGCGCGATAACAAAGCTGGTTCTTCCGCTTGTAAGAGAATCCATAGCCTTCTGAATCAGGATTTCTGTTCTTGTATCTACGTTACTTGTAGCTTCGTCGAGAATCAGCATCGGAGCGTTCTCGGTCATAGCTCTCGCGATAGTAACGAGCTGTTTCTGACCTGCTGAGAGAGCGCTTTCCTTCTGAATCTCTGTATCAAGTCCATCCGGAAGAGTATCAACATAGTGGCTGAGGTTAGTCTCCTCGAGAATCTCGCGGAGTCTGTTTTCGTCAACGTTCTTCAGGTTGTAAACGATGTTCTCTCTGAGTGTGCCGTTGATAACCCATGTCTCCTGAAGAATCATTCCGAAGATGTCTCTAAGCTCATGACGGGACATATCCTTGATGGACACGCCGTCAACGAGAATATCACCGCTGGTGATTTCATAGAAGCGCATAAGCAGGTTAACGAGAGTTGTCTTACCTGCGCCGGTAGGACCGATGATAGCAACCTTCATACCCGGCTCAATCTTACCGGAGAAGTTGCGGATAGTAAGCTTCTTGGGGTCATATCCGAAGCATACGTCCTTAAACTCAACCTCACCGCGGATATTGTTGTGATCAAGAAGCTGCTTCTTGTCGCCCTCGTCGTCAAGCTCTTCCTGCTCGAGGAATGTGAATACTCTGTTGCAGGCAGCAGTACCGAGCTGAATTGTTGAGCTCGCCTGACCAATCTGAGCAAGCGGCTCCTGGAACAGAGATACATAAACGATAAAGCCGGTGATAACGCCGATGTCGGAGATAGCGCCGCCTGCAAAAAGCAGACCCGCAACAATCAGAACCGCAGCGTATGTCAGGTATGATACAAACTGCATAGCAGGCTCAATAAGAGTACCGATAGCCTGAGATTTGTAGAGAATTGTGCCGAACATATCGTTCTTCTCTTTGAACTCCTTAATCTTCTTGTCCTCAGCGTTGAACGCCTTGATAACAAGCTGACCGGAATAATTTTCCTCGACAGTAGCGTTAACGTCGCCGAGAATCTGCTGGTTCTTGTCGAACAGCGGCAGAGCGTACTTGAAGGTAAGTCCGATGATTATCAGCATAATCGGAAGCGAGCATACTACTACGAGAGCCATCTGCCAGCAGGCAAGGAACATCGCGATAAATACGCCGACCAGCATAACGCCCGACTGCACAAGCATACTTACGGAGTTCTGCAGGGATGTGCTGAGAATATCAACGTCATTGGTGATAACGGAAAGAATATCACCGGTTTGTGTAGTGTCAAAATAATCCAGAGGCATTTTGTTGATTTTTGCGGAAATCTGCCTTCTTAAATCCTTGGAGAATTTCTGGATGATAGTGTTGAGAATAAAGCCTGAAATAAAGCCCGAAAGGAACGATATTCCAATGTACAGGGCAAGAGTAATCGCATAATGGAGCACGTTATCCATATTGATGATGAAGTTACCGGCGATTGCCTCTTTGCCTACAGGTGAAATTTCATTGGTCAGGCTGCGGATTGTACCCGGAGTCAAAATAGTAAAGATTACGGATGTAATCAACAGAATCAGCGACACAATGAAAGGAACATAATAATTTCTGAATGCTTTTACAAGACTACCCAGCTTGTTCTTTTCTTTAGCAGGAGCTTTTACGTTTGTACTCATAATCCTAACTCCTCCTTACTAAGCTGTGATAAAGCAATTTCCTGGTAAACAGGACAGTTTCTGACAAGGTCATAGTGCTTGCCGATGCCGACCATCTTACCGTTATCCAGTACAACAATCTGGTCTGCGTCCATAATAGTACCAACGCGCTGCGCGATGATAACTCTTGTTGTATCCGGAAGCTGCTCGGCGATGCGGCCTCTGACTGTTTTGTCGGTTTTGTAGTCAAGAGCTGAGAAGGAGTCATCAAAGATAAGAATCTCGGGCTTTGCCGCAACCGCTCTCGCGATACAGAGTCTCTGCTTCTGTCCGCCGGAGAAGTTTGAACCGCCCTGAGCTACAGGAGACTCATACTCGTTTCTCTTCTTCATTACAAACTCGTCTGCGTCAGCAATCTTTGCTGCCCATCTGACGTCCTCAAGAGACATATCGCTGTCCTTGAACGCGATGTTCTCCTTGATATTGCCCTTAAAGAGGAAGCCTCTCTGCGGAGCGTAACCGATGCGTTCTCTCAAATCCTTCTGAAGAACGTCCTTAACGTTGACGCCGTCTACGAGAACCTCGCCTCGGGTACAGTCAGCCATACGAGGAATCATATTGATGATAGTCGTTTTACCGCTGCCGGTCGCGCCGATGAAGGCGATTGTTTCGCCCTTATTAACCTTGAAGGAAATATCGGACACAGCCTCTTTATCCGAGCCGGGATAAGCAAAGCCAACGTTTTTAAATTCGATTGTACCTGCTTCCTTGAAGTCAACAGGATTCTCTGTATCGAGTACGGAAACCTCGTGAGTAATAACCTCGTAGATACGCTTTGCGCTGACGCTGGCTCTCGGCCAGATAACGATCAGTGTAACGATAAGTACAAAGGACATAATAATCTGGCTTGCGAGCATAACAAATGCGTTAGTCGCGCTGAAAGAAACCTTTGCGGCTTCCATTTCCATACCGTTGAGGACATAAGCGCTTGCCCAAAGGATAGAGAGGGAAAGTCCCGTCATAACCATCATAACAAGCGGTGTAAATACAGAAAGAACTCTACCCGCGAAAATCTGAACCTTGGTGAAAGCGGAGTTGACTTTTTCAAACTTGCCTTCCTGATAAGATTCAGCATTGAACGCTCTGACAACTCTTACGCCGGTGAGGTTTTCTCTGGACGCAATGTTGAGCGAGTCGGTCAGCTTCTGGACAATTCTGTACTTCGGAGTTAACATCATCAGAAGAACAGCAACCGCAACGACAAGAAGAATCAGCCAAGCAGCGGTAACGATTGTCAGCGAAGTGCTTGCGTACTGCAAAAGCAGGATAACAGACCAAACCATTACAACAGGAGCTAAAAACGCGGTCTTTAAAAATGTGAGCCACGCAAGATGCACATTCTGCATATCGTTGGTGGTTCTGGTAATCAAAGACTCGGTTGAGAAAGAAGCAAAGTCAGCGATAGCAAAATCATTGACTCTTGTGTACATCTTTTCTCTCAGAGCTGTTACGGTACTGCTGGCGGTCGCGCTGGCTACGAATCGAATGATTACCTCAACTGCCGCCATCATAATAGCGCAGATAACCATATACAGGCCGTACCACCAGATTTCGGCTACACCGTTTTGCCTGCTGTTTTGCACTGCATTTGTAAGCAAGCTGATTTAGGTGACGATTTGCATCATGAAGTAAACTTCGCCAATTGTCAGCAATAGAATAGCGATAACTGACACCCAGTTTTTTACCTTCATGTTTTTGAAGAGTAATTTAAACATGACATCCCCTCTTTTGATTTATTTAAAATATTTTAACAGCATATCTGCCGTTAATTCCTAAACCTGTCATCCTAATCCGGAAAGTGACAACGGAGCTTGTGAGGCATCCGGAACGTTTTGACTTTGCATTCTCGCACATATAACAGTTTACACTAAAATAACAGCAAAGTCAAGCAATTACGACAAAAATCGAGCCATCTTGGGGAGGAGTCCTATACGAAATAACAAATTATATACTAAATATAATCCACACATTTGATTCTCGCTAATCTCATTTTATAATAAAACAGAGACGATTTAACGAAAAATCCGCCTGTTCACATCGCATGAGCAGGCGGATATTAATATTCTAACAGAACAACCGTAAACTAAAGTGTTACATAATAAGGACAGATATTTTCGAAATGGCCGTCCTTCATCCTGAAACCTTTTGGAATTGTGCCTAATTGTTTAAACCCTAATCGTTCGTAAAGATGTCTAGCGTGAATATTGGTTTCAACAACAGCGTTGAACTGTAAAATCAAGAATCCGATTTCCTTAGCCTTTCGAATACAGTCCACAACAAGCTTTTCACCTATATGCTGTCCTCTGCACAAAGATGATACAGCATAACTCGCATTGCATATGTGTCCGCATCTGCCGATATTATTCGGGTGAAGAATATACAGTCCAAGGACATTATCGCTTTCATCAACAGCAACTGAGCAATAGCTTTGTGAAGCAAAAAATTGTTTGCCTGTCTGCTCATCCAGCAAGTCCTCCTGCGGAAAAGCAATACCTTCGTCAACAATTTCATTCCAAATCATTATCATTTGTTTCAAATCACTCATAGTGTATTCTCTGATAACCATTATTTTCTCCGTTGATTAGACTTAATTAGAATTGATTACTCCGTCCAGGGAAGCTTTATATTCGGAAGCTCCAATTCATTGACGTCCTGAAGGTCATACACAATTCCGTTCTCCTCCAGCTCTTTCAGAAAGGCATTCACATAAACAGGGCTGGAAAAAGATTGCAGAAAATCAAGCGTGAATCGACCGTTGACGGCTGATATTTCAACGAGCAGACCGTTACCCGAGGATGAAGTCCATAACCGAAAATCACGGATATACTGCTCGGCTTCACGATAGTTCGCCTTTCCGACATAGCTCACCGTAGCAGTTACTAACCGGCTTGCCAACGAGTTGATATAGGAAGCTATGCCCAGACGCTCCGTATCACTCTCTTTTGAGAGCAGCATACCGTTCATCCCCTTGATCGAGGCAACGCCCATCAGCGCATTCTCCTCCTGAGTCTGCGCAAAGACCATCCCCCTATAAGCCGTACCCTGCTTTTCAAGAGACCAATCGCGCATCTTGTCCTTGTATTCCAGCATTGCTCCGCCGACCAAACTCTGATGCGCAAGCGGAGCATGGAGCGCCTTTCTCTGATTTACGCACAGAGCGATACGGATAACGTCCTCTGCCCGGGGATACATTTTGGAAATTGCCCGGCTGAGCAGCAGAGAGACCATCGTGCCCGGGCTGCCGTCATTATCCAGATTAAACCTCATAAATTCGGACTCCGAGATAGCAATACTGTATACTGTGTGCCGATGATCATCCTGCAAGCCGGCATAGTCAATCACATTCAGAGCGTTGGACATTTCGTTTCTTTCAGGCGTCGGAAGGTCGGCTCTGTTCACCACCGGGTCAATCCATTCTTCCTCCGGAATCTCGTCTCCGACCAGACGGATACCCTCCTCCTTCAGCTTGACCTGATAACGCTCGGAACAATAATAGTAGAGAAGCGTTCTCAAAACCTCATACGCGCCTGTTCCGTCCGTCATTCCGTGGAACACATCCAGAATCATCCAGTTATCCTGCCAACAAAAAGCGATCATATGGTAGTTCGATTCCTCCGAATTAAGCTCTACTCCGTGGAGTGAATTGGTAATAACGACGGGTCGGTGGTTTTCAGCAAAAACATAATTACCCTCTTTTTTCTGTAACTCAACGCAGAAATACGGGTATCTTCTCATTGTCATATCAACAGCGTGACGAAGACTCGCCGGATCAATCAGGTCACGCATTCGAATTCTTATCCTGATTTCGTTAGGTGCTTCTTTAGTTGTAACATATAGCGGGCGCAATTCTGTAAATAACTTCTGTTCCATATATTCCTCCAAAATATATGATTTTCCAAAAGTATAACATATAATCAACGATTTGAAAAGAGGGAGTATCGAAAAGATACTCCCAAAATTTATGGTGGAGATAAGCTATGCTTTTTCAGGTCGGATCTACCACTTCTTGGGAGCATTTTGATTCGAGAAACGTTTTATCCCAAAACAAGCAGCGGTTGCGCGAACAGTCCGCTGTTGTCTGCAAGCAGCCGTTCTTCCGTTTTGTTCAAAAAGTTACCAATTCGTATACTCCGTTATTATCTCCTTAGTATGTTGAAGCGCCGGAGCTTGTCAATTTCCAATTTCCGTTTTCTCTACGCAGTGTAAAATCTCCCTGCAAATGCCATAAACGCTTTGAGCCGCCGTATACAGCCGCAGTCACACGGCTTCTCCCTATCATCACTGCCGTATCTCCGTTTATACGGACATCTATCGCGTCGTGTCCGGCAGAATAATAGTTGAATGTTCCGTCAAGCAACCCTTTGATAAAGGTTTCTTTTGACTGCCTGACGCCTGTCATATGCAGCAAATAATAATCATCAGCCAAAAGACTATTCAAGCCTTGCTTGTCCTTGTTGATCATA
This sequence comes from uncultured Ruminococcus sp., assembly GCA_902797655.1. Lineage (GTDB taxonomy): Bacteria > Bacillota > Clostridia > Oscillospirales > Acutalibacteraceae > Ruminococcoides. The sequence goes on from CADBTV010000057.1 coordinate 10,268, forward strand.
TATGTCCAGTAGCGACGATATAGCTCTTTGATTTTTTCTTCGTCGTTCATTCTTTAATTTCCTCCGGATTCAGGCAGCGAATGATTCTTGCCGGCACACCGCCAACCACCGCGTAATCCGGCACAGACTTTGTAACGACCGCGCCGGCTGCAACTACAGCATATTTCCCGACAGTGACGCCCGGACAGATTGTCACGTTCATCCCCAGCCACGCATTTCTCTTGATTAATACTTTAGCATAGGTGTAAGTTATATGTCTGTCGTACATATCGTGATTTATGGTAGCGATTTTTAGTCCCGGAGCCGCCATTACACCATCCTCAAACTCGATTCCGCCCGATGCAGAAAAGATTGCCGAATGATTGATAAATACATTTTCCCAAATGAAACGCGGTTGCCGAAATCACAAATAAACGGAGTCAGGATCCTGACGTCGTCAAGCTTTCTGCCAAATAGCTCTTCAAGATATTCCACATAAGAGGGGTCGTCGGGCAATACGGCGTTTGCTTTGGCGCATAGGGTTCTGGCGCGTATCATTTCCTCAGCCGCTTCTTTGAAATACGGTTCGCGGTTATCGGTAGGTCCGCCTTGATCCATCAATTCATAAACATATCCTGCTTTGTAATCCATATCCGTCACCTCTTACATCAGACCGTTGGCGGCAAGCCAGCTTTTTACGCTGCTTTGACAGCCCGAGGCGTTGCTTCCGATTACGGGAAGCCCCTTCTTTACGGTTGCGCCCTTCGTCAGCTTTTCGATGTCACGCTCGCTCTTGCCCATTCCGCTGCCTTCGTTGGTGCAAAGCGGAAGAATTGTTTTGCCACTGAAATCATATCGCTCCAAAAAGCTAAAAACAGCCATCGGCATCGTACCCCAGTAATTTGGATAAGCGAGTATAATCGTATCATAACTGTCAATGCTGTCGGGATAAGCCTTCAGCTCAGGTCGCGCATTACTGCGCAAATCCTTCTTTGCCTCCTCAATACAGGTCATATAAACAGGTGAGTACGGCTCCTTCATCTCGATTTTGAAGCTGTCGGCGTCCACCATTTCTTTTATTATATCGCATACGATCTCGGTGTTGCCGACCTTTACATAACGCATCGCTCCGCCAAAGTAGTTTTCATCCGCTCTCGAAAAGAAAGCAATCAGTGTTTTTGCCATAATAATGTCCTCCGTTCAATTTTTCTGTTTAAATTATAGCATTAAACTATTGCAAAGTCCAATCGAAATAGTGTATAATTGATTTAATTATTAAATAACAAAGCGAGATATATTTATGACAACAAAGCAAGTTGATTATTGTATCGAATTGGCGCGGACGCTTAATTTCAGCCGCGCGGCAGAAAACCTGTTTGTCAGCCAACCGACCTTTTCATATCAAATCAGGCTGTTGGAGGAGGAGGTCGGCTTCACAATCTTTGAGCGCAGCGGCAAAGGAGCTGTGCTTACGCCTGCCGGAACGCAATTTGTCGGGTTCCTTGCCGGTATGCGTGAAGAATTGAAGCGTTCAATCGAACAGGGACAGAATTTCAGCGCTCAATACAAAGATGATATTTCCATCTGTATGATGGTCAGACAGGCGGTATATTTTCTTCCGGAGGCAATGCGTCAGTTTGCCCGGATTCATCCGGATGTTCTGATTACACCTCAATTCCGTTATGAAAACGGAATGGAAGGCTTTTTAAAAAACGATTCGGATATTGCATTTGCGCTAAAAGAACAGACAAAACAGATACCGAATATCAAAATACACGAACTGTTTGAAAGCGGAATCTATCTGATAACGCGCAGGGATGATCCGCTCGCCCAAAAGAATCTTATTACCGAAAGCGATCTTTACGAAAGAACGCTTATGGTCGGCGGCGGTTCTCCTCCTGCGCTGAAGGCTGTTCAGCACAGACTGATAAGCACCGGAAAAATCACGTATTTCAACAGCGCCGACCACGATACAACGCTTACCAATGTTGCGGCAGGCAGAGGGATTTGCCTTGCGCCCGGA
>CADBTV010000058.1 GCA_902797655.1 uncultured Ruminococcus sp.
ACAAAATCACAACAAAATCACAACAAAATCACAACAAAAAACCGCTGTTTTTCCGTATAGTCTGAACGCAAAACAGCAGCGGTTATTTAGCCGCTGCCTTGCCCTCAATATATCCCATTTTATAAACCGTACCAAGTAACAACGTGTAAAACGCCTGTTTATTTGTCTTGCAAAGCTCTGTATGATGTTTTTCAAAATCATCAACTATCATTGTTAAATCATTTAGAAAACTCTCAGGGACGCCGTTTTTAATTAGAATAGCCCTTGTTTTTTCGTATTCTGTAAAATCGTTTGACTTCATTTTCATAACTCCTTTTTAATAGGTTTTAATTCGCCGTCAATTATTTGTAGGTTTTGAACCTGATTGCCGTAAAACTTTGCATAGTCACGAATTGTCGTTAGATTAAAACTAATTGTTTCCTGTTTTGCTATTTCGTTAGTTTCGTTTGAATTGTGTACATATTCGATTAACAAATTGCTTAGTGCTTCTATTCTTGCAAAAGCAATTTCAATGTCGAATAAGTCTTTTTAAACTATCTGTCAGTAAAAACTCTTGTTTTTTGTTCAATGCAATTACCTCACTTTTAATTATACTAATTGTAATATACTATATGTAATTTTATTCCTGCGGTCGGCTTTCCCTGCTGTAGCTCCTTTTCTTTATTTGGGCGGTTTAGCCGCCGCCCCTCTTACTGTCTATATTATAGCACTAACTTTAGTACATATCAATAGGCAGTATGCACAAACTTTAGTACAAATATTTGTATATAATTGTACTTGCTTTAGTGCAATAAGTATGTTATAATAAGTACAATGAAAGAGGTGTGCATTATTGTTGCGCCCCCAACAAAAGGAGTATAAAAAATGGCAATAAAATATAGTAAGCTGTTTACCTTGTTAGAAAAAAAAGAAATGACAATGTACACTTTACGCAAAAACAAAGTTATTGGAACGGCTACGCTTGAAAAAATGCGAAAAGGTGAAGGACATATCGACGACCGCTCTATTGATAAATTATGTGAGTTTCTTAATTGTCAACCTGCGGATATAATGGAATATGTGGAGGATTGCTGAGAATGATAATACAATATAAGAAACGAGCCGTAAAAGCGATTAACTCAATGGATAAATCTACAAAGCAAAGAATAAAGATAGCTATTGAGGGGTTAACTCAGATACCGCCAAAGGGCGATATTAAGCAAATGCAGGGCTATAAGGACGGACGTTTTCGTTTAAGAGTAGGTCAATACAGAATAATATATAAATACACCGATAACGGTAATGTTGAAATATTGCTTATTATTGATATTGGTGTACGTGGAGATATTTACAAATAAGGAGTTGATTATAATGTCAGAAAAAACAATGCAGATTGCCGAAATGATTGATATGTTACCTGAACAAGACCAAATTTTGGCTTTTGATTTAATAAAAAAACTTGTTCTTGCTTGGGATCCCGATTTCACAAAGGTTACACCGCAGGAACGCAAAGCTCTTGAAGAAGCGGAAGCTGATCCCGAAGTGTTTTCGGACGAAGCTATTGACTGGAATTAGTATGTATAAGGTTGATATTATAGAACAGTATAAAACAACTAATGGCTTAATAGTTGCGGTTAGGAATATCGAAGAACCTATAACGGTGCAAGATATAATAACAGACGGTCAAAAATCATATAAGGTGTTATCTGTTCAATTTCCGACCACACCTAACAGCGATGAAGATGTATATATAATGTTAGGTGTCAAAGAAGTGTTAAACTAATAACAGCGGTTAGCCGCTGACCTGATACACAAAACAATACAAACGCCCCATACTTGCCCGTAATTGGCTTGTATGGGGTTATTTGCGTTAACAATAATAATTAAGTGCGTGCAGGCACAAAATGGAAATGGTGGAGATTAAACGAATTATAAAACACGCTCATAAATAGCCCTGTTTTGCCCTGTGTGCGATTTTGTCTTAAAACGTAATCTTTGCTGTCTGTTAGCTTAAAACGCAAACAACGGCGAATTTAGCCATAAAAGAGGCAAAGCAGTTGTAATTAGTTACATTTTTTGTCGTGTGTTTGTCGTATTGCTTTTTATATATAAAGGTCGGTTTTTTGTACCACTTTTGTACTCACTTTGTTACGATTTTTTGTTCCGTTGTAATGTGCCATTAAATCGCAACTTTCGACGGTTATTAAAAAGAAAAACTTTCCCACTAAATCCCACTAAAATACAAAATTTATTTTTTCCGTTTTCTGTTACGCATTTGTGACGTGTTTGTTACGTTCAAAAAGAAGCCCATAACCTAAAATAAGAAGTTATGGGCTATATAGCAACCGAAAACAAGGGCAAACCTAAAAATCCGCTTATTTTCGATAGGCGGCTTTTTTGTCTTAAAACCTTTTCTTTTGTTATATTTTCTTTTATAAGCCATATATGATTGTTATTTTTTATAGTTCTTGTAATAGTACTTGTTATAGTATTAGTGTTTGTATTTATATTTGTATTGGCTGCGATTGTCAACGATTGTTAGCGGTCGTTAGCGGTCGCTTTTGATTGCTGCCGTTTACTTGCGTTTTCCTTGTTTGTTGCACAGCGTTTTTCGTACTTAATAAAATCTCTATCAATTTGTGCCCTCATAAACGAAAAAGCCATAGCAACCGCTCCATTCTCAAAATCTGCATTTATACCATTTACAGCATATTCAAAAAGTGCAGTAAATAATTCTCCTCGCTCTGCCATATTAAGAGATTTTATGTGCTCGTAAGTGTCTAAATATACCTGAAAAGCAGGCGGTTTTTTCTCTCTCATAATACCACCGCCTTATAATAAGCCTATTGATTTTAAGTGCTGCCGTAGTGTTTTAACGGTAGAAAACGCCTGAATAGCTCTGTTATCCTGAGCAGATAAAAAGCGTACAGCTTCGTTTATATCGAGCGGTAAATAATAGCCGTGTGATGTATCAGATAATATATAGTTTTCTATCCCGTCAACTTCTCGCCATTGTCTGCGACATTCTTGTATTTCAGCCGTTATTTTACGGCTGTTTTTGCTTGTGGGAGCTATTTTCAACAGCTTTAATATCTACCTTGATACCGTTAGCCGCTCCAATAATGCCGTTATCGTGTAAAAGCTCGGTTATTCGATTAGTCATTGAGTGTCACCGCCTTTATATTATTACGGGCTTTATTCCGCTGCTTGAATGTATTTTCTGATCCTGATTATCGCCGTTTAAATAAGCGAGTAATTTATCAAAGTTTATAAGTCTTTTACGCCCTGCCATAATGCAGGGTATTTTTTTGATATTGCGAGCTGACGGATAAAGTATTTTGATACTGAGGTATGAGGATCAAGCGCTACAAGTTCGTTGTAACATTCGTCAAGTGTTCGCATTCGGGGTTGTCTTATAATTCTATCCACTTTTTTCACCTGCCTTTATTTTGTTGCAGCGGCGTTCTTTTCGTTTGCTATGCTGTCGATAATACCCTTTATTTCGGTTTTTTCGTTTTCGGGTAGCTCTTTGCGTAGCTTGCGTGAAAAATTACTGTCGTTTATGTTAAGTCTTTCGGCAACTTCCCATAAAAGAACGCCCTTTGTTTTTGCGTACTGTCTAATGTCTTTGTTTGCTTTCATTTTATTACATCCTTTCAAAAATTGTTGTTGACATTTAACCTCAAATGTTATAATATGATGATAACGATTTGTTGTTGTAATTATCATATAGCAACAGCATAGCAAAGTCAAGCAATTTGTTGCTTGTTTTTCTAATAGCAACAAATATATACAATTGTGCAATAGGGGGATAAAATGACAACAGGTGACATTTTCAAGGAACGAATAACAAAATTAAGAAAAGAAAGAGGATTGAAAAGACAGCAAGTAGCTGATGATTTAGGCATTACAAGGGCAAGTCTTGAATTTTACGAGAAAGGCAAACGAAAACCTGATATTGAAATGACAGCAAGAATAGCAAAGTATTACAATGTTTCCGCTGATTATTTGTTAGGGCTATCTGAGGGAAAAATAATAAATGATGATTTACAAGCAATATGTAAATATACTGGGTTAAGCGATACCGTAGTTAATAATTATTTTCATAATACAAAAGATAGGCAGCCTTATAATCTTGCTTATATTCTAAACAGTATTTGCTCTGATAAGGAAAACAATTCGGCGTTTTGTTTTCTTGTTTCACACATAGTTGAATTAAAAAATGCAGCGGAGCATTACAATGATTTGGAAAAAATCAAAGAAAAAACTATTGATGATCAATTATTTGAAAGCGTTGTGTTGCAGGCTGACGCACGAAAAGACATAGTAGATGTAAAACAATTCAGAGTAGAAAAAGAGTTTCGCACCATAATTGAACGGTTTGCAGAAATTGGAGTATAACTATGGCAACAATACGCAAGAAGAATAACAGCTATGAAATAGCCGTGTCCTGCGGTTATGGAGCAGACGGGAAACAGATTAGGCGTTTTTTAACCTATAAACCCGACAAAGGAATGACACCAAAGAAAATAGAAAATGAAGTGAAGCGGCAAGCCGTCCTTTTTGAGGAACAATGCAAGTACGGGCAAGCCGCTGCTAACGGTAAAATTAAATTATGCGATTTTATCCCGATATACTTTGAAAACGCTAAAAACAACCTGTCTGAGTACAATTACAAGGCGTATCAAAGAACGATAAACAAATACATCATTCCTGCGCTCGGACATTTCAAGCTGAAAGATATTACCCCCGTACACATTCAACACTTTATAAACGAGCTGCAAGAAAAGCCCTCAAACACAAAGTCGGGTAAACTCTCCCCGTCAACCGTTCGCCGATATTACACAGTATTACAATCAATCTTTCATAGTGCTTATAAGCTCGGAATAATAGGCATAAACCCTGCGGACGGCGACAGAATAACCCTGCCAAAGCTACAGGAACAAAAAACAGAGATATTCACGCCCGAAGAAATAGCGGAAATATTGGACTATTTAGAAAGTGAACCGCTGCAATTTAAAACCCTTATACATTTAGCTTTAAATTCGGGCTGTAGGCGTGGCGAGCTTGTAGGGCTTAAATGGTCTGATATAAACTTTTATACAGGCGTGTTGACCGTACAAAGAAGCAATTACAAGGTAAAAGGCGAACCGATAAAAAGCAAGGAAACAAAGACAGGCAAGCGCCGTTATATGACGTTACCGCCGTATTGTATATCTTTATTAAAGGAATATCGAGCGGAACAAGGACGGCAGCGGCTTGCTATGGGTGATAAATGGCAGGGTGACGAATGGGTATTCATTCAGGCGGACGGATCGCCAATGTTCCCGACAACACCGACATTGATGTTTGACAAATTCCTGAAACGGCATAACCTGAAACACCGAAAATTTCACGCCCTGCGGCATACTTCCGCAACTCTCCTATTAGGCAGCGGAACAAATATAAAGAACGTCGCCGACAGATTAGGACATACACAGCTAAAGACAACTAACCGTTATGTACACGCTTTAGACGTTGCGGATAAGCAAGCGGCGAACACCTTTGAAAAGATGTTTAATACCGAACGTAAAGGGGCATAACAAAAAGGCTATACACTTACCCGTAAAAATGGGTGTGTATAGCCTGTTTTTTAGACAATAAACGGTAAATAAGCGGTAAAATACCCTTTTATTCTTTTATAGAAATAGAAAAACCGCCTTGTAAAATCGCCGAAAATGGCTTTACAATGCGGTTTTTCGTTGGAGCTGATAGGCAGGCTCGAACTGCCGACCTCATCCTTACCAAGGATGCGCTCTGCCGCCTGAGCTATACCAGCGTTCCTGTGAACTTTTTAAGTCCGTATGATATAATACCACATCCGGAGATTTATTTCAATAGTTTTTTAGAAAATAATTTTGTAGTAAATTCCGTCCACCATATTATCCTCGTAGGTGAAGTAGAGCATTTTCTCGTCGTTGCCGTAGCGGTAGGCGGTGTCGTTCTTTTTGTACGGGTCGCCGTAGGTCTTGCGCAGCCGCGAGGCAAAGGAGCCGATTCTGATTCCCCTCGGGGTTGCGAGCGTATCGTCGGTAATCTCGATTTTCTCAACGAGCTCCTCGTCGTCAACCAGCAGTGTTGTAACCGTAAAATTAGAGTAGTCGTACTCGGTTCGTTTTGATGAAATCTCGGTCACGTCGCCCTTTTTGCCGAGCTTTTTGAGAGCTTTTTTCCAGCTTTCGCCGAGGTTGATTTTGATGTTGCCCTTTGTAAAAACCAGGTCGGAGTCGGTGAAGCTGCCCTTCGGGAACGTCACGACGACGTGAGTGTTGGGCTTGGTTCTGCCCTGAGTCGGGACAGGCCTGGTTGGCTTAGTCGGTTTTTTCTTTGTTGCCTTTTCCGTAGGCTCGGTAGGCTTCGTCGCTTTTTTTGAGGTTTCCTTTGTCGTAACAATTTCAGTTACGACCGCGGTTGAGCTGGAAGCCTGAGTTTGGGTAGTAGGAGCGGTTGTCGGCGCGGTAGTCCGCGAGGAGGTTGTTTCAACATTTTTAGCCGCCGAACAGGAGCTGAGAACCGCCGCGGCGCTCAGCGCTAATATCAAAAGGATTTTTTTCATCTTAAATCACCAGCAAAGATTATAACACATATGCCGTCAGTTTACAACATTCTCGGGCGTTCCTGCGAGGAAATTGCGAATATTCGAGCATACAATACCCATAAGCCGTTCTCTGGTTTCCATCGGAGCCCAGGCGATATGCGGCGTTATGAAGCAATTCCCGACTCCGCACAGCGCGCAGTCCCGCGCCATCGGCTCCTGCTCGAGGGTATCAATCGCGGCGTAAGCGAGCTTTCCGCTTTTGAGCGCTCTGAGCACAGCGTTCTCGTCCATAACTCCGCCCCTCGCGGTGTTAATAAAAATCGAGCCGTCCTTCATTTTCGCGAACGTTTCGTCGCTGAACATCCTGTATGACTCGTCGTTGAGCGGACAGTGAACGGTGACGATGTCGCTCTCCCTGAGGAGGGTATCGAGGTCAACGCAGCCGTCCCCGGGAGTTCTGCGGTACGCGAGCACGCGCATATTAAACGCCCTCGCAACCTTTGCGACAGCCTTGCCGATGCTTCCGTAGCCGACGATTCCGAGAGTCTTGCCGGAGAGCTCGTTCATCGGAAACACAAACGGCGAGAAGGTCTTGCTCTTTTTCCAGTTGCCTTCGGCGACAAAACGGCTGTAGTCCCCCACCCTGTTGAGGCACTCGAGAATCAGCGCGAAGGTATGCTGGCACACAGCGTCGCTGCTGTAGGAGCCGGCGTTGCAAACGGTAATTCCGCGCTCGCTGCAGTAGTCTATGTCGATGTTATTATACCCCGTCGCAAAGAGCCCGATGTATCTAAGCCGCTCAGCCTTGCGCAGAGTTTCGCGGTTGAGGGGCGTTTTGTTGCAGATTATCGCCTCGGCGTCGCGAACTGTGTCGGCGATGTTTTCGTAGTCGGTCAGGAGGTTCACCTCGACCTCTCCGAACTCCCGAAGCCCGTCAAGCGAGAGGTCGCCCTGGGTTACGGTTTTGGCGTCGGTAAGAACAATTTTCATTTTTGTCACAACCTTTTTCCGTTTATTACATTATTATAACCTAATGCTCTTGTTCTTGCAAATACAAAATTATTGGTTTATAATAAGGTTGCGAGGTGATAGTATGCTGAAATACGTATTTTTTGATTTGGACGGCACCCTGCTCCCGATGGATCAGGAAGCGTTCGTCAAGGTTTACTTTACCGAGCTGACAGGCAAGTTCTGCCCTATGCTCAAGCTCAAGGACGAGCAGCTAATCAAGGGAATCTGGAAATCCACCAACGCTATGATTAAGAACGACGGCAGCGAGCCGAACATCAAGGCGTTCTGGAAGAGTATGACCAAGCTGTACGGAAAGGGAATTTTGAATTACGTTAAGGAGTTCGACAGCTTTTACCAAAACGAGTTCTTTGAAACAAAAAAGGTTAGCGGCTACAACCCCAACGTTCCCGAAGCGATCAAGACCCTGCGCCGCAAGGGCTACACGCTCGCAGCGGCTGCCAACCCCATCTTTCCGGAAATCGCAATCGCGACCCGAATGAAGTGGGCAGGAGTCGGCAAGGAGGATTTTGCGCTCGTTACTACCTACGAAAATTCCTCAACCTGCAAGCCTAACCCCGCGTATTACGAGGAAATTATGGGCAAACTAAAGGCGGAGCCCGACCAATGTATGATGGTCGGCAACGACGTTGACGAGGATATTCTCGCCGCAAAGGCTGCCGGAATGAAAACCTACCTGGTGACCGATTGCCTGATTAACAAAAACGAAACCGATCTCCGGGATTTTAAGAGCGGCTCTATGCGCGATTTCCTGACCTACGCGCGCACAATGCCCGACGCTGGAAAACGCTGATGATAAAATATATTAAACGCTATTTATTATTCGCGATAATAATCGCGGTGATTTACCTTGGAATGCCGATTTTTTTCCAGGGAGAAAACTACAAATACGACGCCATTGAGTACCAGTTCGTGTTCCCCGCGACCTCGCTTTTGGCAGGAGTCGCGTATTCGTGGAAGCACGGAGTGGACTTTACCTTTCCGCTGATCGCGCCGATTATCTACATCGGCAGCGTGCTGATTTACAGCCACTACTACCACTGGGCTATCTACGTATTCATTTACCTGATAGTCGGAATGCTGGGCTGTTTTATCGGCGATATGGTCTACAAAAACAATCAGGCTGAAAAACGCCGCAAGGAACGCGAAGCGCGCTCCGAGGGCGACGACTACCGGATTAAGATTACCGAGATCAAGATTGAAGAAAAAAACGATAAATAAAAATCATAGTCGGGCAGAAAGGTTGACTGATTAATCAACCTTTCTGCCCGTCGTTCATTATTCATTATTAATTATCAATTCCTTAATTTTATAAACATCCCCGTCCATTACCTTAAAGTCGGCGAGGAGCTCGCCCTTAATCTCGGGGCTGATGCTCTGGTGGATGTAAAGGCTCTTGAGTCCCGAGTCCTTTGCGCCCTTGATGTCCGAGATATAGTCGTTGCCTATCATAATCGTTTCGCTGCGGTTAAGCCCGTAGCGGTTGATGAGCGCGTCGTAATAATGCCTGTCCGGCTTGGAACACTCCTCGTCGGAGCTTATGACAATTCCGTCGAAATACTCTGTCAGCCCGAACATATTCAGCTCGTTTTCCGTAAATTTGCGCTGGGCGTTCGAGAGCAGGTAAATCCGCTTTCCCCTTGCTTTCAGCGTATCGAGCAGGTCAATCACGCCGTCGTAGAGCTTGATGTACTTAGTCGAGCAGCAGCGGAACGCCGCGCACACAAAGTCAATCTCCTTTGCGGTGACCCTGACTCCTTTTTCGCGGAAAAGCCTGCGGAAAACCTTCTCGATTTTGATGTCGATAACGCTGTACTCCGGGTGACGGCGGCGGACTCGCTTTTTCTCGTCCTCAACGTACTCGCAGTATTTGCGGTTGATTTCGCGCGGAGTGTACCCGGCGCCCTTGTAACGGTAGAGAATCGAGAGCTTTTTCCAAAGGCTCAGACTCCACTCGTCGGTGTTAATATCAATCAAGGTTCCGTACAGGTCAAACATATAATTTTTAAACATTTTCATCACCAACAACAGTGTAACATATTTTAACAGTTTTGAAAAGCTTCAGGAGGTTTTAATATGACAAAAAAACAAACCGCGCTCAAGGCGGTCGAATCGCTCAAAAATGAATACCCGGACGCAATCTGCTCGCTCGTATACACCGACCCCCTGCAGCTTTTAATCGCGACCCGGCTTGCGGCTCAATGCACCGACGCGAGGGTCAATATGGTAACTCCGGCGTTGTTTGAACGTTTTCCGGACGTTTACGCTTTTGCCGAAGCGACAGAGGACGAGGTTGCCGAATACATAAAAAGCTGCGGACTCTACAAAACCAAGAGCCGCGACATCGTAGCCCTTGCCAGGATGATAGTCTCGGACTTTGACGGCAAGGTTCCCGACACCCTCGACAACCTGATTAAGCTGCCCGGAATCGGCAGAAAAACCGCCAACCTCGTGATGGGCGACGTTTATCATCAGCCGGCGGTCGTGGTTGACACTCACTGCATTCGCCTGACGCGCAGGCTCGGGCTTCACGAGGAAAAGGACGCGAAGAAAATCGAGTTTATCCTGCGCGGGCTTTTGCCGCCGGAGGAGAGCAACGACTTCTGCCACAGGCTTGTTTTGCACGGCAGAGCGGTCTGCGACGCGCGCAAGCCAAAGTGCGAGAGCTGCTGTATGGCTGACTTCTGCCCTAAGCTTATAAACAAAGTTTTAAAAAAATAAAAAATCTTGAAACTTTTCCGCGCTTTTTTGACGCTACTATAGTGAAAACAAGGCAAGGAGAAAAGAAATGAAGCTACTGAAAATTATAATCGCGATTGGGCTGACAATCGCAATCGCCACTGTCTCAGCCGCGCTCGCCGGAGCGGCAGCCGGAGCTGAGTTCAACGCCCCGGGCGCGCGCGTGAGCGCTCCGTTTTGACAGATATTTAATATGTTTTCCCCCATAAAAGGCTGACCTCTTACACTTTTGAAGTAGCGGTCAGCCTGTTTCTATGCCTTTATTCAGCGCATCTTATTTAATTTTCGGGTTAAATTTTTTGAACGTCTGATTGTCCATAATCAGTTTGCCTGACTTGATATTGTACTTAAAGTCCTTCTTGACCTCACCGCCGTAGTTGTACACAGCGTTGATTTTGCCAGAAGCGGCTGAGTAGGTGTAGGCGGTTTCCATACTGATGTTGTTGGAGTACATCACTCCGTCGCCGCCGAAGTAGTAAATCTGCTTTTCCTCGCTTTTCCACCAGCCGAGCAAGTCCGGGTCAACCTGCGGCTTTTTCGGAGCCTTTGGCGCGATGCTGTAGTCCTTCTGCTTCTTGAGCGTAATTTTAGTGTCGTCAAGCTTCAGGCTGAGGGTTGAGTTGTTGTCCGAGAGCTCATAGCTGTAGACTCCGTTGAGCCCGAGCGCGAACGAAACGCCGAGGGTCTTGTTCTTCTCGTCGAGCCGAAGCTTTGTGAAGTCGCCCTCGTTGTCCATAACCATCTCGGCGAGCTCGTCGTTGCGGAAGATAAAGCTCAGGTAGTCAACTCCCTCAATCTGCCAGGTTCCGTAAATCGGGCTGTCGCCCTTGACGAAGCTCTTCAGGTAAGCGTTCAGCTCGCCTGAGCTTTCCTCAGCGGCAGCGGTGGTCGGAGCTGTGGTCGCGGCGGAAGTCGGAGCCGGTTTTTTATCTGAGCAGCCGGCAAACACAAGCGCAAGCGCCGCGGCAATTAAAAATATTGATACAAATTTTTTCATAATCAAGCCTTTCCTCGCTTTCGCGAAATAATCCGGGTCGGAAAACCCTGTATTTTGCACATTTAATTGTAGCTTATTCGGAGATTTTTTGTCAAGTCAACAATTGCGTAAAAAGATAAAAATTTCCCTTGCGAATCAGCAGTAAATTTGTTATAATTAAGGATAAACTAACCAAAAAGAAAAGGAGATGGCTACATTGTTAAACAAGAATTTTGACGAAAAATTCGGCAAGCAGGGCATTACGTTTGACGACGTGCTCCTTATTCCCGGAGAGTCTGACGTTGAGCCAAGGAATGTTTGCGTCGAAACTAACCTGACAAAGAAAATCCACCTCAACACCCCGATTATGACTGCGGCTATGGACACAGTCACCGAGACCGATATGGCAATCGCGATTGCCAGGGAGGGCGGTATCGGAATTATCCACAAGAATATGAGCATCGAGGCTCAGGCGGATATGGTTGACAGGGTTAAGCGCTCCGAGAACGGCGTTATCGTGAACCCGTTCTTCCTCACTCCCGACAACACTGTCGGCGACGCTGACGCGCTGATGGCTAAGTACAAAATCAGCGGCGTTCCGATTTGCGAGAACGGCAAGCTGGTCGGCATCATCACCAACCGCGATATGCGCTTTATGAAGCCCGAGATGTTCTCAACAAAAATCAGTGAAGTTATGACCAAGGAGGAGCTCGTTACCGCTCCGGTCGGCACAACCCTCGAGCAGGCTCAGGAAATCCTCCGTCAGCACCGCATCGAGAAGCTCCCGATTACCGACAAAAACGGTGTGCTCAAAGGTCTTATCACCATTAAAGATATTGAAAAATCCGTTCAGTACCCGAACTCAGCGCGTGACGAAGGCGGCAGACTCCTCTGCGGCGCCGCAATCGGCGGAACTCCCGACGTTCTCGACAGAGTCGCGGCTCTGGTTGAAGCCGGCGTAGACGTTTGCTGTCTTGACTCCGCTCACGGACACAACAGCAACATCATAAACTCCGTCAGAAGGGTTAAGAAAGCGTACCCCGAGCTCCAGCTTATCGCAGGTAACATCGCGACAGCCGAAGCCGCCGAGGCTCTTATCGACGCCGGCGCAGACGCTGTAAAGGTCGGTATCGGACCCGGCTCAATTTGTACAACAAGAATCGTCGCAGGTATCGGCGTACCGCAGATTACCGCGATTTATGACGCGGCTTGCGCGGCTTCAAAATACGGAATCCCCGTTATCGCCGACGGCGGTATCAAGTACAGCGGCGACATCGTCAAGGCTCTTGCCGCGGGCGGCAGCGTATGTATGGTCGGCTCGCTCGTCGCAGGCTGCGAGGAAAGCCCCGGAGACAACGAAATCTTCCAGGGCCGTCAGTTCAAGACCTACCGCGGAATGGGCTCGCTCGGAGCTATGGGTCAGGGCAGCTCAGACCGTTACTTCCAGGCGGCTAACAAAAAGTTCGTTCCCGAGGGAGTCGAGGGTCGTGTGCCTTACAAGGGCCTGCTCTCCGACACAATCTACCAGATGATGGGCGGACTCCGCGCCGGAATGGGCTATACCGGCTGCGCAACAATCGAGGAGCTCCACAAAAAGGCTCGCTTCGTACAGATTTCCGCTTCTTCACTCAGGGAAAGCCATCCCCACGATATTCAGATTACAAAGGAAGCCCCGAACTACTCCTACAACGCTTAACGCTTCCTTAGATAACAGCCAGGGCGCCGGCAAATGTCGGCGCCCTTTTTCTGTCTGTTTTCCTCACATTGTGAAAATGCGCTCTCTTTTTGTCAATATGTTCAACATTTCCGTAAATTTTGCTTAAAAATCTGCTAAATTGACGATGAAAAACTGTTGCGAATATGATATAATTGTGGTAATAGTATATCTTTTTATAATGTGATAGTATCGCTATACTTTTGACGTTCTAAAAGAAAGGGGTATTTTATGAAAACAACAAAAACGATTATCTCAATTGTTCTGACGTTCGCGCTGCTCCTGAGCCTGGCTGTTACCGCTCCGCTCACCGCAGGCGCGGCGGAGACATTTGACAGAAACTTCGACATTAGCAGCAGCAACGATCTACAAGCTGCCGCTGACGTAATCAATGCGGCGGAAGGAGGCAGCTACTCAATTACGTTTAAGGCGGATATTGATAACGGATTTGGCGCTTGCTTTAAAAAAAACAGCGTTACCATCCTGGGCGAAAATCACTACCTTAGCATTGCCGACGGTCCGAGCGCACAGGGGTTAGGCGCCGTTGGCAGCGCGAAAGTCAACCTTGGCTATTCCGGATATGATAAAAGCTTCACAATCCTGAACGGCAATAACAACGATAATCCCGGTCTTCTTTTGACTAACGGTCAGAAAGCTGTGATTAATATGTACGACGATGTAACCGTCAAAGACCACAAGGGCAACAACTACTTAGGCGGCGGAGTTACGGTCGAGGGCGGCACGTTCAATATGTACGGCGGCACAATCGACAACTGCGGAATCGACGGCGGCTCAGTTTGCTACGGCGGCGGAGTTGCGGTTTTCGGAAAAGGTACGTTTATAATGAACGGCGGCACAATCTCAAATTGCTACGCTTTATCTGATTTTGTACATTCCCCGGACGAAACTTATACGCAGAACGGTTCGGGTCAAACCGGAGACGCGTATAAAACCGCAATGGGCGGCGGCGTGTTTGTAACCGGTGAATCAACATTTGTTATGAATGACGGTACAATTACAGGAAATAAATCAACACGACGCGGCGGCGGAATATCTGTTTCTTCATGCCGTCAAGAAGGATTTGGCAATATTAAAAGTAAGGTTGCGATTAACGGAGGAACCATCAGCTCAAATGAATCTAACATAGGCGGAGGAATCTACGTAAACGGATTTGAACTTCCTTTTGCTAACGGAATTACTTTTAACGCAAGTGTAAGCGGTATAGTTGAAGTAGAAAACACAATAGATACCGGCAACAGCACCTCTGCAAAAATCAAAAAAGAACGCAAGCTTACCGGAGCCGGTGAAGTTCCCGAGGCTGGATTCAATATGACCGGCGGAACAATTTCCGGTAACACTGCAAACGTCGCCGGCGGAGGATTTGAAATATTCAGATCCTACACAAAAGCTACAATTAAAAATGTAACTATAACTAACAACACTGCCAAATACAAATCCGGACTTGTTAATGAACGATCTGATGCAGACGGATATTTCCATTCTAAAGAGACCGGCTGCGGCGGCGGCGTTCTTGTAAGCGATGAAAAATCAGATTTAACTATTGAAAACTGTTCAATTAACAACAACAGCTCGGAAAAGAAAGGCGGAGGAATCGCTGTAATAACATACAGACAAAACAATCCTCCGGTTGCTCTTGTTAAGGATTCCACAATCACCGGCAACACCTCCGGTGATCGCGGCGCCGGCGTATACTACGACGATAAATCAAAGTTACAGGTCTCCGGTGCTGATATTGTTCAAAACAACAAGTATGACAACAAACTCAACAACGTAAATGTTTTCAGCACAACTAACCCGATTTACGTTGTCGGCAGTCTGGAAGGCTCTCGAATCGGTCTTTCCGACCCAAGTCTCTGGGATGACGGAAAGAGCGACATAGAGGCTCCCGACGACGGCTCGGCTGAGCTTCTGACAAACGGCTACAAAGACAACAACCCCGAGGTTCATCCTGACCAATACTTCACATCCGACCACGTTACTTGGTTTGTGGACAGGACAAAAGCAGAAGAAAAAGAGATAGACGACACTTCAAAGCGTTATTATGTATACACGGCAAAAAGATATCCGGTTACTTCCGGAGCTAACCCTGCCGGTCTCAGCGGCGACTATATTCGGTTGGAAGCTCAAAAGCCGGGAACAGGCGCAATAACAACGTTACAGAATATTTTTGATGAATTAGTATATAGATACAGCAACAAAGGCTATTCTGTGACCTATAACTATGATAAATATAAAAGGTATACCGCTCCTGACAATACTGTTATTACTATTCAAATGCAAAGCAGTTCTGTTTCTTTAATGTTTTCAAAGAATAATAAATCCATAACATATTACGGATACACACAATATCAATCCACAGCAAGCGACGGAATACTTTATTTAAAGGTTTCCGGTTCGGGAGATATTAATAATTATACTTTTTCAGACACGCCGGATGATGAACTTGTAACAATTAATTATTATCCATCTACCCCGTTTAGTAACTATATATACGAATATGATGATTTGGGGAAAGTTACTGCAAAGCTTGTTTTTGAAGGCGGTAGATATTCTTATACAACAGTATATGGCAAAAAAACAGCAGTTACCGGCAATGAGAACGAAGTTCGTCTTGTTCGCAAGCAGTTTGACGTAAACTATCACATCAACAACGCCGATATGTCCGACATCTACGCGGACGAAATCTTCACCCCGTACGTTACCAACCACGAGGTCAAAGAGGGCAACGTTATCGAGGAATTCCACAACATTCCCAAGCTCAAGGACCCCGACGGATATGTTTTCAAGGGCTGGTACTACGACCGCGACAACGAGGACGACAGCCGCCCGATTAAGTTCGGCGAAACCTACCAGAGCGACGACGCCGACAAATACATAAAGGGCGTTGACATCTACGCTCACTGGGAGAAGGTCGAGAAGGTTGCGAAAGACCCCGGGGACGACAAGGTTCTCCCGACTTCAATGAACGGCGAATACTTTAACTTCGGACTCTTTGGCGTTCAGATTCGCCCCGATTACTGGGCTGACAAGAACATCGACCGCTACGAGCTCCAGCCCGGCGGCTTGCGTTTTATCACCTCGATAAGCGAGGATCTCCTCAGCAAAATCGACGCTTTGTCCGACAAAAAGGTCAAAAATGACGAGGGTCAGGAGCACGACGTCGAGTACGGTTACGTTGCCGCGCGTAAGGATCAGGTTGATATGTTCGCGAACCATTACGGCAAAAACACCGCAAACTACGAGCTCAGATACAAGGGCGCCGACGTAAACGGCGAGGACACCACCGGCGCAACCAAAGACGCAGAGCACGACTACAGATACATCACCAACGTCGATTGCACCTCGCACGAGGGCAAGGTTGACCACAAGAGCTTCAGCCAATACAGACTTTCGACCTTTGTTGTTACCTACAAGGACGCCGGCAGCTCCGCCCACAAGGACGACCTAATCTGCGCGAGAGCGTACCTCAGGTACTACGACGCTAACGGCTTGCTCAGAACCTTCTACAACGACTACGGCGGAACAACCACCTACGGCGGCTGCTGCACAAGCTTCACCGAAGCTGAGCAGGGCTTGGCAAGCAACACCAACACCTACTACAAGGAGGGCTAAACGATGAAAGAAAAATACTTTGCTCCTGTTGTACAGCTTGATGAGCTTGAAAAGGCGGACGTGCTGCTCGCTTCTCCCCCGTCAATCGAAGAAAACAAAACTCAAAAATTCTCTGATTTTGCTAACAAAAGCTTGTCTGAATGGGGCTTCAGCGACAATATATAACAAATAAAAAGAGGATGACTCACGTTGAATTGTGAGCCATCCTCTTGTTGTTTATATCGCTGCCGCAATAATGCCGGATTAGATATACTCAACCTCGGCGTCGATTTCGTTTTCCTTGAACCACTTTTCGGCGTAGGAGCCCCTGGAGAGCTTCACCTTTTCTGCGGAAAGGCTCTCATCGTAGAGCTTCTGCACGTTTTTGCCGATAGTGAGCGTTCCCTCAAACTCGTCGAGCGTCTCGGCGACGTACTTAACGCTGTCGGGAATCTTGAACTCCTTCGCGGAATAGCTCGACGGCAGGCAGTACAGCCAGCTCTTTTCGCTGTTGTAGAGAACTCCGTCAACGGATTTAAAGGCAGGGTTTTTCTTATCTGCTGCGATTTTTTCAAGTCTGCCGCGGACGGGCTCGTCCTCGTACTGGTAGGGCTTGAGCGCGCAGTAGCTGATGTCGGACACGCTCTCCGGAATTTCGAGCGTAATCTTGTACTTGTGCGGAACGTCGTACATAAAGCCGACCTGAACGTACTCCTCGTCCTTATCCTTGATGATAAAGCCGCTGAGCTTGATCACTCTTTTTCCGTCGAGAGTATCGGGGATTTTGACGGTGAGGTTCTTTTTGCCCGAGTTCTTTTTGCCGTCAAAAAGATACCTGTTGATACAAACTCCGTCCTTGTAGTCGGAAATCATAAAGTCGCCCGACTTCCTGATTGACTTCTGAAAGTTGCGGTTGTAGTTATAGGTGAGGGTTTGGGTGTCGATTTCGCTGAGCGCCTCGCCCTCGTAACCGTGGATGAAGAATCTGGGGTTGACGTCCTTGTCGTAGTCGATATGCGGCTCAACGTCGTCGGACTCAATCACATCGAGAAAATCGAGGTAATCGTAAAAGCCGTAGTTACGCATATCGCCGTAGATTGTCGCGAGTTTTTCGGAGTCAAAGTTGTCATCGACCAGATACTTGTCATAGGTAGCCGGCTGAGCGTCGGGCTCGTAGTTTGTTGAGCCGTCACATCCGGTGAGCGCAACCGCGCCCAGAGTCAAAACCGCCAAAGCGGCAAGAATTAGTTTTTTCATAATCATCTTCCTAAATACTTATAGAGAAAAGCCGCCTCAGTTGTATTAAAGCACAACCGAGGCGGCCTGATTATTTAATTCACAAAGTGAACCGCCCTGAAAAGCTTATCAGGTAGCGTCCTCGAAGCTTGCGAGCTTCTCGAGGTGAGCATACTTCTTCTCAGCGTAGCCCTCAGCCTTAGTGAAGAGCTCCTCTGCTCTCTCAGGGAACTTACGTGACAGAGCGTTGTAACGAACCTCGCCCATGATGAAGTCACGGTAGGAGGCTGACGGAGCCTTGCTGTCGAGGATGAACGGGTTCTTGCCCTCGTCAGCGAGTCTTGGGTCATAGCGGAAGAGGTTCCAGTAACCTGCCTTGACAGCCTTATCCTCCTCGAGCTGAGCAATGCCCATACCGCCCTTGATACCGTGGTTGATACAAGGAGCGTAAGCGATGATGATTGAAGGTCCGTTGTAGCTTTCAGCCTCAATCATAGCCTTGAGCACCTGGTTGTTGTTAGCGCCCATAGCAACCTGAGCAACGTATACGTAGCCGTAGCTCATAGCGATTGCCGCGAGGTCCTTCTTCTTAACAGACTTACCGGCGGCTGCAAACTGAGCGATTGAGCCGACAGGAGTAGCCTTTGAAGCCTGGCCGCCTGTGTTGGAGTAAACCTCTGTATCGAATACGAGGATGTTAACGTTCTCACCGGAAGCGATTACGTGGTCAAGACCGCCGAAGCCGATGTCGTAAGCCCAGCCGTCGCCGCCGAAGATCCACAT
>CADBTV010000059.1 GCA_902797655.1 uncultured Ruminococcus sp.
ATAACGGAGATGATTTTGTGACCAAGATTGATTTGATAACCGGCTTTCTGGGCTCGGGCAAGACTACCTTTATGAAGCTGTACGCTTCGCATTTTCTGAGCAAGGGCGAGAACATCGGAATCCTTGAGAACGACTACGGCGCCGTTAACGTCGATATGATGCTGATGTCCGACCTCGCCGGCGAGAACTGTACTCTCGAAACCGTTGCAGGCGCGTGCGACGCCGACTGCCACAAACGTCGCTTCAAAACCAAGCTCATAGCTATGGGGATGAGCGGCTACGACAGGGTGATAGTTGAGCCGTCGGGGATTTTTGATGTTGACGAGTTCTTCGATACTCTCCGCGAGGAACCGCTCGACCGCTGGTATGAAATAGGAAGCGTGATTACCGTTGTTGACCCGACCTTTACGGGAAGTCGCTCGGAGACCTCGCTGAGCCTGCTCGCCTCTCAGGCGGCAAGCGCCGGGGTTCTTGTGTTCAGCAAAACTCAACTCGCGTCTGAAAACGATATTCAAAACGCAGTCGATACCCTCAAATCCGCCCTTAAAGCTGTAAAATGCGACCGCGACATCTCCGGTATTATTATGACAAAGGATTGGAAAAGCTTAACCTTTGATGATTTTGAGAAGATTTCCGCGAGCGGTTACTACGCCGCGGATTACGTCAAGCACGCTCTGTCTGACGATGATTACACAACCCTCTACCTTATGAGCCTTAATCTCACGCGTGAAAAGGTGAAGTCCGCCGCAAAAAAGCTTTTCTCGGACAAAACGCTCGGCAACGTGTTCAGAATCAAGGGCTTTTGCTGTGAGGACGGCAGTTGGTACGAGTTCAACGCCACCTCCTCCGGCGAGACCATTAACCCTATACCGAACGGTCAGGACGTCGTAATCATAATAGGGGAAGGACTCGACAAAGAAAAAATTCAAAATATTTTAAATTGATTCGGATATTTCATTCTTCTCAGTCGTTTATTAAGTAAAGGAGGTTGATTTTGAGAGAGGCGAGCTTGTCAGAATAGAGTGATAGCTATTATTAAAGAAAGTAGCAGGGCAGATGAACTCATCTGCCCTGCCGTTATTGTAGTCTGTTTTATATAACCTTTGATAAAAAGTCCTTGAGTCTCGGACTTTCGGGGTTCTCAAAGAATTTGTCGGGAGCACCCTGCTCCACGATTACGCCCTCGTCAATGAACATAACCTGAGTGCCTACTTCTCTCGCGAAGCCCATTTCGTGGGTAACGACTGCCATCGTCATTCCCTCGCGCGCGAGATTTTTCATAACCTCGAGCACTTCTCCGACCATCTCAGGGTCGAGAGCTGAGGTCGGCTCGTCAAACAGCAGCACATCCGGATTCATAGCAAGCGCGCGTACAATTGCGATACGCTGCTTCTGACCGCCCGAGAGCTGGTCCGGATACGCGTCCGCCCTGTCGGCAAGTCCTACTCGCTCGAGCAGCTTCATCGCGTTTTCCTCGGCTTCCTTTTTGCTCTGCTTTAAAAGCTTAATCGGGCCGAGAGTCATATTGCCCAGTACCGTCATATGCGGAAAGAGGTTGAACTGCTGGAACACCATTCCCATCTTTTGTCTGTGGAGATTGATGTCGGTCTTGGGGTCGGTGATGTCAACGCCCTCAAAGTAAATCTTGCCGCTTGTCGGCTCCTCGAGCCTGTTAAGACAACGCAGGAATGTACTCTTGCCCGAGCCCGACGCGCCGATAATAACGATAACGTCGCCCTTGTGGATTTCGGTGGTGATGCCCTTGAGTACCTCGAGACCTTCAAAGTACTTGTGCAGGTTATCAACCTTAATCAAAACATCGTTATTAGTGCTCACTGTTTCTCAGCCTCCTTTCAAGCTTCTTGAGGAAGAAGCTCAGAATAAGTACGAGTACAAGATAAATCAACGCTACGGTAATAAGAGGGAAGAACGCCTCGTATGTACGCGAGCGGATAAGGTTTCCGATGTAGGTGAGGTCCTGAATCGCAACGTAACCGGCGATTGAGGTTTCCTTTAAGAGTACAATGAACTCGTTACCGAGTGCCGGGAGAACGTTTTTGAGCGCCTGCGGGAGAATGATGTAAAACATCGTTCTTGAATAGTTGAAGCCGAGCGAGCGGCTTGCTTCAAACTGACCCTTGTCAATCGACATAATACCCGAGCGGACAATCTCAGCAACATAAGCGCCGGAGTTGATGCCGAACGAGAGTATTGCCGCGACAATTCCGTCACGAGAACTCAAAAATACGATAAAGTACATAATCATCAGCTGTACAACCATCGGCGTTCCGCGGATGACAGTGATGTAGATGTTGCAAATCACGTTGAGAATCTTCAGGATAACGTCTCCGACTCCCTTGCTCTTTTTGCCCTTGAGGTTCATCTCGTAGGTCGAGCGGATAATCGCAATCAAAAATCCCAAAACCAAGCCGATTATAAGCGCAAAGAAAGTAATCTCAAGCGTTGTTCCGAGTCCGGCGAGAATCTGCTGCCACCTGTCCTCGGTGATGAAGGTCTTGACAAAGCTTTCGCTTATACTTTTAAAAAAGTTTTCCATAAAATCGTCCTTTATGCTGAAAAAAAGGGCAGGCTTGCCTGCCCTTTAGTTTTCTGATAATTAGCCGTTGATGTACTTGTCAACGATTTTCTTGATTGTTCCGTCAGCCTTGAGCTCCTTGAGCGCGCCGTTGATCTTCTCGGTGAGCTCGCTGTTCTTTGCGAGGCAGATTGCGTAGTCTTCCTTCTCGAACGGCTCGTCAAGAATCTTGATTCCCTTGTTAGCCTTTACGAATGCCTTTGCAGGCTCGTTGTCGATAACTACAGCGTCAACCTTGCCCTGTGTAAGAGCGAGTACAGCGTCGCCGCCCTTGTTGAAGCGCTCAACCTTAGCCTTCTTTAAGTCGGAAACATAGAGGTCGCCTGTTGTGCCGAGCTGTACGCCGATTGTGGCAGTCTCAAGGTCGTCCGAGTTCTTAACCTTGGAGTCCTTCTCGGAAACGATGATAACCTGAGTAGCTGTTGTGTAGGAATCTGTAAAGTCAACAGACTGCTTTCTCTCTTCTGTAACAGTCATACCTGCCATACCGAAGTCAGCCTTGCCGGATGTAACGGCGGTGATGATTGAGTCAAACTCCATATCATCAATAACGAGCTCGTAGCCGAGCTTGTCGCAGATAGCCTTTGCGATTTCAGCGTCGATACCAACAATCTCCTTGCCCTTGTAATACTCGTAAGGCTCAAAGTATGCGTTAGTAGCCATGTGGAGCTCCTTCTTCTCGGAGGAAGCGCCGCCGCAAGCTGTAAATACGAGAGCTGTTGAGCAAAGCATTACAGCCGCTAAAACAATTGATAAAATTCTTTTCATAATAATCCTCTTTTCTTTTAAAATAAAAATTATCAGCACATAATATACTAATATATAATTTATAAAAATACAAGCGTAAAATGAAAAAATCTTTAGTTTTTTCAAAAATTTCAGGGTAAATCGGGAATATTCGGTGTATATTCATACAATTTATGAATACTTCAACGTACATTTCCCCGAAAATTTATATTGTGATTTTCAAAAAAAGGTGTTATACTTGATTGCGGAATAAGAAAGAACAAACGAAAGGATGACCAATATGCGTAAAATCGTACCGATTACATTACTTACAGGTTACCTCGGAGCAGGTAAGACAACTCTGCTCAACCACGTCCTCACCAACCAGGAGGGCTACAAGGTTGCCGTTATCGTCAACGATATAGGCGAGGTGAACATCGACGCCGAGTTGATTCAGAAGGGCGGAATCGTTCAGGAAAAGGATGATAACCTCGTTCCTCTCCAGAACGGCTGTATCTGCTGTACTCTCAAAACCGACCTTATCGAGCAGATTTGCTCGCTCATTCAGATGAACAAGTTTGATTATATCCTCATCGAGGCATCGGGAATCTGCGAGCCTATTCCGATTGCACAGACAATCGCTATGCTCGACGGCTCCTACAACGACCCCAAAATCCCCAAGCTTTGCCGTCTTGACAACATCGTTTCCGTTGTTGACGCGGCGAGGTTGTCCACCGAGTTCGGCTGCGGCGGAACTCTGCTTTCCGACAATATCGACGAGGAAGACATCGAGAACCTCATTATCCAGCAGATTGAGTTCTGTAACACGATTATCATAAATAAGGTTGACCTCGTAAGCGAGGACGAGCTCAAGAAGATTAAAAAGGTAATCCGCGCTCTCCAGCCTCAGGCTAAGCTTATCGAAACAACCCACAGCGAGGTTGCTGTGTCCGAGATTCTCAACACAAACAACTTCGACTTTGAAAAGGTAGCAAGCTCTCCGGCATGGGTGCAGGAACTCAACGCCGACCTCGACGATGACGATGATGACGAGCACGAGCACCATCACGACCATGATGAGCACGACCATGATGAGCACGACCATGATGAGCACGACCACGACGAGCACGACCACCATGAGCATCATCACGGACATCACCACCATCATCATCACCATGGTGAGGGTGAGGTTGAGGAGTACGGAATCGGCACATTTGTGTACTACCGTCGCCAGCCGTTCGCGAGAGACAAAATCGAGGCATGGCTCCAGAAATTCCCGAAGAACATCATCCGCGCCAAGGGTATATTCTGGTTCAAGGAGGACAAGGACTGGGCGTATATGCTCGAACAGGCAGGACGCCAGGTCAGCGCTTCCGATTATGCCGAGTGGATAGCTTCCGCCCCAATGGCAGTTCAGCAGAAGGCACTCTCCGAGGATCCGCAGCTGCGCAAGGAGTGGGACGACAAATACGGCGACAGAATGATTAAGCTCGTATTCATCGGTCAAAAGCTCGACAAGGAGAAAATCTCCGCCGAGCTCGACGCTTGCCTCACAGATATTTAATAATGCAGTAAACAGGAGGGCATTTCCCGACGGGAGTATGCCTTCCTTTGGGTTTTATCAGGTTATTATTATGTGAAAAATACTCGCCTTTTTCCGACGTTTTTCGACCTTTCGGCATAATCTATAAAAAACCATTTTAATATTTGTAAAAAAAGGTTGATTTTTTGCTCGCTTTTGTGTAAAATGATAATTATAAATGAGTTAGATTTGTTTATTTAGTAATTTTTTCGATGGAAGCGAGGAACCAACTATGTCAAACAGACTGTTTCAGGGAATTATACATCAGATGAAGGACGCAGTCGACAGAACAATCGGAGTTATCGACGAGACTTCTGTTGTGATTGCTTGTTCTGATTTAGGCAAAATCGGCGAAGTAGACGAGAGCATCAACAGCGAGACGCTGGTAAATTCTTCTCCGTTCGTTACCGGCGGATTTACTTACAAAAGCTTCGGCAGCGCTAACCGCGCCGAGTACGCTGTGTTTGTATCAGGCAACGATGACTACGCTCAGAAATGCGCCAATATGCTTGCGATCTCCCTTACAAATATCAAGCAGTATTACGACGAGAAGTACGACCGTTCCAACTTTATCAAGAACGTAATTATGGACAATATTCTCCCCGGAGATATTTACCTGAAGGCAAGAGAGCTCCACTTCAACTCCGACGTTATGCGCGTTTGCCTGCTTATCAGAATCACCTCAAAGACTGAGGTTTCCGCTCTTGACGTTATCCAGAATCTCTTCCCGGATAAGAGCAAGGACTTTGTTATCAACATCAACGAGACTGAGATTGCTCTCGTTAAGGAAATCGCCGAGGCTACCGACAGCAGGGATCTGGAGAAGCTTGCTTCGTCAATTGTGGACACACTTTCGTCCGAGTTCTACACTCACTCCGTTGTCGGAATCGGTACTGCCGTAACCGGAATCAAGGACCTTGCCCGTTCGTTCAAGGAAGCTCAGGTTGCCCTTGAAGTCGGCAAAGTGTTCGACACCGAGCGCAACATCATCAGCTACGATAACCTCGGTATCGCTCGTCTGATTTATCAGCTTCCGACCACGCTGTGCGATATGTTCCTCAGAGAAGTGTTCAAGCGCGGCTCTATCGAGACTCTCGACCAGGAAACACTCTTTACTATCCAGAAGTTCTTCGAGAATAACCTCAACGTTTCCGAAACCTCGAGAAAGCTTTTCGTACACAGAAATACTCTTGTGTATCGTCTTGAAAAGATTAAAAAGCTCACCGGTCTTGACCTTCGTGAGTTTGAGGACGCAATCGTGTTCAAGGTAGCTTTGATGGTCAAGAAGTACCTCACAGCTAATCCCACAAAGTATTAATCATTAAGGCGCTGCCGTAAGGCGGCGCTTTTTGCCGCGTAAAATTAGAAGTTTACTTTTAATGTGAAGTATGTTATAATATTAAAATATATAGGTATAATGACCTGAATCTAAAATCAGGAGTAATAAAAATGAGCAACATAATTGAGTTTAAAAACGTCTCGAAAACCTACGGCTCGGGAACTCACGCGCTCAACAACGCCAGCCTCAATATTGAGAAAGGCGAGTTTGTGTTTATTGTGGGAGCTTCCGGCGCAGGCAAGAGCACGTTCCTTAAATTGATAATGCACGAGGAAACCCCTACGCGCGGAACAATCATTGTAAACGGTACCAACGTTTCAAAGCTAAAGCGTAAGAAGGTGCCGTATCTCAGGCGAAATATGGGCATTGTGTTCCAGGACTTCCGCCTTATTGACAAAATGACAGTCTACGACAACGTCGCGTTCGCTATGCGCGCTATCGGAGCGCGCCCTTCTGCTGTACGCAAGAGGGTTCCGTACATTCTGGAGCTTGTCGGACTTTCTCACAAAGCGCAGAACCGCCCGAGCGAGCTTTCCGGCGGTGAGCAGCAGCGCGTCAGCCTTGCGCGCGCGCTTGTGAATAACCCGTCAATCATCATTGCTGACGAGCCTACCGGAAACATCGACCCCGAGATGAGCTACGAGATTATCGGACTCCTCTCGGAAATCAACGCTCAGGGTACTACAATCCTCGTCGTAACCCACGAGCACGACCTTGTGCGCCGTTTTAACAAGCGTGTTATCGAAATTGAAAAGGGAAAGGTTATCAGCGACACCAAGGAGCCTGTTATCGAGGATGTCGAGGTTGAGTTCGACGACTCTAAGTACGAGCTGGATCCGCCGTCGGAGGAAATTTCCGAGGCAATCGCAGCGGCTCTGGAGGAGCAAACCGAAATCCCCGAGCAGGCGGAGGATGAACCTGCTGTTGAGCCGACAGACGAGGAAACCGAGTCCGCCGACGCAGTCGAAACGGAAGATAAGGAGGCTGAGTGATGCGAATGACAGGCTTTAGCTACCTTATCAAGGAAGGCTTTAAGAACGTTTGGAACAACCGTATTATGAGTATCGCTTCGGTATGTGTGCTCGTTTCCTGCCTTGTGCTTACGGGCAGCGCGGTGCTGTTCTCGATGAACGTCACAAACCTCGTCGATAAGGTCAGCGACCATAACGAAACTACCGTCTACCTCAAGGATGAAATCTCAAAGGTTGAGGCGGTCTATATAGGCAGAGATATTGAAAAGCTCAAAAACGTAACCGAGGCAAAGTATTTTCCCAAGGAGGAAGCACTTGCAGACTTCAAGAGCACTCTCGGCGACGAGGTTTTCGACAATATGAAGGACGACAATCCTCTGCCCGACGCTTATAAGGTCACTATGAAGGACCTTTCAAAGTACGACAATACAGTCAAAGAAATACTAAATATCAAAGGCGTTGAGAAAATCACAAGCCAGAAAGAGCTCGCGAAAAAACTCTCATCCATCAACGACCTTGTTCAGGTTCTCAGCATTGCGATTGTGCTTGCGCTCGGCGTAATCTCGCTGTTTATTATCTCGAATACTATCCGCGCAACAATGCACAGCCGCCGCTTTGAAATCAGCATCATGAAGTCCGTCGGAGCGACCGACTCCTTTGTGCGAATCCCGTTTGTGGTTGAGGGTATGGTAATCGGACTGATTGCCTCAATCTTCTCGACGCTCGCGCTGTTGTTCCTCTACGACGGAATAATGGAGATTGTCGTCAACCTTATCCACGTTGCGACGATTCCGTTCTCCAGCGTGTTCTGGTTTGTAGCCGGAGCCTTTGTGGTTTCGGGACTCGTAATCGGCGCGCTCTCGGGATTTATCTCAATCCGTAAGTACCTCAAAAAGGAAGGAAACGAGATACTTGGTTGGTAGCGTTGCGACCGCCGCCTGTGGCGGATGAAGGGAGCAAAAGCGCTGTCTAAAATAAGGAGTTGAAGGACCGCGCTCCAAGCGGTCCGCGCAACGACTATATTTTAGACGGGAAGCCGTAAGACCGCCGCCTGTGGCGGATGAAGGGAGCA
>CADBTV010000060.1 GCA_902797655.1 uncultured Ruminococcus sp.
GTTACCGTGGGCGGATAAGGCGTAAATGGCAATTAAGCCATCGCTCGTGCGCACGCAGTGCGCAACTGAGCGGGCAATATCAATTTGAATTAGTGTGAACTTTCACACTAGTTCTCCTTTATACATTAATACCGAGTCTGCGGCGTTTGTCGATTACGCGGACAGCCTTTCCCTCGCTGCGCTGGATTGACTTAGGAGCGACGAGGTGAACCTTCGGGTTGATACCGAGCATTGTTTTGATTGCGCCCTGGAGAGATTTTTCCTTTTTAGTCATATCCTTGACCTTATCGGAGAAGTCGCTCTCGTGCATTTCTACATAAACGTCGAGAGTATCGGAGTTATTAACGCGGTCAACAACAATCTGATAGTTGGGAGCGTAGCCCTCGTTGAGAAGCACGGCTTCAATCTGGCTCGGGAATACGTTGACGCCCTTTATAATCATCATATCGTCGGAACGTCCCATCGGCTTGCACATCTTGACAAAGGTTCTGCCGCAGGAGCATTTTTCTCTTGAAAGCACGCAAATATCGCGTGTTCTGTATCTGAGAAGCGGAAACGCTTCTTTGTCGATTGCTGTGAACACAAGCTCGCCCTTTGAGCCGAGAGGAAGCACTTCCTCGGTATCGGGGTCGATAATTTCGGCAATAAAGTGATCCTCGTTGATGTGCATTCCGGTCTGCTCCTCGCACTCGAACGCAACGCCGGGGCCGCTTGTTTCGGTGAGTCCGTAAATATCGTAAGCCTTGATTCCAAGGTTCTTTTCAATATCTTTGCGCATTTCCTCTGTCCACGCTTCTGCTCCGAAGATACCTGCCTTGAGGTGGTTATCCTCGGGCTTGTAGCCTTTCTCTTTAAGAGTTTCGCCTATGTACGCGGCGTAGGACGGAGTACAGCAGAGGATTGTGGACTTCAAGTCCATCATAAACTGAATCTGCCTGTCGGTGTTACCGCTCGACATCGGAAGCGTAAGACAGCCGAGCTTGTGAGAACCGCCGTTGAGTCCGGCGCCGCCTGTAAACAAGCCAAAGCCGTACGCGATGTGGCAAACATCCTCGTCAGAGCCGCCCGCCGCAACGATAGCTCTCGCGCAGCAGTCGTCCCACAAATCAATGTCGTGTTGAGTATAAAAAGCTACAACGCGCTTACCGGTTGTACCGGAAGTGGAGTGTATCCTTACGCAGTCCTTCAAATCCTTTGCGAGAAGTCCGTAAGGATACGCCTCGCGCAAATCGTTCTTTGAAATCAAAGGAAGCTTGTGCAAGTCCTCGAGACCCTTGATGTCCTCGGGCTTAACGCCCTTTTTGTCCATAAGGTCGCGGTAGTATTTTACGTTATCGTAAACATACTTAACCTGCTTGACGAGCTTTTCGGATTGCATCTCCTTAATTTGCTCGACAGGCATTGTCTCGATTTCTTTCTGAAAATAGTTGCTCATTGGTATCACCCTTTCAATGAATTATAGCCAAGCTCAAAGGCTTTTTTGTTAATCTCAATAAACTGAGGTTTTACGCACTTTTCAATGGCCGCAATCCATTTGTCGTAAGCAATATCAAAATATTTCGCAAGAACTCCCATAAGGACGATGTTTACCGCCTTGGAGGAGCCTGCTTCGTTGGCGAATTTGAGAGCGTCAAGGCTGTCAACGTGGACTCCCTTGCTCTCCATCTGAGCGATAATATCCTCCGGATACTTTGCCGCTCCGATGATAACCGGCATCGGGTCAATCTGCTGAGTGTTGACTACGACTGTACCGCCCTTTCTGAGCTTGTCAACGTAGCGCGCGGCTTCGAGCTTTTCGAACGAAACAATGAAATCCGCCTCGCCGTCCTCGATAACAGGAGAGTATACTTTCTCGCCAAAGCGGACGTAGGTTACTACCGAACCTCCGCGCTGGCTCATTCCGTGAACCTCGCTGACCTTTACGTCATATCCTTCGTCAACAAGCAGTCTGCCTAGCAGCTTACTCGCGAGCAGCGAGCCCTGACCGCCTACGCCGACAATCATAATATTCTTTGTTTCCATTATTCTTCTCCCCCTTCAAACGCGTCAAACGGGCAAAGCTGAGCGCAGACTCCGCAGCCCACACAGAGGGTCGGGTCTACAACAGCGTGATTGTCCCTGAAGCTAATCGCCGGACAGCCGAATTTCATACAACGCTTACAGCTGCGGCACTTCTCGGTATTAACACAAAGAGGTTTCTTCGGTTTTACATATTTAAGCAGAACGCAGGGTCTGCGAGATATAATAACCGAGGGTTCTTCTTTCTCGATTTCTTCCTTGACTACTCTCTCGCACTCCTCGAGGTTGTACGGGTCAACTACTCTAACGGAGTTGATACCGATTGAGTTACAGAGCTTCTCGAGGCTTACCTTTCCTGCCGGATCGCCTTTAATGTTATATCCGGTTGAGGGGTTCTGCTGGTGACCTGTCATACCTGTGATAGAGTTATCAAGGATGATGACAGTGGAATTTGACATATTATAAGCAACGTTGATAAGACCGGTAACGCCGGAGTGCATAAACGTTGAATCGCCGATAACGCAGACAGTCTTTTTCTCTGTTTCCTTACCGCCTGCAACGTTATAGCCGTGAAGTCCGGAAACGGAGGCTCCCATACAAAGGGTCATATCCAGCGCGTTAAGCGGAGGAGCGGAGCCGAGAGTGTAACAGCCGATGTCGCCGAGGACAGTGAGCTTGTTCTTTGCGAGCACATAGAACAGACCTCTGTGCGGACATCCGGAGCACATCATCGGAGGACGCACAGGAATCTCAGCTTCTAATGTTACGTTTTCTTTATCTTCAAGTCCAAACGCCTTTGCAATTGTTTTCTGCGAAAATTCACCGGTGATCGAGAACAGCTCCTTGCCGGCTACGTCAACGCCGATGTTGCGGCAATGAGTCTCGATAATCGGGTCAAGCTCCTCTACTACATATACCTTCTCTACTTTTGAGGCAAAGTTCCTGATTAAGTCCGTCGGAAGCGGATTAACGATTCCGAGCTTCAAAACAGACACGCTGTCGCCGAAAACCTCTTTGATGTACTGATACGAGGTCGAGGAAGTGATAACTCCGATTTCCTTGCTTTCAGCCATTTCAACGCGGTTGAGGTCTGATGTTTCGGAAAACTCAGCGATTTTTTGAGTTCTTTCCTCAACAAACGGATGGCGGCGGATAGCATTTGCCGGAGCCATTATGTACTTCTGCGGATTCTTTTCATAAGGCTTCACCACATCAACAGCCTTGTCGCGAGTTTCAACAATACTCTGGGAATGAGCTACTCTTGTGCACATTTTGAGGAGCACGGGAGTGTCGAACTTCTCGGAAATCTCGAACGCGGCGCGAGCAAAGTCATACGCTTCCTGAGAATCAGACGGCTCAAGCATAGGAATCTTGGACGCGATTGCGTAGTGACGGGAGTCCTGCTCATTCTGAGACGAGTGCATTCCCGGGTCGTCCGCAACGCAGATAACCATACCGCCGTTTACGCCTGTGTAGGACATAGTAAACAGCGGGTCAGCCGCAACGTTGAGTCCGACGTGCTTCATACAGCAAGCCGAGCGCTTGCCTCTGAGAGAAGCGCCAAAGGCCGACTCGGTAGCAACCTTCTCGTTTGGAGCCCATTCGCAGTAGGCGTCGTCAAATTTAGCGAAGCATTCCGTAATCTCGGTACTCGGAGTACCCGGATAGCTGGAAATCACAGCGCAGCCGCCGTCATAAAGACCGCGCGCGACAGCTTCGTTACCAATCATAAGTTGTTTCATTAAATCACCCTTAACTATTATTTATACCAAACATATTTATTTTATCACTTATAGTGGTATAGTGTCAAATTATTTTTATTTTATTGCGATGTTATTTTCACCCAACTGATGTTTTAACTCGCGAATCATCACGTCGTTAGGCGTTATCCACATCTTTCTCGGAGCCAAAATCTGCTTTTTCGTGTCGGTGAGGTAAAAGACCACCGGAGTGTTTCCCTCGAAAATGTCAAGCACCCGAAAAGCTTTTTTGTAGCTCTCGCTCTCGAGGTTGTCGAGTCTGATGTAAAGCCTGAGAGGTTTATCGGAGGGCTTTGGAGCATTTGGCTTTGGAGAAGGAAGCTTGTGCTTTTCTACCCTTTTGATTTCGTTAACAATAACCTTGGGCTCCTCGTCCTCCCGAACATTGACCCTGCCGAGAATTTCAATAACACTGCCCTGAGCAAGCATTGCTCCGGACTCGGCGAAAATATTCGGGAAAACAATAGCTTCTATTGAGCCGAACCTGTCCTCCACGGTGACGAAAGCCATCATCTTGTTATTCTTTGTAATCTGGTTTTTAAGCTTCGAGACAATGCACACGAGCTTCACTGAGGTATTGTCCTTGTATCTTGAGTCCTCTTTGTCGAGAATATCTCCGATTTTGTCCGCGTGAACGGCGTTTATATAGTCCTCATACTCGTCAATCGGATGACCGCTGAGATACATTCCGCACACCTCGTTCTCCATAAACAGGAGCTCATCCTTGGAAAACTCCGGCATATCGGGAATTTCAGGCTCCGAGGACGGCTGAGGATTATCGCCCATATCAAAAAAGGAAAGCTGACCGCGCATATTCTTTTTGCTTTCGAACTCGATGTCATCAAGCACAGAGCGCGACATCGTGAGCATTTGTCTGCGATTAAGTCCGAGCCCGTCAAGGGCTCCGCACTTTATCAGACTTTCAAGCGCTCTGCTGTTCATAGAAGCGCCGTAAACGCGCTTGCAAAAATCATAAAAGCTCGTGTACTTTCCGAGCTTGCGGTTGTCAATTATGGTATCAATGAGCTGATAGCCGAGGTTTTTAATCGCGCGCAGTCCGTATCGGATGTTCTTGCCGTCAACGGTAAAGCCGTAGTAGCTGGTATTTACATCGGGCGGCAGTATGCTTATTCCAAAGCTGTGGCACTCGCTGATATAAACCGCCAGCTTGTTCTGTCTGTCGAGCACACTCGACATCAAAGCCGCCATATACTGGCGCGGATAATGGCATTTTAAATAAGCTGTCTGGTAGCTTACCATAGCGTAGGCGGTGGCGTGGCTTTTGTTAAAGGCGTAGGAAGCGAAGCTCTCCATCTCGTTATAAACAGACACCGCTGTCGCGCGGTCAATGCCGCGGCGCAGACAGCCTTCAACGATTATGTTGCCGTTTTCATCGGTTAAGCCTTCGATGAAAATTTTTCTCTCCTGCTCCATAACGTCGTGCTTTTTCTTACTCATCGCGCGGCGAACTATATCCGCCCTTCCGAGTGAATAACCGGCGAGCTTACGCAGAACCTGCATAACCTGCTCCTGATACACAATACAGCCGTAGGTGACCTTGAGTATACTTTCAAGCATCGGGTGCTTGTAGCGGATATGCGAGGGATTATGGCGGCAGTCGATATAGGTCGGAATGCTGTCCATAGGCCCCGGGCGGTAAAGCGAGATTACCGCTATCAAGTCCTCGAGAGATTCGGGACGGAGCTGAGTCAATACGTTCCTCATTCCCTGCGACTCAAACTGGAACACTCCCTCTGTTGAGCCGGAGGACATCATCTTATATACAGCCGGGTCGGATACGTTGATTTTGTTAATATCAAAATCCGGCTTGAAGGTCTTAACCATCTTGACTGTATCGTCAATAACGCTGAGGTTGCGAAGCCCGAGGAAGTCCATTTTAAGCAGTCCGAGCTCCTCGAGAGTAGTCATTGTGAACTCGGTGAGGATATTACCCTCGCTGACAGTAAGCGGAACATAGTCGGAAACAGGCTTCTCGCATATTACCACTCCCGCGGCGTGCATAGAGATATTCTTGGGCATTCCCTCAATCTGAGCGGCAATGTCAAGAATGTTCCTGGCGTCGGGGTCGGTGTCGTATTTTTGCTTTAAATCAGGAGATAATTCAAACGCCTTGCTGAGCGTGATATTGAGAGTTTCCGGGATAAGCTTTGCGATTTTGTCAACCGCGTTGTACGGAATATCAAGCACTCGCCCGACGTTACGAACCGCGCTGCGCGCCGCCATTGTACCAAAGGTAACAATCTGCGCGACGTGGTCTACGCCGTACTTTTGCTTTACGTATTCAATGACCTCGCCCCTGCGCTCGGTGCAAAAGTCAATATCAAAATCCGGCATACTTACTCTCTCGGGATTCAGAAAACGCTCAAAGAGCAGGTCGTATTTGATTGGGTCAACGTTGGTGATACCCATACAATAAGCGCACAGCGAGCCGGCTCCCGAGCCTCTGCCGGGCCCGACGGGGATGTCGGATTTTTTAGCAAACTGAACATAGTCGCTGACTATCAGGAAGTAATCGACAAAACCCATTCTTTTGATAGTAGACAGCTCATATTCAAGCCGGTTTATAAGCTCGTCTGTAGTTTCCGTATAACGTTTTCGCAGTCCGCTGTAACATTCATTTTTAAAATATTCATAGTGATCAACGCCCTCGGCAAGCGGATAATGCGGCAGCTTTCTTACTCCGAACTCGAACTCAACGTTGCATCTGTCGGCTATTTTTTGAGTATTGTCGAACGCTTCGGGCAAATCGGGAAACAGAGCTCGCATTTCGTCCTCGGTTTTGAGGTAAAACTCGTCCGTCCCGAACGTCATACGGTCGGGGTCGTTTATGGTTTTATTGGTCTGGATACAAAGCAGAATGCTGTGCAGCTTTGAATCCTCTTTGTTGATGTAATGCGCGTCGTTGGTGACGACAAGCGGAGAGTCAATCTCCCTTGAAAGCCTGATTAAATCGGGATTTATGCGGAGCTGATTTTCGAGCCCGTGATTTTGAAGCTCGATAAAGAAGTTTTCCGCGCCAAACAAGTTCTTATAATACAGAGCCTTCTTTTTTGCGGAAAGGTAGTCGCCGTTCAAAAGGTTCTGCGGAATCTCGCCTGCAAGACAGGCGGACAAACAAATCAAGCCCTCGTGATGCTTTTCAAGCAGCTCATCATCTATACGCGGCTTGTTATAAAAGCCTTCGGTAAAGCCGGCTGATACGAGCTTGATGAGGTTTTGATAACCGGTATTGTTCTCACACAACAGAACCATATGGTAATAATTGCGGTCAAGCTCAAAGGTTTTGTCAAATCTTGAACGCGGCGCAACGTAAACCTCACAGCCGATTACGGGCTTTACTCCCTCTTTTTTACACGCACGGTAAAAGTCCACGGCGCCGTACATAACGCCATGGTCGGTAATCGCGAGCGCGTTTTGTCCGCGCGACTTTGCGGCTTTCGCAAGATTCTTTATCCTGCAAGCGCCGTCCAGCAGACTGTACTCGCTATGAACGTGTAAATGAACGAATGACATTTTAATCGACTACCTTTGTGTTTACTTCGCCGTCATGGAACGTAAGTCGAAGCGTATCTCCTGCTTTTAATTCTTTTGAAGAAATAACAACCTTATTTCCCTTTGAAGCGTAAGCGAATCCGCGCTTCAAAACCGAGACAGGATTGAGCGCTTCAAGCTTGGAAGCAATCTGATTCAGACCTTCCGCCTGAGATGTAAATTTATTGTTAAATGCTGTTTTTGCCTTTTCGGCATTTAAGCTGAGTTGATTCTTGATAGATTCATAGCGTCTCTGCGGAGAATGAGCGTCCATTGACGCGGCTGCGTTTTTATACCTGGCATTAAGCAGAGCCGCCTTGGAGTCCATAATCGAGCTAAGGTACTGTTTTTGAGAATCAAAGTAACCCCTCAGCTCCACGATATCGGGCACCGCGAGCTCAGCCGCCGCAGACGGAGTCGGAGCTCTGAGGTCGGATACAAAGTCACAGATTGTAAAATCAGTCTCGTGACCCACCGCGGAGATCACGGGGATATTTGACGCGTAAATCGCGTAGGCGAGATTTTCGTCGTTAAACGCCCACAAATCCTCGATTGAACCGCCGCCCCTGCCGATGATTAAGACATCGGCGCAGTCGTATTCATTGAACAAATTAACCGCGTTGATAAGCTGCGCCGGAGCCATATTACCCTGAACGAGCACCGGACAAAGCACAATGTCAGCCAGAGGATAACGCCGTGTGATTATATTGCGAATATCCTGAACCGCCGCTCCGGTCGGAGAAGTGATTACTCCGACGGTTTTGGGGAATTTCGGAATCTGTTTTTTGTGAGCCGGGTCAAAAACTCCCTTTTCTTCCAGCTTCTTTTTGAGCTGTTCAAACTGAATTGTAAGCGCGCCGATTCCGTCGGGCTGCATATCCTCAACATAGAGCTGATACCCTCCCGTTGCTTCGTACAAAGACACCCTGCCGCGGGCGATAACCTTCATACCCTCCTGCGGCTTGAAGCGCAAATTGCGAGCGTTCCCGGCAAACATAACAGCCCTGACAACAGCGCGTTCGTCTTTAAGGCTGAAATAAATGTGACCGCTTCGGTAGTGGTCTGTGAGGTTGCTGATTTCACCCGTCACAAAAACATTCATCAACCGCGCGTCATTGTCGAGCAGGGATTTTACGTAGTAATTAAGTTGTGAGATTGAGATTATCCTCGGTTTTGCAAACTGCGGTGTTTCCATAAAATCACATTCTTGAAGCAAGATACGCGATACCGGCGGCGTTGTCGGCTGAGAACTCAGGCTCGGCAAAATACGCGCCGTATCGGTTTTGGATAGTGTTCCTGATGATTGAGTTCGACATCACTCCTCCGGCAAAAAGCAGCGGAAGCTCTCCGTATTTTTCGAGCAGAGCGTCTGTCATTTTGCAGAGGGTGGATTCGATGTATTTTAAACAATAGTATGCTATTTTTTCTTTTGGAGAATTATCATCATACATTTTTTTGCATAGATTCTCAAGTCCGCTAAGGCAGCAGTTCACTCCCTTTAGTGTGGGCTTGACCTTAACTTCTCCGTCAAATTTAAGCGCGAGCTTTTCGAGCTCCTTGCCGCATGGGAAAGTTAGTCCCATCATAACCCCTACCCTGTCTATTGCCTGACCGGCGTTGAGGTCGAGGGTATTTGCAGCCATTTCGAGCTTAAAGCCGTTATCATCAGGAGAAGCAAGTACAGCCTCGGTAGTGCCGCCGCTCACATGAAAGGCGAGGAAGCTTTCTTCAAAGAGCCTTTCCTGTTTTGAGCTGAAAATCGCCGCGGCAATATGGCCCTCCTGGTGCGAGAACTCGTACAACGGAACTTTAAGGGTATCGGCTATCATACAAGCAGCGTTATACCCCACCGTAAAGCAGGGCATATATGAGCCGTCAACAGGCCGGGGTCTTGTTGAAACTCCGACTGCTTCGATTTCTCCGGTATCAACACCGTCAATCAAGTCGCCGTACAGCGCGTGAAGCTGCTGAGTATGATGAAACACAGCGTCGCTCTGCCTGAGTCCGACGCTGCCGCTCTTTACGGGCAGGAGCTTTTTACGCTGAGTGATAACGTTATTATCATACAACGCGACCGAGGTGGTGTAGTTGCTGGTGTCTATTCCGAGGAAGCTCATTCGTCACGTGAAATCGCGCCGAGAACGCCGTTGATAAAGCCGCTCTCGTCAACAGAATATTTTTTTGCAAGCTCAACAGCCTCGTTGATCGCGACGCTGTCCGGAATGTTATCCTCGTACTTCATCTCGTAAAGGGCAAGGCGCATAATCGCAAGGCTCGTCTTTGAGATTCGCTTAATCGTCCAGCCCTTTTTGAGGTGAGCGGAAATCAGCGCGTCAATCGCGTCCTTCTCTTTTTCAACATTGTTAACCAGCTTAACAGCGTAATCGTCAAACTCGAGTTCGCGGCTTTCAGACGCGTTTTCAATAATCTCCTCAATCGGCTCGGGGTGAAAGAGTTTTTCAAAAATAAGCAAAAAGCCCTGTTCTCTAGCCTTGAAGCGAGAAATTTTATTCTCCATAATATCCCAACTTTACATATAATTATTCAAAATAATTATATCATAACATTAAATAAATGTAAATAGAAAGCGACCGGCAGAACCGATCGCTAAGTAGAATATTAAATTTTAATACTAATTTCTAATTAAACACTTTAACAATCCAATTTCTTGCAGTGATGCTCGTAATCGTTCCAGAGGAAATACTACGAATGGTA
>CADBTV010000061.1 GCA_902797655.1 uncultured Ruminococcus sp.
AAAAGCGGAGACATTAGCCTCCGCTTTATTCATTATGTGAGCGTTTTTACCCTAAAATTCATCAATTGTCAGGCTGAACGACGGCATAAACCTCTCCATAAACTCGTCGGCTTCAGGGAGCTTCAAGTCCCGAATCGCGCGCTCGGTGGAAAACTTCGCCTTCAAAAAGTCGTCGTTGCCCATTCTGAGCTCCTCGATACACTTAACAAGCGCGGAGAGCTTGTCCGCTGCCTTGACGAAAATCTTTAAGCCCTCGTCCTTTTTATTCTCCATAAGAATTAAATCCTCGTACTCCCCTCTTAATTCCTCGGGCAGCATTGAGACAAGCCGCTCGCCGGCGAGCTTCTCGACCTTCTTATACGAGGAGACAATCTCGGGGTTATAATACTTCACGGGAGTGGGCATATCGCCGGTGATAATCTCGGTGGCGTCGTGGTACATACCGAGCAGAGCCGCGCGCTCGGGGTTGAGGCTTTCTCCGGTTCTGCGGTTGTGCAGCAGCACGAGCAAATGCGCGAAGAACGCGACCTGCAGGCTGTGCTCGCTGATGTTCTCGGTGTTTGTATTATTCATCAAGCCCCAGCGGTTTATGTATTTCATCCGCGAGAGCATAGCGAAAAAGTGAGAATTTTCCATAATTTCATTCCTTTTGCATTTTTTTATTTAAAAAATCGTATGAATATGCTATAATATTTTAATATAATTTTAGATTATTGTAAAGTGAGAATTAAGATGATTCAGAAAAAACTCGGAAACAATATATATAAGCACTGCGGAGCGCTGACTTTTTTGCTGGGATTGCTTTTGTCGGCGGCTTTGTTTGTGCCTGTGATTATACAAAACGGCGGAATTTTTATGTATTACGGCGACTACAACGTGCAGGAGATTCCGTTTTACCAGATGGTTCACGACCACGTCCGCGAGGGTATGATGGGCTGGAGCCACACCACCGACCTCGGCTCCGCTACGCTGAGCGCGTACTCGTTCTACCTTATCGGCAGTCCGTTCTTCTGGCTTACGATTCCTTTTCCGGGCGAATTTGTGCCGTATATGATGGGGCCGCTGTTTATGCTGAAGTTCGGCTTCGCGGCTTTCACCTCGTACCTGTACCTGAAGCGTTACGTGCGCAACAGGCTCTTTGCCGTTGCGGGCGGACTTATGTACGCATTCTCGGGCTTTTCGATTTACAACATCTTTTTCTTCCACTTTCACGAGCCGATGATAATGTTTCCGCTGCTGCTTTGGGCTGTGGACAGGTTTATGTACGACAACAAAAAGGGCGCGCTCGCCCCGGTTGTGTTTATGAGCTGTATCATAAACTACTACTTCTTTGCCGGAATGGCGGTATTCACCGCGATTTACTGGCTTATGCTGGTGTTTACAAACCGTTATAAAATCGACGTTAAAAAGCTTCTGCTGTTTTTCTTCGAGATAATACTCGGTTTCTGCGCGACTGCGTTCGTGATACTGCCGACGGTGCTATTCCTTATGGGAAACCCGAGGCTGTCGCAGTTTCCGGACGGGTTCAACGCGCTTGTGTACGAGAATCCGCAAAAATACTGGTACATTCTGCTCAGCTTCTTTTTCCCTCCCGAGATGCCGGCTCAGCCGAACTTTACGCCCGACGTAAACGCGAACTGGGCTTCCGTAAGCGGATGGCTTCCGCTCGCGGGAATGACGGGAGTTATCGGATATTTACAGCTCAAAAAGCGCGACTGGATTAAAAAGCTTATTGTGCTGTGCGCTGTGATCGCGCTGGTGCCCGCGCTCAACTCGGTGTTCCAGCTTTTGAACTCGAGCATTTACTACGCAAGGTGGTTTTATATGCCGGTGCTGATTTTGTCGTTGGCGACGGTGCGCTCGCTCGAGGATAAGCGCGTAAACTGGAACCGCGCCTTTGGATGGTCGGCAGGAATCACCGCCGCGATTGCGCTGCTCAACGGCTTGATGCCGAAAACTATTTACAACGACAACGACGAGGTGGAGAGCGTCGGAGTAGGGCTTATGGACTACGCCGCGAGGTACTGGGTGTACGTTGCGATCGCGCTTGTGAGCCTGCTTGCGTTCGCGCTGATTGTCAAGCAATTCAGCTCCGGCACAAGGAAGCTCGCGGTTATGACAATCGCAGGCGTGCTTTTGATCTCGCTTTTGTCCTCGACCTACATCGTTCAAATCGGCAACTCGCTCGACGCGGAGGACACCCCGTTCATCCGCGAGAACGTCATAAACCGCACCGAAGCCCAAAAGCTCGACAACATTAAAAACGTCCGCAGCGATTTTTACGACGTGCCGGACAACATCGGAATGTACTGGCAGATTCCGTCGATTACCGCGTTTCACAGCGTTGTGTCCACCTCGATAATGCAGTTCTACGACAAAGCTCTCGGCATTACGAGAGACACCTCGAGCGAGCCTGATCTTGACAATTACGGGCTGAGGGGGCTGTTTAGCTGCCGGTATCTTTTCGCGAGAGAAAAGAGCGATTTTGAAAAGGACGACAAGCCCTCTATGCCGGGCTGGGAATACATCAACTCTATCGACGGGATGGACATCTACGAAAACCGCTGCCACGTCCCGATGGGCTTTATGTTCGACAAATTCATCAGCAAAAGGGAGTTTCAGAACATTGAGTCTATCTACCGCTCCGAGGCGCTTTTGCAGGCTATGGTGCTGAGCCAAAAGGACCTTATTAGATTCTCGGACATCACCGGCTACACTGATGAGGACCTGCATCAAATCAACGAGGACATCGGCAAGTTCAAGAGCAAAACCGCGGGCTTTGAATATGGCAAGGACGCGTATTTTAAAAGCTGCGAGAGTCTGAAAAACAACGCCTGCAAGAGCTTTGAGTTCACCAAAAACAGCTTTAAGGCTGAGATTGACAACAGCGGCGGCGACAACCTGCTGTTCTTCTCGGTTCCGTACGACAAAGGCTGGAAAGCGTACGTCAACGGCAAAGAGGCGGAAATAATCAAGTGCGACTACGGCTTTATGGCTGTGAGAATTGAAGGCCACAAAAACAGCAAAATTCAATTCAAATACAATATATACGGTTTCGATATAGGAATTATAATCACAATATGTTGTGGTATAATATTCGTTATGTACACGAGCTTTCTGATTATACTGCGAAAAAGGAAGCGTAAGCTATGAATTTTGGCAAAGAAATTTTAAAATACAAGAACGAGCTGCTCGCCGATTTAAAGACGCTGATGGAGATTGAGTCCGTTTACGCCGAGAATCCCGGCGAGTGCG
Source organism: uncultured Ruminococcus sp. (assembly GCA_902797655.1). Taxonomy (GTDB): domain Bacteria; phylum Bacillota; class Clostridia; order Oscillospirales; family Acutalibacteraceae; genus Ruminococcoides. Next base: position 3,256 of record CADBTV010000061.1, read on the forward strand.
AAAGGGCTCTCGGGTTTATGCTCAAACGAGCCGCTGACTTCGGGCTTGTCACAAAAAACATCAAGAACAAAGCCGGTCACGCACAGCTCGGAGAAGGCGGCAGGCTCTGCGGAGTCCTCACCCATCTTGACGTTGTGCCGGCAGGCAAGCACTGGACGGTCGAGCCGTTCACGCTAACGCGCAAGGATGGCAGGCTCTACGGCAGGGGAATCGACGACGACAAGGGAGCTTCCATGGTTGACCTCTACTGCCTGAGAGCCTTGAAGGAGAGCGGCATCAAGGGCAAAAACACGCTGCGCGCAATCTTCGGCACCGACGAAGAAGTCGGGATGAGCGATATGGAGACGTATTTTTCGAGCGAGGAATTGCCCGAAATCAGCTTTACGCCCGACAGCGACTACGGAATCTGCTGCGCTGAAAAGGGGATCTTGCAGCTTAAAATCAGCGGCGGCAAGTGCTTGGACGGCGTTGAGGGCGTAACCTCAGGCAACGCGCTCAACGCGGTTCCCGACGAGGGAAGCGCAGAGCTTGCAAACGGCGAGGTCGTCACCGCAAAGGGCAAAGCGGCTCACGCCTGCGAGCCTGAGCTCGGCGAAAACGCCGCGGTAAAGCTCCTCAAAATGCTCAATACCGACTCTCCCCTCACCTTGTTCATAAAAGAATACATCGGCGAGGACACCGAGGGCAGGCTGCTTTCGGTAAACTGCGAGGACGAACCCTCCGGCAAGCTGAGCTGTAACCTCGGCAAGCTGAGAATCAACAGCGACGAGAGCTACTTTACGCTCGACATTCGCTACCCCGTAACACTGAGCCACGAGCCGATTATTAATCAGATTAAAATTCTTTGTGAGAAATATAACCTCAAACTGGAAACAGTTCACCACTCCGCTCCGCTTTATCTTCCGCGTGAAAGCGAGACGATAAGGCTGCTCAGCCGCGCGTACCGGGAGATTACGGGCAGTGAGCCCGAGCTTTACTCAACCGGCGGCGGCACCTACGCAAGAATGCTCGGCGGCAAGGGAGCGGCGTTCGGACCGGCGTTCAAGGATGACGATGTTCATATGCACAACGCCGACGAAAGCATAAACGAAGAAAAGTTTTTTACACACGCTCAGATTTGCCTGCAGGCAATGTATGAGATGTACACATTGGAGTAAGTATGTCAATTGAGAAAACAATCCGGAGTCAGGCGCGCCAAAAGCTTCGGGGCAATTATGTCCTTGCGGTTGCCGCGCAGTTCAGCGTTTTCGCGCTGATGATTACGGCGCTGTTTGGGCTGGAAATTATCATCAGCTCGTTCGGCGTGTTGGACGAAGAAGAAAAAATAAGAACCGGCGCCGAGCTTGTGTATATAACGGCGGTGCTTATTGCTGTAATCGCCGTTGTGCTGTTCAGTCCGGTGAAGAACGGATTATTGAGGCTGTTTTACCGAATAGCCTGCGGCGAAGAAGCCGGTTACGGGGACGTATTCTACTACTTTAAAAAGGGCAGGTACCTTACGACCCTGGGCTTTAATCTTGTGCTGCTGCTCAAAAAGCTGATTAAGGCGTTTTTATGCTTTGTGCCCTACATCGCGCTGAGCGTTATGAAAATCACCTTGGGCTTTGACTCAGCCTTTTACGACATAACCGGCGTAGTGCTGATTGTGTTCGCGGTTTGCGTTTATATACTCTGGACGCTGAAATATTTTATTTCGGAGTTCATTTACATTGATAGCGAAAGCAGGAATTTTTCCGCAATTTACTCAGTCACCAATCATATCTTCAAGCGCCACCGCGGCGATGTGTATATGCTCTGGTGCTCGTTTTTGCCGTGGATAGGGCTGTGCTTCTTTGTGCTTCCGGCGCTCTACGTTATCCCCTACGCGCTGACCTCTGCCGCTGTCTCGACAAAATGGCTGCTTAAAATATACAAGGACGGTAAAATGATATGATAATTACAATCGGAGTTATCGCCTACAACGAGAAAAACTCGCTGGGCTCGCTGCTAAAGGACATCTGCGCCCAGACCTATGACCATAAAAAAATCGAGGTGCTGCTCGTTGACAGTAACTCGACAGATAATACCAAAAAGATTATGGAGACCTTCCGCAAGAACAACAGGGAGGATTTTTACGACATAAAGGTGCTCTCGAACCCGAAGAAAACCCAGCCCTGCGGCTGGAACGTGGTGCTCAACAACTACAGCGGCGACGCGGTAGTCAGGATTGACGCTCACGCCTCGATTCCGACGGATTTCATCGAGAAGAACATCAACACCCTAAAGGAAGAGGACATCTGCGGCGGATTCAGACCAAATATCATTGACGAAAAAACGCCGTGGAAGGAAACGCTCCTGCTTGTTGAGACGTCAATGTTCGGCAGCTCAATCGCTCCGTACCGCCGTCAGCAGGGCAAGACGTACGTAAACTCGCTGTTTCACGGCGCGTACAAGCGCAAGGTGTTCGACAAGGTGGGCTTCTTCAACGAGAACCTCACCCGTACCGAGGATAACGAGATGCACTACCGAATCCACAAGGCAGGCTTCAAGCTTTGCTTCAACCCGGAGATTATCTCGTATCAGCACACCAGAAACAACCTCAAAAGTATGATTAAGCAAAAATACGGCAACGGCAAGTGGATTGGACTCACTCTCTCGGTATCGCCGAAGTGCCTGTCGTACTATCATTTTGTACCGTTTTTGTTTGTTTGCGGACTAATCGGCACCGCAGTTATAGCGCTGCTGGGGTATCCGCTTTTGCTCGAGATACTGGCGCTTCTGTACTCGATGTTCGACTTTGTCAACACAGTAAGCTGCTTTACTATGCGCGATATTCATCCGCAGTTCTTCCTGCTGCCGCTGTTGTTCCCTCTTATGCACGTGGCGTACGGAATCGGCACAATCGTCGGTATTCTGGAGATTCCGTTCTGGAAGCGCAAGATAAAAAAGCAGAAAGAGCTTGAAGAAAATAATTCCGAAGAAGAAAAATAACGAGGTAAAAAATGGCAATTACCCTCAGCGGCGAACAGCTCCGGGGCTTACAGCTAAAGGAGCTCGAAATACTTAAATACTTTCGCGATTACTGCGACAGTCACGGCATCACGTACTACCTGTGCGGAGGGTGCCTTATCGGCGCGCTGAGATACAAAAAGTTCATTCCCTGGGATGATGACGCGGATGTTTTTATGCCGAGGGAGGACTACGAGAGGTTTATCAAAACATACCTCAGCGAAAACCCGAGCGAGAGGTTTTTGCTGCTTAACGAAACGGACGAGACCTTTACGCGCAACAGCTTTGCGACTTTGGTTGACACAAGCGCGACGCTTGTCAAGAACTATCAGGCGGACTTAAACATTCCGCACGGAGTCGCGTTCGACATCTTCCCCGTTGACCCGAGACCTTCGGGAATAAAGAAAAAGTTCCAGCTTTTCTGGTGCGTAATTTACTCGCTTTTCAGGGCGCAGACGGTTCCCGAAAAGCACGGAGGACTGCTCGCGCTCGGAAGCAAGGTTTTGCTCGGAATATTCCGCGGACGCAAGCTTCGCAAGAAAATCTGGAAGCTAGCCGAAAGGCATATGACAAAGTACAGGCTCGAGGACTGCGAGTACATCTGCGAGCTTTGCGCAGGGCCGAGGATTATGATGAACGAATACCCCAAGGAGCTGTTTGAGAGCACAGCCGAGGTGGAGTTTGAGGGCGAGAGGTTCAAGGTTATGAACGGCTACAAAGAATACCTCGCGCTCGCGTTCGGCGAGGACTTTATGACCCCGCCGCCAAAGGAAGAACAGGTGGTCACCCACGACCTGAAATATTTGGATTTGGAAAAACCGGCGAAGCAATTGACAATTGAAAATTGAAAATTGAAAATGAATGTCGGGCTTTATAAATTGACAATTGAAAATTGACAATTGAAAATGATGGTCGGGTAGACAGCGACTTCTGTGAAAAACGTTTGTCTCCCGACCATATTATACTAATTTCTAATTAAACACTTTAACAATCCAATTTCTTGCAGTGATGCTCGTAATCGTTCCAGAGGAAATACTACGAATGGT
>CADBTV010000062.1 GCA_902797655.1 uncultured Ruminococcus sp.
TTCCGAGCATAACCGATGTAACAGAAGAAACCGAACATGGCAAAAGGCGGACAGCCTAAACTGTCCGCCTGCGCATAGGGCACCGCTTTAAACTGAAAACATCCTTTTCGGAATCAGCCTAACGCAGTCCCTTTCTTTATGTTGAAATTTTGTCCAAAATCCCTGTGATGTGTGCTATTGTCACTCCGTAGTTCGTCATCGCTACGTTTTGCGACTTAGCCCGGTCGGTTCGGCTCATAATGTACTTGCGGTTGAACATACAACCGCCGCATTGGATAATCAGGTCGTATCCGCTCAGGTCGGCCGGAAAGTCTGTTCCTGAAACCATATCTATCGTCAAGCCCTCGCCGACTCTCTTTTTGAGCATACGAGGAATTTTTACTCTGCCGATGTCCTCGCTGAGCGGTGCGTGAGTGCAGCACTCGGCAATCAGTACACGACTGTTTTCGGTTAGCCTGTCTATTGCCTTTGCTCCCTCAATGTAGTATTCAAGGTCGCCCTTCAGCGCGGCAAACAGCACAGAAAAGCTTGTCAGCATACTCTCCTTCGGCTTAGTCTCGTATACGAGAGGAAACACCTGAGAGTCGGTGATAATCAGCTTCGGCGGCTTGCTCAGCACCGCAAGCGTCTCTTTCATTTTGTCAGCGGTACAGGAAGCAACGAGGCACTTTTTGTCGAGCAGTTCTCTGATTGTCTGCACCTGCGGCAGAATCAGCCTGCCCTTTGGCGCTTGAATATCCTGCGGCATAATCAGCAGTACAAGGTCGTCCTCCGAGCAAAGAGTGCCGGTAATCGTCGGAGCGTCAAAGTCCGACGGTACAAGCCGTATCAGCTTTTCTTTCAGCTCGTCAATTCCACTTCTGTCAACAGCACTGACCTGAATCGGTTTTTCGCCGATTTTATTGCGAACCTTAAACACGTATGCCGCTCCGTTTATCAGCATATCAGCCTTGCTGACAACCGGCACAACCGGGATTTTTCTGTCTTTAAAAAATTCGTACCATCTGCACTCGAGCGTAATATCATCGCCCGAAAACAGAATAACCGCAATATCGGTTTTTTCGGCTGCTTTTTCGGTTTTTTCAACTCTGATTTTGCCGAGCTCGCCGATGTCGTCAAAGCCTGCCGTATCAATCAGCACGCAGGCTCCGAGTCCGTGAATCTCCATAGCCTTGTTCACCGGGTCGGTCGTAGTGCCGGCAACCTCGGAGACAATGCTCACCTCGTGTCCGGCAAACGCGTTAATCAGCGAGCTCTTGCCGGCGTTGCGTTTGCCGTAAAAGCCGATGTGCAGTCTGTTGGCGGACGGAGTGTCGTTTAAGGTTGTCATACAATCACCTACTCAAATTTTTTGAAAATAAATACAGCAACAATCGCGATTGCCCAGGGTATCACTAAAAGCCAAGTGAGCTCATACCCCAATAGTATGATTATGCTGTTTGATAAATTGCAGCTCCTGTAAATTAGAGCGTTGGAAATAAGATACAAAGCGGTTGCGCCTGAAAAACAAGCCGCAAAAGCCCCGTATTCGAGCCGTGTTCTTGCAAGACAAAGGTTAACAACAAGAATAACAATCTGTAAAATCGGAAATAGTATAAATGCTTCTCTGAACAAGAACCCGGCAGCAACGCATAAGATAAGAGGAATAAAGTTAGCAATCCCGACGGTAACTGATCTATGCTTCATAATCAAAATCTAAAGTCTCTTTTGTTGTTCTCGATGTCAGCGAGGTGCTCCTTGCATATTTTTCTGACCTTTTCGTTCGGAATGTTATTGAGTTCCTTTTCTATCATAGCTTCTCCGATTTTTCTTGTGTCGTCGCTTGCGTAGTCCATAAGGTACTCCTTGAGCGTCATAAGGGCGTTCGGATGGCAGCAGTTCTGAATCTGACGATTTTTGCAAAGCGCCATAAACCTGTCGCCGGTTCTTCCCTCGCGGTAGCAGGCTGTGCAGAACGACGGAATGTAGTCGTTGCGCATAAGCCAGTTTACAACCTCGTCGAGCGTGCGGTGATCGCTGACGTCAAACTGCTCCGAGTTCTCGGGCTCGGAATCGTCGGCATAACCGCCTACAGATGTTTTTGACGCTCCGCTAATCTGCGATACGCCGTAGTGGATAACCTTGTTTCTGACTTCTTCGCTCTCGCGAGTCGAGATAATCATACCTGTGTACGGAACACAGATTCTGATAAGCGCACAGATTTTGCCGAAGATTTCGTCCGAGATTCCGTTGTCGAACACATCGGGGTCAATGTCGTCCGCTTTTTTGATTCGCGGAACGCTGATTGTGTGCGGACCTACTCCGTGAACAGCTTCAAGGTGCTCGGCGTGCATAAGCAGTCCGGCGAACTCATAGCGGTAGAGCTCCAGCCCGAAAAGAACTCCGAGTCCTACGTCGTCAATGCCGCCCTCCATAGCTCTGTCCATAGCCTCGGTGTGGTAAGCGTAGTTGTGCTTGGGACCTGTCGGGTGGAGCTTTTCGTAGCTCTCCTTGTGGTATGTTTCCTGGAAAAGAATGTACGTGCCGATTCCGGCTTCCTTCAGCTTGCGGTAGTTCTCAACGGTGGTGGCGGCAATGTTGACGTTTACTCGTCTGATTGCGCCGTTCTTGTGCTTAATGCTGTAGATAGTTTTGATAGACTCGAGTATGTATTCAATCGGATTGTTTACCGGATCCTCGCCGGCTTCAATTGCGAGTCGTTTGTGACCCATATCCTGAAGCGCGATAACCTCTTTTTTAATCTCCTCCTGAGTGAGCTTTTTGCGGCAGATATGCTTGTTTTTTAGGTGGTACGGACAGTACACACATCCGTTTACGCAGTAGTTCGAGAGGTACAGCGGAGCGAACATAACGATTCTGTTGCCGTAAAAATCCTTTTTGATTTGCTCAGCGAGGGCGTACATCTTCTGGATTTTCTCCTCATTCTCGCACGCGAGCAGGACGGAAGCCTCTCTGTGGGTAAGGCCTTTGAGCTGAGCCGCTTTTTCGAGCAGACTGTCAACAAGCTCGAGGTTATCTTTGTTTTCGTCGGCGTATTTGAGGGTGTCGAGTATCTCCTGATGGTCGATAAACTCCTCTGCCTTTAGTGATTTTGGATTGTACATTTTGATTTCTCCTTTATTACCTTATATGTTCTTGCTGTCGCCGCGGGCTTCTACAAGCCTGCATCCGACGGAATTAATTCTTGTTTCAAGACAAGCGCGGCACTGGGCGCTCTCGTCGCCTGTGCACACCTTGTTGTCATAAAGCTGGTAGGCTTTTCTCACCTGTACAGGCGAGAGGTTCGGCATAACTACGTTTGCTCCGGCGAGTATTCCCTTTTCACGTCCTCGCGGGTCAATCGTTGCGAGAGCCGTCGTCGCCGGCAGGAGCACCTTGGGCAGCATTATCCTGATGATTGAGAGAAGCTTCAGCGTCATCTCCAGCGTGCCGTCGGAAAAGTCTCTGAAAATTGTGTCCTTGTGATGTATAAACGGGCCTATGCCTATCATCTGCGGATTCAGCTCCCTGATGAAGAGCAAATCCTCGGCTATGTACTCGCTCGTCTGGTACGGTGAGCCGACCATAAATCCGCAACCTACCTGGTAGCCGATTTCCTTTAAATCCCACAGGCAGCGGATTCTGTTCTCAAACTTCTGACTCTCGGGGTGAAGCTTTTGGTAATGCTCTCTGCTTGCGGTTTCGTGGCGCAGGAGGTACCTGTCCGCTCCGCAGTCAAAGTAGCGCTTGTAGCTTTCCCTCGGCTTTTCGCCGATTGAGAGAGTAAGCGCGCAGTCGGGGTATTTTTTCTTGATTCCGTCAATCAGGCGGCATATTCTGTCGTCGTTATAATATGCGTCCTCGCCGCCCTGAAGTACAAAGGTGCGGAATCCAAGTCCGTAACCCTCCTCACAGCACAACATTATATCGTCAAAGCTCAGGCGGTAACGGTCGCAGTTCAGGTTGCTTTTGCGTATTCCGCAGTAGTAGCAGTCCTGCTTGCAGTAGTTCGTAAACTCAATCAGTCCGCGCATATAAACGTCGTGACCGTAGTTTTCTATTCGTATTTTCTCGGCGAGCGAGCGCATCTCCCCGCGAGCCTTGTCGTCGCAATTGATCAGTTCGACAAACTCCGCTTTGCTGAGGGCTTTGCCGCTTTTCAGCTTATTAATCAGCTCAGTCATTGAACACATACTTTGAGTACGCGGTCTTTGCCGATACTCCTTCGAGCTTGCCGAGCTTGCCCGAGAATGTTGAGATAATATCCTGCGGCGAATCCATCACAATGCTGATTATCGAGATTCCGCGCTTTTTGTACGGAATTCCCATCCTGCCGACAACATAGTCGCTGTAGTCGGAAATCAGCTTGTTGACCTCGTTTACCGAGTTTGAGTTTTCGAGAATAATGCTGATAACAGCCACTCTGGTTTCCATAAATTACCTCCGTATAATGAAAAAGCCGCGCAGAAAGGCGCGGCTACAGCTTTGTTCTATCGTAGTTTTGCCTTTCACCTCAATAGCATTTTGGTGTCAGTATAGCTATTGTACCACAGAACAAGGATATTTTCAACGTTTATTTTTTCGTTGAAATACATAAATATAGTATGCGGCTTTTGTGTGATTATACATAATTTTTAAGTTTGTTTGCAAAGCGCAGGAGATAGGAGTAAAATGGTCACAGAGGTAGAATTATGAAGAACAAAAAGCTCCCCGATATTCTCTTTTCAATCGGAATAATTATTATAATACTCGGCGTGTTGTTGGGCGTTCTGCTCGGGTTTGTGTTTTCTGAGCAGGGCTTCAATCTTGTGCCGTCGATTACAACCTGGCTGCTCTCGCTGATAACGGGAACAGGCTTTATCACTGTGTCGGGAAGTATTAACGAAGCAAAGGAAAAGAAAGAGGACGACGAGGAGTTTTTGAAGCTCTTAATCGAGCAGGTCAAGGAGTCCGATAATAAAGTGGAATAATTTGTGCAATTAGGATAAAAATCGCCTGCGGCAATATACTGGTTGCACAAAATTATTGTTGCCCGCAGCCCTATGTTCCGGGTGTTGCTTACTCAATCGTTACTCAGATTCTCCTCGCGATTATCAAGGCGATTTTCCCGAGCCAGATTAAGTACATCTACTACATTCCTTACGAGGCTCCGAGCCCGGTTTACAGCATTTTCAACGTTATTTTCAGCCTCGCCTCAATCTTCTTCCTTGTTGTCGCGATTATCGGAATCGTGAACGCCGTCAAGGGTGAGGAAAAGGAGCTCCCGGTTATCGGAAAAATCAAGCTCTTAGATCCGCTGATGGACAAAATCTACGCTTCGCTCAACAAGTAATATTAAAAAGCTTTTCGGGTTGCTTCGGCAGCCCGATTTTTTTAAAAAATATGAAACTATTTTACTGTTTCCCGACACTATTATAGTAAGAAAGGAGTTTTGATTATGAAGAACAAAAAGATAATTATTTCACTTTTACTCTCAATGCTCGTAATGTTCTCAGCCGCGGCATGCGCTGATGAAAAGGAATCTGAGACTCAGACCACCTCTGCCATTCAGGCGACAACCGCCTCGCAAAAGCCGGCTAAGACTCTCAGCGCAAAGGCGCGTAACGCTTACCGGCTGAATTATTACGCCCACGAGCTCGATGAATTCAAGCCAAACGAAAACGGCGATTATATGATTTACCCCAAGGCGCCGTATTATGATATTCTCGATTCAGAGTATGTTGAATATACTTCGTATGCTGATTATGAATTATATGACTTTGTTGTGAATCACGAAAAACGTGTGCGTAAGTCAAAGGAAAACCCTGACTGGCAAATCAGCGATTGCAAGGGCGGAGTTTGTATCCACAAATTCACAGGCAAGGGAATGGATATAAAAATCCCCGAGACCCTCGACGGCGAGAAGGTAGTTAAGCTTGGCTATGACGTTTACAATGGCGAGGCTGATATTTTACTGGAGTCTCCTTTTGAGAACAGTGCTGTTAAAACAATAACCCTGCCGTCAGGGCTTAGAGATATTGTAGACGGAGCTTTAATTCCCAGATGTGTCAACGAACACCTCGCGAGGATAGAGGTAAGCAAGGATAACCCTTACTACACCTCTGTTGACGGAATTCTCTACACAAAGGACAAGTCCTGTTTGCTTTATATTCCATTTAACTATCCAAAATCAAATTATGAGGTACCCGAGGGGACAAAGGCAGTATACTCAACAACACCGGGAATTGTAAAAATTCCTGAAAGCGTGATAAGCTTCGGAGAGGACGTAAAAAATTACAGCGTAAACAGAATCAGAACCGCCCAATACGAAACAGAATCGGCCTTCGATTCAAACGCCTATGTAACAATGTGGCAGGTTGAGGGCTTTGAGGTTGCGCCCGACAACAAGTATTATTCCTCGGAGGACGGCGTGCTCTATAACAAGGACAAAACCGTTCTTGTAATGTATCCGACAGTGAAATCAGGCACCGCTTTCACAATTCCCGACAGTGTGAGGGTTGTGGACGGCGGAGTGAATTTCGGCGATACCCAGATTAATGTGCTTACATTTGGCAGGAATGTACGGGAATGCTATGCAAATTGCAGTTTTCCTTATTTTGAGAACAGAAAGCCCGAAATCACAATCAGAGGCTACAAGGGAACCCCGGCTCAAAAGATTGCAGAGGAAAATGAGTATAAGTATGTCGCACTGGACTAAAAGAATTGCCCTTGATATTATCGCCGCACAGTGATATATTATTGTAAAAGGGGGCGTTAATATGAACTCAATCAAAACCTTACAGGAAATTATTTCAGGCTCCGACAACATTGTTTTCTTTGGCGGCGCCGGAGTCAGCACCGAGAGCGGAATCCCTGATTTTCGCAGTGTTGACGGTCTTTATCACCAAAAATACGACTATCCGCCCGAGCAGATTCTCAGCCACACTTTCTTTATGAATAACTGCGGTGAGTTCTATAAATTCTACAGAGATAAAATGCTCGAGCTTGATATTGAGCCCAACGCGGCACACAAAAAGCTCGCTGAAATGGAAAGTAAGGGTAAGCTCAAAGCTATAGTTACCCAGAACATCGACGGTCTCCACCAGAAAGCCGGCAGCAAGGTTGTCTACGAGCTGCACGGTACAGTTCACAAAAACTATTGTATGAAGTGTCGCAAGTTCTTTGACGCTGCTTACGTCAAAAACAGCCCTGAACAGGTTCCGAAATGCGACTGCGGAGGTACAATCAAGCCCGACGTCGTGCTCTACGAGGAAGGGCTCGATAACGATACTGTCCGCGGAGCGGTTCACGCGATCGCCGCAGCCGATACCCTGATTATCGCCGGTACAAGCCTTACGGTGTACCCTGCCGCCGGAATGATTCAGTATTTTTCAGGTAATCACCTTGTGCTTATCAACCGCGACCCGACCCCGATGGACAACGCCGCGGATTTGGTGATTCACGACAAAGTGGGCGAGGTGCTCTCGCAGATTGAGGTGTAATATGAAGTATAAGCTGATAGCCTTTGACGTGGACGACACGCTTCTAAACAGACAAAAAATCATAACTCCGCGTACAAAACAGGCGCTCCTGAACGCGCAGTCAAAGGGGATAAAGCTCTGCGTATCCTCAGGCAGACTTCCTTACGGAGTACGCCCGTATGCAGAGGAGCTTAATGTTCTTGAAAACGGCGGTTATTATTTCGGCTTCAACGGCGGCGCTGTGCTCAATTCAAAGGATGAGCTCATCGGTTCAACATATCTCGACAGCAAGTACATCGAGCCGGTCTACAGCTTTCTGCGCCCGACCAATATCACAACTATGGTGCACAAGGGCAGCGTAATCTACGCCGATAGAAAGGTCAACGACTACACTCACATAGAGTCCGACGTCATCGGCTTGCCGCTTAATTTGGTTGACGACATCGCGGATTTTGTCGATTGGAGGCTCCACAAAATGCTGCTTTCCGGTGAGCCCGACGAGCTCAAAGCAACCGAGCAGGTTCTGCTCCGCGAGTTCGGAGACGAGCTCGACATCTACCTCTCAGCCCCGTGGTTTCTCGAGGTTATGCCCAAGGGCATCAACAAGGGTCTCGGAGTCGAGAAGGTTTGCCGCGATATGGGAATCTCGCTGAGCGAGGTCATAGCCTTCGGCGACAACTTCAACGACATCCCGATGATAGAAATGGCAGGTATGGGAGTCGCTATGGGTAACGCCGAGCTCGAGCTAAAGGAAAAAGCGGATATGGTGACGGCTGATTGTGATAATGACGGAATTGCCGCGGCTCTCGAAAGATTAATTGGCTAATCGGCTATTTCACTAAACAAAGTTCACAAAAATCTGATGATATTTTTTACAATCGCAACGCTCTTTATTTTCTTTTTTAGAAAATCGGAGTGTTGCTTTTATATTATAATTAAAATGTATAACTTTGATTTAGAAGTTGATTTAGAAGTTTGATTTAGGAGGAATGAAATGAAACGTGCAAAAAAGCTTATCGCTGCGCTTTTGGTGATGGCAGTTGTTGTGAGCGCCTTTATCGCCGGCGGCTCCGCTTCCGCGGCTGAGACCGGTAAAAAACAGACCTCGGCAGCCGGAATTACTGTTCATTACTATTGCGAAAGCGGCACTCCGACAGTATATTACTGGAACAGTCTCCCGACCAATATGGAGACAAGTTACCCGGGTCCAAAGATGACCTCGGAGGGTAACAAATGGTTCAAGTATACCTTCACTAATGTTACAAAGATTAATATGATCTTTGTAACCAACGGAGTCCAGTCCGCCGAGCTCACCCGTGAAACGGGCGAATGGTGGTACAAAAACAACCGTTGGACCTCCAAGGACCCGAGTCAGGCAGGCTCTTGGGAAAGAGGAGATATGCGTGAGGACAGTATCTATTTTGTAATGACAACCCGTTTCTACGACGGCGACAAGAACAACAACGTTCACTGCTGGGATGATAAGCAGGCAGGCAACCCGGATTCCGACCCGGCTTGGCGCGGCGACTTCAAGGGACTTATCCAGAAGCTCGACTACATCAAGGCGCTCGGCTTCTCCGCAATCTGGCTCACTCCTGTTGTAGAGAACGCTTCCGGTTATGACTACCACGGCTACCATGCTATGGACTTCACAAAGGTTGATGCGCGTTATGAATCAAGCGGAGCCACCTTCCAGGATTTAATTGACGCAGCTCACGAAAAGGGCATCAAGATTATTCAGGATGTTGTATGGAACCACTCCGGCAACTTCGGCGAGGCATTCCTCGAGCCGATGTTCACCAAGAAATACAGCAAGATTTCCGACCTCGGAACCAGCGATTGTATGCAGGTTATCCCGAACTCAAATCTTGCGAAGGGCTATCCCAACTACGACAAGCTCCAGCCTGGCGACCAGTTCCAGGCTCGCCTCGACACAATGAAGGCTCACCACGGCTCTAAGTACGGTGACCTCAAGGAGCACTACCACCGCGAGACCGGTATGGGATATGAGTCCGAAATCGAGCAGACAGGCTCAATGGCAGGCGACTGTGTAGACATCAACACCGAGAACCCTGAGGTTGCAAAGTATATTACAAACGCATACCTCCAGTATCTCGATATGGGCGTTGACTGCTTCCGTCTCGATACCGAAAAGCACATCAACCGCTGGACTCTCAACAGCGCGTACTTCCCGTCATTTATGAAGACTAAGAACTTCTTCATCTTCGGCGAGGTTTGCTCACGTGTACGTGAGGTATGGAACCACAATATTCCATCCAGCTCACCTCCGTTCTTTACATGGAAAGAAACCGAGAGTGCATGGCAGAATAACTGGTCATGGAATACCTCCGACTGGAGCAAGAACCTTGATAACGCGCTCAAGCACTACAGAGCTCACTCAAACTCCTCCGGAGCGCCTACATCTCAGAATGCTTTCCTCAGCGGAACAAGCTACCACAACCCCGACTACAGCAAGTGGAACGGTACCGGCGTTATCGACTTCTCGATGCACCGTAACTTTGGTTACGCAAGCCAGGCTTGGGGCGCGGGTCTCGCCGAGGATCAGTATATGAACGACGCTACGTGGAACGTGACCTACGTTGATTCCCACGACTACGGCCCCGAGGATACAGACGAGAAGAACCGCTACAACGGCGGTACTCAGGCTTGGGCAGAGAACCTCAACCTCATCTTTACATGGCGTGGAATGCCTTGCATTTACTACGGCTCAGAGACCGAGTTTATGAAGGGTGCTGTTATCGACGTCGGCCCTAACGCTCCTCTCTCAACGACAGGACGCGCCTACTTCGGCGACTATCTCGAGGGTTCTGTGACAGCCTCCGACTTCGGTAAATACACCGCAAGCGGCAAGGTTCAGTCCACTCTCAACTATCCGCTTGCTCAGCACATACGCAAGCTTAATATGATTCGTCGCGCTGTGCCTGCGCTCCAAAAGGGACAGTACAAGACCTGCGGAGATATGTGTTTTATCCGCCGCTACACATCCGGCGGCAAGGATTCCGTAGCCTGCGTAGCTATTACCAACGGCGCGACCTTCTCCGGACTCCCGAACGGAACCTACACCGACGCCGTTACCGGCGACAAGAAAACTGTTTCCGGCGGTTCGCTCTCTGTTTCTGCTCCAGGAAAGGGTAATATGAGAGTTTATGTTAAGGATCTCCCCGGAAAAATCGGAGACACCGGCACATACCTGAAATAAAATACTGAAAGGACAGCCTTCTGGCTGTCCTTTTTGCAGTCTATATAACTAAATAAACTGCTGCGCGCAATTATCGAATTGTTTGATTAGCTTAATCGCCTTATCATAGTGTACAAAAATCCGGGATAAGTTTCTATACTCCGTATATGTTTTTAATTCTATAATCGAAAATAGCAAAAGGGGTTTTGTAATATAATTATTATGAGTAAATTTTGATTTAGAAGCTTAAACGATTTAGGAGGATTGAAATGAAACGCGCAAAAATGATTATTGCCGTACTTTTGGTTATGGCAGTTGTCGTCGGCGCCGCTTTGGTAAGCACTTCCGTTTCCGCGGCAGAGGTCAGCAAGCAAAAGACCTCCGCCGGCGGTATCACTGTGCATTACTATTGTGAAAGCGGTACCCCGACAATCTATTACTGGAACAGTCTCCCGACTAATATGGAAACGAGTTACCCGGGTCCAAAAATGACCTCGGAGGGTAACAAATGGTTCAAGTACACCTTCTCAAGTGTAACGAAGATTAATATGTTGTTCATCACCAACGGCGTCCAGTCCGAGGAGCTCACCCGTGAGACGGGAGAGTGGTGGTACAAAAACAACCGCTGGACTGCAAAGAACCCCGACGAGCAAGGCGCATGGGAACGCTCCGATATGCGTGAGGACAGCATCTATTTTGTAATTACAACCCGTTTTTATGACGGCGACCCAAAGAACAATACTCGTACCTCCGAGGATGAAAAAGCCAACAACCCGTCCTCAGATCCTTCGTGGCACGGCGACTTCAAGGGCCTTATCGAGAAGCTCGATTACATCAAGGCTCTCGGCTTTTCGGCAATCTGGATTACCCCTGTTGTTGAGAACAGATCCGGCTACGATTACCACGGCTATCACGCCTACGACTTCAGCAAGGTTGACTCCCGTTATGAGTCAAGCGGCGCGACGTACCAGGACTTAATCGACGCGGCTCACGCCAAGGGCATCAAGATTATCCAGGATGTTGTGTTCAATCACACCTGTAACTGGGGCGAGCGTAATCTTCTCCAGCGCAACAGCAACATCTACTCTGAGCGTAACCAGGTTGTAATGAACGGCAACGGCGACCCTGACAATATCTACCACCACAACGGCTTCTGCGGCGGCGGTGACTGGGATAACTTCGAGGCTCAGCGCAAGACTATCGCCGACGACTGCTTCGACCTCAACACCGAGAACCCAAAGGTTACCAAATATCTCACCGACTGCTACAACAACTATATCAAAATGGGAGTTGACGGCTTCCGTGTAGATACAGTAAAGCACATTTCCCGACTCTCGCTCAACGCGGCTATACTTCCAGGACTCAAAAAAACCGGCGGCAGCAACTTCTTTATGTTCGGCGAGGTTTGTACCAAGGGTCACGACGTATGGTATCGTGACGCTCCTCCGATTTCCTGCGCGTTCTACACATGGGCGGATGACGCGACATGGCTAAACAAATGGACTAATAACGCAAAGACCAACGAAGGGCTCACCGAGTCGCACTACACAGCCAATATGAACACCGGCAAACAGCCGACCAGCAATAACGCGACCCTCGGCTCAGGAAACGCCTACCACACTCCCGACCACTCAAAGCACTCCGGACTCGACGTTATCGACTTCCAGATGCACTGGAGCTTCAACTCTGCCGGCGGAGCTTACGGCACCGCTCTCGGCGAGGATAAATATTTTAATGATTCTACCTACAACGTAACCTACGTAGACTCCCACGACTACGGTCCCGACGAATGCCAGACAATGCGCTACACCGGCGGTACCCAGGCTTGGGCGGAGAATATGAACCTGCTCTTTACCTTCCGCGGAATCCCGTGCCTCTACTACGGCTCCGAGATTGAGTTCCAGAAGGGTATGCCGATTGACGTCGGACCTAACGCTCCGCTCTCAAAAACCGGACGCGCCTACTACGGCGACAACATCACCGGCAGCGTATCGGCTACCGACTTCGGAAAGTACACAGCCTCCGGCGCGGTTCAAACTACTCTCAGCAAGCCGCTCGCGCAGCACGTCAGAAAGCTCAATATGATTCGCCGCGCTGTTCCCGCGCTGCAAAAGGGTCAGTATAACTCCGTAGGAGATATGTGTTTTATCCGTCGTTATACATCCGGCAGTAAGGATTCCGTAGCCTGCGTTGCGATTACCAACGGCGCGACCTTCTCAGGTATTCCTAACGGCACCTACACCGACGCCGTAACCGGCGACAAGAAAACCGTCTCCAACGGCAGCCTTTCGGTATCCGCTCCGGGCAAAGGCAATATGAGAGTTTACGTCAAGGATCTCTCCGGTAAAATCGGCGACACAGGTACTTATCTCAAATAAATTTGCCTTTTAAGTTAAATTGTGTTATAATATATTTCTAATAAGGTATATAGTATCCGAACTTGCAAAAATTTTACATTTTATAAGGGGTGGTGCACAACCGCCCCTTTCCGTTTAATTCATTAACAAAGGAAGTGGTTTGATATGCCAAGAGATTTAGCCAGATATGATACTAACAAAAGAATAAATAAGCTGTCAGATAAACTTCTTCACAATTCTGTAATTGACAAGGACCTATACGCCAAGTTTGACGTCAAGCGCGGACTTCGCGACATCGACGGAAAAGGCGTTCGTACAGGTCTCACTAATATTTCCGAGATTGTTCAGAACAAGGTTGTAGACGGCAAGACTGTCCCGGCGGATGGTCAGCTCTATTACCGCGGATATAATATCGAGGACATCGTCAGGGGCTTTGCGTCTGAAGGTCGCTTCGGCTTTGAGGAAGTTGTGTATCTGCTCTTGTTCGGCGAGCTTCCGAGTCCAAAGGGACTGTCGGATTTCAAAAACCTCCTCGGCTCCTACAGAACCCTGCCGACCAACTTCGTCCGTGATGTAATTATGAAAGCTCCTTCGGCTGATATGATGAACACCCTCGCGCGCTCGGTTCTGACTCTTTATTGCTACGATTCAAATCCGAACGATACCTCAATCGAAAACGTACTGCGTCAGTCGCTGCAGCTTATCTCGGTATTTCCGCTGTTGTCTGTGTACGGTTATCAGGCATACAACCACTATCTGCGCAACAACAGCCTTTACATCCACGTGCCTGACCCGACAAAGAGCACAGCCGAGGTTATTCTTGAGCTCCTGCGTCCTGACCAAAAGTACACCGAGCTTGAAGCAAAGGTGCTCGATATGGCTCTCGTGCTTCACGCTGAGCACGGCGGCGGTAACAACTCGTCCTTTACTACCCACGTTGTCACCTCATCGGGTACAGATACTTACTCGGCGATTTCCGCGGCTCTCGGTTCGCTCAAAGGACCTAAGCACGGCGGCGCAAACGTGCGCGTAAGCAAGATGTTTGAGGATATGAAAATCAACGTCAAGGATTGGACGGACGACGAGCAGATAGAAAAATACCTCACCGACCTTCTTGACAAAAACGCCTTTGACCGCAGCGGTCTTATTTATGGTATGGGCCACGCGGTTTACACAATCTCCGACCCTCGTGCGCGAATCCTCAAGGAGTTTACAGGCAAGCTTGCCAACGCCAAGGGTCTCAACGACGAGTACGCCCTTTACGAGAGAGTCGAGCAGCTCGCTCCGCAGGTTATCGGTAAAAAGAAGCACATCTACAAGGGCGTTTCAGCTAATGTTGACTTCTACAGCGGATTTATTTACAATATGCTCAACCTTCCGACCGAGCTCTACACTCCGCTCTTTGCGGTTGCGCGTATCGCCGGTTGGAGCGCTCACAGAATTGAGGAGCTCATCAACGGAAACAAGATTATTCGTCCGGCATATATGAGCATCTCTGAGCACAGAGAATACAAAAATCTCAACGAAAGATAATATCACAAGAAAGCGCGCGCAATCAGCGCGTCCGCTTTCGTATAGCCATCGCTCGTGCGCGCGCAGCGTGCAACTGAGCGGGCAATACAA
>CADBTV010000063.1 GCA_902797655.1 uncultured Ruminococcus sp.
CCTCGAAGAACATATGCTCTGTACGGCAAAGACCGATACCCTCAGCGCCGAGCTCTCTTGCCTTCTTAGCGTCAGCAGGAGTATCAGCGTTAGTTCTAACCTTGAGCTTTCTGTACTTGTCAGCCCAAGCCATAATTCTGCCGAACTCGCCGGCAATCTTAGCGTCAACAGTCGGGATAGCGCCGTCGTAGATGTTACCTGTAGAACCGTCGAAGGAGATTACGTCACCCTCGTGGTACTCTTTGCCGCCGAGTGTGAATACCTTGTTGTCCTCGTCCATAACGATAGCGGAGCAACCGGATACGCAGCATGAACCCATACCACGAGCAACAACGGCTGCGTGAGAAGTCATACCGCCGCGAACTGTAAGGATACCCTGAGCAGCCTTCATACCCTCGATGTCCTCAGGTGAAGTCTCAAGACGAACCAGAACAACCTTCTCGCCTCTGTCAGCCCACTCCTTAGCGTCGTCAGCTGTGAATACGATTTTACCGCAAGCAGCGCCCGGAGCAGCTCCGAGAGCCTTGCCGATTGGTGTAGCGTTCTTGATTGCAGCAGCGTCGAACTGTGGGTGGAGGAGAGTATCGAGGTTACGAGGATCGATCATAGCGACAGCCTCTTCCTCTGTTCTCATACCCTCGTCAACGAGGTCACAAGCAATCTTGAGAGCAGCCTGAGCTGTTCTTTTACCGTTACGTGTCTGGAGCATAAAGAGCTTACCATGCTCTACTGTGAACTCCATATCCTGCATATCTCTGTAGTGGTTCTCAAGTGTCTTGCAAACCTCTGTGAACTGAGCGAACGCCTCAGGGAATTTCTCTTCCATCTCGCTGATGTGCATTGGTGTACGTACACCGGCAACAACGTCCTCGCCCTGCGCGTTTGTAAGGAACTCACCAAAGAGGCCCTTTGCGCCTGTAGCAGGGTCACGGGTGAACGCAACGCCTGTACCGCAGTCGTCGCCCATGTTACCGAATGCCATCATCTGTACGTTTACAGCAGTACCCCATGAGTAAGGAATATCGTTATCACGACGATAAACGTTAGCGCGCGGGTTATCCCATGAACGGAATACAGCTTTTACAGCCTCGATGAGCTGTACCTTAGGATCAGTCGGGAAGTCCTCGCCGATCTTGTCCTTGTACTCAGCCTTGAACTGCTCTGCGAGCTCTTTGAGATCCTCAGCAGTAAGGTCAACGTCCTGAGTAACACCCTTCTCAGCCTTCATCTTGTCGATGAGTTCCTCGAAGTATTTCTTGCCGACTTCCATAACAACGTCGGAGAACATCTGGATAAATCTTCTGTAGCAGTCGTAAGCCCAGCGAGCGTTGCCGGAAGCCTCTGCCATATACTCAACAACGTCCTCGTTAAGACCGAGGTTGAGGATTGTGTCCATCATACCGGGCATTGAAGCGCGAGCACCTGAACGAACTGAAACGAGGAGCGGATTTGTCTTATCGCCGAACTTTTTGCCGGTGATTTCTTCCATCTTCTCGATATGGTCCATAATCTGACCCATAATCTCGTCGTTGATCTGTCTGCCGTCCTCATAGTACTGTGTACAAGCCTCAGTAGAGATTGTGAAGCCCTGAGGAACAGGGAGACCGAGTTTTGTCATCTCAGCAAGGTTTGCGCCTTTTCCGCCGAGAAGTTCACGCATGTTAGCGTCGCCTTCAGTAAACAAATAAACCCATTTGTTTGCCATTGGAATTACCTCCTAAAAATAAGTAATTTTGGTACGGACATTACTGCCCGTACTGACCATTATAGTCTTAGATAAATTATAACAAAGAAAAGGAAAAAAATAAATAAGTTTTTGAAAAAATTTGCAATAAATGTTGATTAAATTTTCCAAATATTATGTATAAAACAAATAAAATAAAAAAAATTTACATTTTTGTCTTGAAAAATTATCAAACTGTGCGATAATTAAAGTGTATATTCACTCTTTATAGGTGAAAATGATTGAATAAATTTCACGGGAGTAAGTGGTAATTATGAGCAAATGCGCTGTGATTCTCGCCGGCGGCGAGGGTAAGCGAATGAAAATGAACAAGCCTAAACCGCTCGCCGAGGTGCTTAGCAAGCCGATGCTCGAGTGGGTGCTCCGCTCGGTCAGGAAAGCAGGTATCGAAAATATCTGCGTTGTCAAGGGCTTTGGCAAGGAATACATCGACGAGTTTGTACAAACTCTCGAGTTTCCGGTTGAGACTGTTTTTCAGGCTGAAAGGCTCGGAACAGGTCACGCCGTAATGCAGGCGAAGGACTTCCTCACAAAAGCCGGAGGAAGCGTTGTTATCCTTAACGGCGACGCGCCTTTTATGGACAGCGACACAATCGGTGATTCCTACAGCTATCACGTAAGCGAGAACAACGCCGCGACCGTTATCTCAGCCAAGGTGGACGACCCGACCGGCTACGGCAGGATCGTTCGTAACGATAAGGGTGAGGTTGAGGCGATTGTTGAGCAGAAGGACGCCGACGAGAAAACCGCCGCTATAAACGAGGTTAACTCAGGCGGATTCTGGTTTGATACCGAAAAGCTCCTCTCGGTGCTTGACGAAATTAAATCCGACAACAACGCGAAGGAGTATTACCTTCCCGACGCGCTAAAACTTCTTTTAGAGAAAAATAATAAAATCGGAGCATTCACAGCAAAAAGCTCTGACACTGTCCTCGGAGCCAACGATCGCGAACAGCTCAGGGAGCTCGAGAACATCGCAGTGGAAAAAGGGTATAAATGTTAAGCAATTAATTTTAAGGGATTGAGGCAAAACCTTGATTCTCATTTAAAATAAGGGAGAGAACAAAATGAATTTTCACGGAAAAGACATCAAAATCTTCGCGGGTAACTCTAACCTGTCTGTAGCTAAGGAGATTGCAAACCAGCTCGGACTGCCGCTCGGCAAGTCTGTCTGCAAGAAATTCTCCGACGGTGAGATTGCTGTTTCAATTGACGAGTCCGTCCGCGGCTCCGAGTGCTTTATCGTCCAGTCAACCTGCACTCCGGTTAACGACAATCTAATGGAAATGCTCATTATGATTGACGCTATGAAGCGAGCTTCTGCCGCGCGTATCACAGCGGTTATGCCGTACTTCGGCTACGCTCGTCAGGACAGAAAAGCTCGTCCTCGTGATCCGATTTCATCAAAGCTGTGCGCTGACCTCATCACCGCCGCAGGCGCTGACAGACTCCTCACAATGGATCTCCACGCTAACCAGATTCAGGGCTTCTTCAACATCCCGGTTGACCACCTCAAGGGCTCGGGTATTCTTGCGGAGCATATGAAGAAGGTTGTCGGCGACAATCCCGACGATTATGTTGTAGTATCTCCCGACCTCGGTTCGGTAACAAGAGCCAGAAACTTTGCAAGCCGTATCGGCACTGCTCTCGCTATCATCGACAAACGCCGTCCAAAGGCTAATGTTTCCGAGGTAATGAACATTATCGGCGACGTTAAGGGCAAGAAGGTTATCATCCTTGACGATATGATTGACACAGCCGGCACACTTTGCAACGGCGCCAAGGCGATTGTTGAAAAGGGCGGAGCTACCGAGGTTTACGCCTGCGCTACTCACGCGGTGCTTTCCGGCCCCGCAATCGAGAGAATTAAGAACTCCGTTATCAAGGAGCTCGTTCTTCTCGACACAGTTCCTCTCACAGAGGAGAAGAAGCTTGACAAGTTCACTGTTCTTCACACCGCTCCTGTATTTGCCGAGGCTATCGCTCGTATTTACAACGATAACTCCTTTACAGCTGCGTTCGACTGATAATAATAATTTTATACATATTAAGGGCTGTTTCGTTTGGAACAGCCCTAATAGTCGTTTGTGCAGGTGATTATATGTTTGGTAAGAAAACTTTCTCTAACAATTCAATCGAATATCTGGTTGTGGGACTCGGCAATCCCGACCGAAAGTACGAAAACACGCGCCACAACGCAGGCTTTATTATGCTTGATTACATTGCCGATAAGTGCGGCGTCAGAGTGAACCGCGTCAAGTTCAAGTCAACTGTCGGCGAAGCAAGGCTCGGCTCGCACAGGGTACTTCTTATGAAGCCCTCTACCTATATGAACAACAGCGGTCAGGCGGTTGTCGAAGCGATGAATTTCTACAAAATTCCCGCCGAAAATGTTGTAGTATTACTTGACGACATCAACCTCGACGTCGGCAAAATGCGTATTCGTCAAAAGGGAAGCGACGGCGGTCAGAATGGTATGAAAAACATTATCTACCTCAGCGGCAGCGACCGTTTTCCCAGAGTGAAAATAGGTATCGGCTCCAAGCCCAACCCGAATTACGACCTTGCGGCGTGGGTGCTCTCTAAGTTTACAAAGGACGAGTTTAAGCTGCTGGAGACAATTGCCGAAAACACTTATGACGCTGTGAGCCTGATTGTTGACGGAAAAATCCAGCAGGCTATGAACAACTATAACTGATATGAAATTTATAGCAGATATTTTACAGCGCGAAAGCGCGTTTCAAAAAATTCAAAAGGCTCTGAAGCCGGGCTCGGCTGTCTGCGCGACCGGATTGTCCGAGATTCACAAGTCGGCTTTGATTTATTCGCTGTGTCATTCGCGCGGAGTCTCAGCCTTTTGCGTCGCGCCTGACGAGCAAAAGGCGCAGACTATCACCAACGACTTGTGTTCGATGGGGCTGAGGGCGGTTTTTTATCCTTCGAGGGATTTTATCTTTCGCGAGGTAAACGGTAAGTCGCGCGAGTATGAGCACCAAAGGCTCAACGTCCTCTACAAAATGCTCAGGGGAGAGTATGATGTGGTTGTCGCATGCCTTGACGCCGCGAGTCAGTTTACCGTTCCGCCCGAGGTGCTGAAAAGCTCTGTGCTTCACCTGAAGTCAGGTGTTGAAATCAGCACCGAAAGCTGCGTTAAAGCGCTTACTCTGCTCGGGTATCAGCGTTTTGACCAGGTTGACGGTATGGGTCAGTTTTCACTGCGTGGAGGCATCCTCGACTTTTTTATGCCCGACAGTCCAAACCCGGTTCGCGCCGAGTTCTGGGGAGATGAAATCACAGGCCTCAACTACTTTGATATTGAAACGCAGCGGCGAATTGAAAAAGCTGACGAGATTATTCTCACTCCTTCGGCTGAAATTATCATCGAGGATAAGGATAAGCTCTACGATAAAATTCAAAAAAAGGCTCTGCGCCTTACTGACGAAAACCAGCTTGAAGCAAAGGAAATCCTGCTGCGTGAAGCCGCGAGGATTCGCGACGGGCTATCAATCTCGTCGATTGATAAATTCATCGGCGAGGTGTACGACAAGCCTGCGACTATGCTCGACTACCTCGGCAGGGACAGTCTTGTTTTTGTTTCCGAGTACAACAACGTCAGGGAAAGGGCGAGGGCTTACGAGTTCCAGTTTCAGGAGAATTTGGCTGAGTATTTTAAGGACGGAACCCTTTGCAGGGGCTTTGAGACTTATTCTGTAGATTTTAATTCTTCTATGGAAATATTAAGACGTTATCCGCTGCTTTGTATGGACGCCTTCGCAAGCTCCGGTTATGATATTCCGCTCAGCGAGCTGGTGTCGTTCTCGGCAAAACAGCTCGGACTCTGGAACGGCTCAATTAAATACATCAGCGAGGACATCGAAGATTACAGAAATCTGGGCTTTAGCCTTGTGATTCTTGCCGGAACGGAAAAATCGGCGAAGAACCTCTACGATAACCTCCTCAACGAAAACTATCCCGTTCAGTATATAGATGACGCCGAGTCTCTGCCGGACAACGGGCTCTTTGTTATGCCCGGCGCGTTGTCCTCGGGCTTTGAGTTTACCGGCTCAAAATTTGCCCTGATAAGCCAGGGACTATCGCAGAATTATAAATCCTCTCGCAGAAGAAGAACCGCCAAGAATCGTAATGGTCAGGAAATCTACAGCCTCTCGGAGCTAGTGAAGGGTGATTACGTCGTTCACAGTACGCACGGTATCGGTATCTTCGGCGGAATTCAAAAAATGAATATCCACGGCATAACCAAGGATTACATCCGTATCGAGTACGCCAAGGGCGATGTGCTCTACGTTCCGGTAACTCAGCTCGACCTTGTGGCAAAGTACATAGGTCCTAAGGAGGACAGCCGGGTCAAGCTCAACCGCCTTGGCGGCACCGAGTGGCAAAAGACCAAGTCTCGAGTCAAGAGCTCGGTAAAAGATATAGCCAAGGAGCTCATAAGCCTTTACTCGCAGCGTATGCAGGCGAAGGGCTTTGCCTTTACCGGCGACAGCTCGTGGCAGAGGGATTTTGAACTCAAATTTGAGTACGAGGAAACTCCCGACCAGCTGCGCTGCGCCGAGGAAATCAAGAACGATATGACCCGTATACAGCCTATGGACAGGCTTTTGTGCGGCGACGTAGGCTTCGGCAAAACCGAGGTTGCGCTCCGAGCGGCGTTTCGCTGCGTCAGCGACTCAAAGCAATGCGCGCTTTTGTGCCCGACTACGATTCTCGCGTGGCAGCATTACCAGACCATTCTCAGGCGTTTTGAGGGTTATCCGGTCAATATTGAGCTGCTCTCGCGATTCAGAACTCCAAAGCAGCAAAAACAGATTATCGAAAAACTCAAAAGGGGAGAGATTGACTTTATCGTCGGAACTCACCGATTGGTTCAAAACGACGTTGTGTTCCGTGACCTGGGACTTGCGATTATTGATGAAGAGCAGCGGTTCGGCGTCAAGCAAAAGGAACGCTTCAAGGAGCTGAGAAAGAACGTAGACGTTCTGACCCTTTCGGCGACTCCGATTCCGCGAACATTGAATATGGCTATGAGCGGTATCAGGGATATGTCTGTGCTCGAGGAAGCTCCGCAGGACAGACACCCGGTTCAGACATACGTGCTCGAGCACGACAATGCCGTAATTAACGAAGCTATCAGGCGAGAGCTGCGCAGGGGCGGACAGGTGTTTTATCTCTACAACCGCACCGATACGATAGAAGCCAAGTCAGCCGCAATCAGAGAAGCTATACCGGAAGCTAAAATCGCCGTTGCTCACGGTAAAATGGACGAGAAAACACTCTCCGATATTTGGCGCGATATGCTCGAGCAGAACATCAATGTGCTGGTCTGCACTACGATTATTGAGACAGGAATCGACCTGCCAAACGCTAACACCCTTATCATTGAGAATGCGGACAGAATGGGACTCTCTCAGCTTCACCAAATCCGCGGCAGGGTAGGGCGTTCAAGCCGCAGGGCATACGCGTACTTTACTTATCCGCCACGCAAGGTGCTCACAGAGGTCTCAACCAAAAGGCTCAACGCGATTAGGGAGTTTACCGAGTTTGGCTCGGGTTTCAAGATTGCTATGCGTGACCTGGAGCTTCGCGGAGCCGGCAATATTCTCGGAGCTCAGCAGCACGGTCATATGGAGAACGTCGGTTATGATATGTACTTAAAGCTTCTTGCTGAGGCTGTCAGTGAGGAGAAGGGCGAGGAGAATACCTCCGCGGAAATTGAGTGCCTTATCGACGTGAACATCGAAGCGCACATTCCGGAGAATTACATCTACAACCTTCAGCAGCGTATCGACATCTACCGCAGAATTGCCGACATCCGCAATATGAACGACTGCGATGACGTCAAGGACGAGCTGCGCGACCGATTCGGCGAAATTCCGGACGCGGTGCTCGGATTGATTGACATTGCGCTGATACGTAACATTGCGTATTCACTCGGCATTTATGAAATCCGCCAGAGCGAGACCTCGATTCTGCTTTATATCAAGAGCATAAAGAGCGATGCCTGCGGCGAAATGCTCAAAAAACTCCGCGGCCAGGCTTTGCTTAATGCAGGCAACAAGCCCTACATCGCCGTGAGATTCCCGAAAAATATGCCTGTAATAGATGTTTTAAAGGGTATTTTCTATTAACCGGCAACTTTTTTGGCAAAAAATCAAATTATTTCTACATTTTATATTTACAATTTTGTTATAAATCATTTACTTTTAGTCTGTTTTCGTGTATAATTTTTAAGATAGCACTTTTGTGCACTATTAATAGGATAGGACGGTAAAGATTATGAAACCATTTCAGAAAGTTTTAGCCGCTTTGCTCGCGGCTGTTCTCATCGTTTCAGCCGCAGGCTGTATGCCGATGAGCCTCAACAAAGAGTGGAGCTACAAGTACAGCGACAAAACTCTTGATAAGCAGTATGATATAGGTGTTTACATTTATTCGCTTTATCAGGCTTACAACTCAGCCAAGACCTACGCTGAGAAGTCCGACAAATATAAGGACAACGAGCCGTTTATGGATATTGAAATCACCGATGACGATAATAAAAAGGCAGTAGCCAAGGATTGGATCAAAAAAGAGGCCGACAAGATTTCAATGAACCTTGTAGCTCTTGATTACCTTTGCGCCAAGGACGGCGCTACATGGGACGAGGCTGCTATGACCTCAGCCAAGGAAACTGCCCAGAACACATGGGATATGGGTCCTTACGCTTCATACGGTTACTTCCAGCCCCAGAAGGACGAGCTCCAGAAGTTCGGTATCTCGTTCGAAAGCTTCAACCTCTCGGTTTATGAGGCTAACGTTAAGCAGACTGCTCTCTTCAAGAAGCTCTACGACAAGGGCGGACTCGAGGAAGTAAAGGACAGCGAGCTTGCTTCTTATATTAAGAAAGAATACACAGGCTACAGCTACATTCCTGTTCACCTTTACACATCTTCTACAGACGCCGACAACAACTCAACCTCAACCAAGTTCGACGCTAAAAAGACTAAGAAGGTAACTGGTGAGCTAGAGGACTACGCTAAGGCTATCTCGAACGGCTCCAAGAAGTTCTCCGACGTGCTCGAAGCCGCAAAGAAGGATTACGGCGTTTCCGATTCCGATGTTAAGCAGGATCAGGCTGATACAGCGGATAACATCAAGTCCGACAACGAGGACGTTTACAACGCTCTCCAGAAGATGAAGAACGGCGAAGCAAAGGTTGTTACAGTAGGCGCTGACGGCGACAGCCCGATAGCTTACGTTGTTGTAAAGAATGAGTTGACCGACAAGTTCGTAAACAACTATGTTGCTGATGAGAACAACCACTCAACAGCCCTCTCCAATATGAAGAAGGACGACCTCACAGACTTACTCGAAAAGACAGCCGACGAGCTCAAAAAGTCAAGCTCTCTCTCAGTAAACGAGGGCGTAATCAACAGCTATGACCCGGGTATGTTCTTTGTTAAGGCAGAGGAAACAACAGCGGCAGACGCTTCGGACGATGAATCGTCTGACGACGGCAGCAGCGCAGAATAATATACAACCCTACGGAAGGAAGTGTATCGGATGAATAGAAAATTCCGTTTGATATGTCTGACGTTAGTGTTTGTATTTTTACTCTCACTCTTTACGGTTAAGGCTTTTGCCGATGAAGAAGGAGAGGGAGATGTAACCCCGACTGCCGCTCCGATTGAGACTAAGGCTCCGGAAATAGAGACTAAGGCTCCCGAGACTAAGGCTCCGGAACCGAAAAAGTCCGAGGTTACTCCGTCAAAGACTCCCTCAAAATCAACTTCAAAGTCAACATATACTTCAAAATCAACATATTCCAAGTCTACTACAAGCTATTCCAGTTCCTCAAGCAAATGGACATGGAAGTCGTCTTCGAGCACTCCGAGCAAGTCGTACGTTACTTACTCGAGCTCAACCGCAAGCAGCAACGGCTACATCAGCCGTTCTAAGTCCGTAGCTTCTACAAAGGCTGCTACCGCGGCTGTGTATGACGCAAAGGAGAAGGTTGACAACGGGGATACTTTAAAGAACAAAGACTGGAAGAGCATCACTGCTCAGCTCAAAAATGCTACAAACAACAAGAGCGACAACTCCGCCGACGACTTTAACTGGATTAAAAACAATACAGCCTCCGGTGATAACGGAATCTGGATGCTGTACGTCGGTATCGGACTCGAGGTTGTAGCGGCAATTATAATCATTCTGTTGATTGTATTTGCGGTTCGCAGGAGAAAGAGGAACAAGGCATACGGTTCCGGTTCACGCGGCAGAAACGACGATGACGACCATCACCGTCCGGCTCCTCCGCGTCAGGGTAATCCGCGCGGCGGAAGATACCAGCAGCCTCCTCAGAGAACTGCTCCGAGAGCCGAAAGCAGACGTCAGGTAAACAAACGAAGCAAGTTTGATACGGATGAGGTTTACGTTCCAAAGCAAAGACAGTCATCCGGCAGAAGATATAAACCAAGACATTAACAGAAAGGTCGGCTCATTTGTTTGAGCCGACCCTGCATTTTATTTTGGAGTTTTAAAATGTTCAGAAAAATGTTGAGATTTAAGCAGCAGCTTCCTGCCTTGGAATGTGCTGAAATTTTACGAAATGAAAAGAGGGGAGTGCTCTCGCTTTTGGGCGATGAAGGCTATCCCTACGGAGTCCCGATTAACCATTATTACTGCGAAGATGATAACACAATCTATTTTCACAGCGGAAAAAAGGGACACAAAATTGACGCGATAAAAAGCTGTGCCAAGGCGTCGTTTTGCGTGTATGACAGCGGATTCAAAAAAGACAACGACTGGGCGCTGAACATCAAAAGCGTGATTGTTTTCGGCAGAATCAGCCTGGTTGACGACTTTGAAAAAACGCTGGACATCAGCCGAAAGCTAAGCTATAAGTTTACGTCTGATGAAGAATACATCGACGATGAAATCAAAAAACACGCAAAGGCAACACAGCTTATAGCACTGAAAATCGAGCACATCTGCGGTAAGCTGGTTAACGAAAAATAAAGCAGCCATCAACAATGGCTGCTTTTGTTATGCTAAATATTGAAATCCCAGAACCCGTCCTCGTAGCGTCTGTCAACGCTGTATTCAAGCTCGGGGTTGCGGATGTTCACCTTCATTCCTTCGGCTACTGAGTTGACGATAAACGCGTTACCGCCGATTACAACGTTATTGCCGATTACGGTCTCGCCGCCGAGAATACTGGTGTTGGAGTAGATTGTGACGTTGTCGCCGATAGTCGGGTGACGCTTTATGCCCTTGAGCTGCTGACCCTTTCTTGTGGAAAGTCCGCCCAGCGTTACGCCCTGGTAAATCTTTACGTTGTCGCCGATTATGGTTGTCTCGCCGATAACAATACCTGTGCCGTGGTCAATAAAAAAGTATTTGCCGATTGTGGCTCCGGGGTGGATGTCTATGCCGGTAAGGTTGTGCGCGTATTCGGAGATGATTCTCGGAATCATCGGGATTTCAAGCTCCCACAGCTCGTGGGCGATTCTGTACACGGTTATCGCAAAAACTCCCGGGTAGCAGAATACGATCTCGTCTGTGCTGTAAGCCGCAGGGTCGCCGTTGTACGCCGCCTGGATGTCGGTGTTGAGGTAGTCGCGGATTTTCGGAATAGTTTCAATGAATTTTCCGACAAGCTCCTGTGCTTTTGCTTCGGAGTCTATTGTCTTGTCGTCGTTACTCAGCGCGCGGCAAACCTGCTTTTTAAGGTTGTATTCGATATATTCAAGCCTTTCGCCAACCAGGTATTTGATGTAGTCGCAGCGAACCTTGTTGTTATCAAAAAATCCCGGAAACAGCAGCTTGCGGATTTCCTTGACAATGAGAATTAACGCGTCTCGGCTTACGATATTGTCCTCGTCGATTCTGCTGGTGAGGTCGTATTTCGCGTAGCTTTCGAGTATCATATTGACTTTTGCGTCTGTGTCTTTCATATTACCGCTCCTTTCAGAGTTAATAGCTATAATATATTATACATAATAATTCGCGGTTCTGCAACAAAAATCTTGAAAACCTATAGATTTTGTGGTATTATATTCTTATAATATTAATTGGGGATGACCGTTATGAGGATTTCAACCAAAGGAAGATACGCTCTCAGGATGTTAGTTGACCTTGCGGAGCACAAAAACGACGGCTTTGTTGCTCTCAAAGATATTGCTGAGCGTCAAAAAATATCTAAAAAATATCTGGAGCAGATTGTTCCGATTCTAAATAAAACAAGGATTCTGCGTACAAACCGCGGATTTCAGGGCGGTTACCGCCTTGCGATTGAGCCCAATCAGTGCACAGTGGGGGAGATACTTCGGCTTACCGAGGGGACGCTCTCGCCGATTCCGTGCATCGACGACGATGGCAGGGTTGACTGTGACCGTGAGATTGACTGCTCAACGCTCTATGTATGGCAAGGGTTAAAGAAAGTAGTTACCGAATACCTCGACTCGATTACGCTGCAGGACATCATCGACCACAGGTACGAGAGCTTCTCCAATGATTATGTGATATAAATAATTTGCAAAAGTAAAAGCGTGCACAAAGCACGCTTTTTCTTTATCGTTTATTGAAACATCGGAGTGGAGAGGTATCTCTCGCCGGTGTCGGGGAGAACAGCGACGATAGTCTTTCCCTTGTTTTCGGGTCTTTTTGCAAGCTCGGTTGCGGCGAATACCGCGGCTCCCGAGGAGATTCCGACGAGCAGTCCCTCTTCGTTTGCGAGCGCCTTTCCGGTTTTGAAGGCTTCCTCGTTTTCAACCGTGATGATTTCATCGTAAATATTGGTGTCGAGTGTATCGGGTACGAATCCGGCGCCGATGCCCTGAATCTTGTGCGGACCCGGTTTTCCTTCGGATAAGACGGGAGAGGTTGCCGGCTCAACAGCTACAACCTTGACGTTCGGGTTCTTGCTCTTTAAGAACTTGCCGACTCCGGAAAGAGTTCCTCCTGTGCCGACTCCGGCTACAAAAATATCGACCTTGCCGTCTGTGTCGTTCCAGATTTCGGGACCTGTTGTGTTGAAGTGGGTTGCAGGATTTGCGGCATTTGTGAACTGGCTGGGGATAAAGCTGTTCTCAATTTCCTCAGCAAGCTGAGAAGCTTTTTCAATAGCGCCCTTCATACCCTTTGCGCCCTCGGTGAGTACGAGCTCCGCACCGTAGGCTCTAAGCAGGTTGCGGCGTTCAACGCTCATCGTCTCAGGCATTGTGAGGATAATTCTGTATCCGCGTGAGGCGGCTACAGCGGCAAGTCCGATTCCTGTGTTTCCGCTTGTCGGCTCAATAATTACAGAGCCGGTTTTGAGCGCTCCTGCCTTTTCAGCTTCATCAATCATCGCTCTTGCGATTCTGTCCTTGACGCTTCCTGCCGGATTAAAATACTCAAGCTTGCCGATTACCTTCGCTTCGAGGTTATTGTTTTCCTCGTAGTTTTTGAGTTCGAGGAGAGGTGTGTTTCCGATTAAGTCAGTGATTTTGTTATATACTTTCATAATAATGCCTTTCTGTATTAAAATTGTTTTGGTACGGATGAGTTTTGGTACGGATTAAAAGAGCTTCAACATCGTACTCTGCACTTGTAGTAATACATAATTGCCTCCATAAAACATATAATTCCTACTGGATTTATAGGTATTATATCACCAAAGAATCTCTCTGTCAACTGTTTTTCATATTTTTCTTGAAAAACTTTTATATTTCAGTATAATAAAGTAGAGGTGATTATGTGCGAAAAACATTGTGCCTGCTTCTTTGTTTGATTACGATTCTCGGGCTTTGGCTGCCTTGCGGCGCGACTGCCGCTTCCAAAACCGGCGAGATTCATAAATTCGTACCCAAGGTAGAGGAGTATTACCCGGGATTCGAGGATTACATCGCAAAAGCGCTCAGAAATAAAGAAAAAATGATCCACATCGGCGAGTTCGGGGTTTCCACCGATAATATAATCTACGCCTTTAAGTCGGCTGTGTTTGACAATCCCGACGTGTTCTATGTTGACGCGTCGATTATAAATTATAAATTTGATAACCGCACCGGAATCGTTGAGTACATAACTCCGACGTACCTGTGTAAACTAAGCTCGATTCCCTCAAAGATAAAAAAGTTCGAAAAGGCGGTCAAGCAGTACACAAGCGGGATAAAATCCTCGTGGAGCAACTTCCAAAAGGCTCTTGTGCTGCACGACAGGATTGCCGTTGGCTGCGCCTACAAGGACACGGGTGCGCTTGCGTACACAGCATACGGCGCCTTGGTTAAGGAAAAGGCTATATGCGAGGGCTATGCCAGAGCATACAGCTACCTGCTCTCGCTGGTCGGAGTTGACAGTAAGATTATCAACAACGACTCGACCCGGCACTGCTGGAACTGCGTAAGGATAGGGAAAAGCTGGTATCAGGTTGATGTCACCGCCGACGACCCTCGTCCCGATGTTCTCGGATATGTCCGTCATAAATTCTTCTTGTGTACGGACAGCGGACTTCTTAACTCAAGCTCCAAGAACTACAAGGGCTTTCGCAGTGACGTAACGTTCTCAAAAGAATACTCCTGCTCGAGTTCAAAGTACAACACCTCGTTTGTAAAGCGGATTGTGTCTCAGGTGATTGTCTGCAATAACGCCTATTATTACCTTGACAATAATTATGGCGGCAAGTACAAATCCGCGCTGATTCGCCGAAAAAACGGCAAGAAAAAAACTCTCAGGGTAATAAACGACATCTGGTACTACGCCGGAAAATACGAGTATGAGGATTCGTTCTGCAAGCTCTGCGCCAAGGATAACAAAATCTATTTCAATACCAAACGCTCGGTTTACGCTTATAATTTGAAAACAAAAAAGTTCAGGCGTATTCATAAGCTCGCCGGGTTTGTGTCAAAGCATTTTTACGGAATCGCTCTCAAAGGCAGCGCGATTTACACCACGCGTTACGATTCAAAGATGAAAACCAAGTCCGCCACCAAATTCATCAAGCTAAACTCAGGCAAAGCGGTTGTAATCCCATACAGGCAGTACAAGAGCGTAAGCCTCAAAAAACGCGCGAAGTTTACTTTTAAAATCTACGGAGGATCCGGAAAGACTTCGTTTAAATCATCCTCGAAAAAAATTGCAAGGGTTAACGGCAGGGGAGTTGTTAAAGCGCGCAAAAAGGGTAAATGCACTATCACAGCCATAAAGAACCGATACAAATTTAAACTAATAATTTCTGTCAAATAAAAGTTGAGCCGTTGCTTAAAGCAACGGCTCAAATGTTTGGTGATTATTTAACTGTAATCTTAACCTTTGTCGCAACGCCGTTTTGAGCATATGCGTAGATGTAAGCCGAACCCTTTTTGAGTCCCTTGATCTTGCCCTTGGAGTTGACCTTTATCACCTTAGCGTTTGAGGATTCAAAGGCTACTTTTCTGTGGTTCTTAATCTTCAGCTTCTTTGACTGAGGAGTTACCTTTGTCTTTAGCTTAAAGGTCTTATTCTTTTTGATTGAGTATTTGCTCTTGACGTTTGTGAACTTAACGCTCTTTGCGTTGCCTACCTTACCGCCCTTGGTTGCGGCGTGGATGGTCTTTGAGGTTGCGATAACCTTATTCTTTGAATTGTAGGCGAGAACAAGGTATTTATAGTAGGTGCCCTTCTTGAGCTTCTTCTGGGTAAATGATGTTGAGGAAGTCTTTTTGATGAGCTTGTAGCTTTTGCCGCACTTGTTGCCGTAGATTATGTAGCCCTTGGCTCCCTTTACCTTTGCCCATTTTACCTTTACGGCTGAATTTGAAACCTTGGAAGCCTTTGCTTTAAGCAGCGCAAACGAGCTTCCCTTGGGGTCTTTGTCGTTCTTTAAAGCCTTTACGAAAGCGTCGGCAGATTCTACAGACGGTGTTCCGACGAGAGTAGTAACCTTTGGAGCGGATGTCGGCTTTGGAGCAGTTGTAGGAGCTGCTGTAACAGGCTGAGTCGCTTTTGTCGGTTCCTCGGTTACAGGCTCGCTTGCACTTGTTTCGGTAGGCTCGGTTGACTGGGTTGCGCTTGTGGGCTCTGTCTGAGCAGTTGGCTGAGTGCCGCTTGTTTCCGAAGTTTCGGATGGCTCGGGCTGCTGAGATTCGCTGGGAACAGCGGTTGAGGTCTCGCTCGGAGTTGTCGATTCAGACGGGTCAACGGTGACTGTCTCGCTCTGGGAAGCGGTTGCTGTTTCCTCGGTTGAGGATGTATCGGTTGTAACGCCGGTGCTCTCGGTAGCTTCCGTTGAAGATGACGGAGTGGTTGGTTCAGAGTCGGTTGCAGGCTCGTCGTTTATTTCAAGCTTCTGGTTGATTGTTGTTATGCTGAGAACGTCATTGTCGTCGGTGTCGCTTATAACAATCTGCTCGCTCGACTTATTCTCCGACTCAACCTTGGTGCTTGGGTCGGTGATTAACTCAATCTTACCCTCGCCCTCGGAAATAACGCTGAACTTTACGGTGAATAGTACCTTCTCTGTTGTAAAGTCAAGCCCCTTGTAACGCGAGAAGTTAACCTTAACCCTGTCGGTTAAGTATGTTTCTGTGTGTTCGGTATCAGAGAAGTCCGGGTTATAAATCGCTTCCGAAATATTCGGAACCTGAACCTCTGTAACCTTCAGCACGCTGTTGTCGTACATAAGCAAAAACTGTCCGTCCTCAATAGTCTTGGGACACTGGATTGAGCATGTGTAAGTGGCTGTAGCGCCGACTGTAGGCTCGTACTTGGTTTCGGTCTTTTTGTAACCCTGACCGTCCACATACTTGTTATCCACTAAAATTACAGTTCCTGTAGCCGCGCTGACAGCAATCATCGAAAAGCATCCGATAACCATCAAAGCGGCGAGTATAAGTGCTAATGATTTTTTCATATAGCTTTACCTCCTTTTGCTTCTTTTTATTTTATCATATTAAAATATAAAAATCCATAGTGAATTTGTATATTTTTCTTTTATATTTTTGGTGCATTTGGATAGCGTGTTTTTGCAGTGATTTATGGACATTGAAACTTTTATGTGGTATCATATTAATATCGGCAAGATTCGGTTGCCTGCCCGGGTCTTTCGGATTCTATTCGCAGGCGGAAAGGCGTGGCAATTACTATGAAAAAGCTGACATCAATCTTACTCTGCGCGCTGATTGTTATGACCTCGGGCTTTGCCCTTGCGTCCTGCTCAAACAGCCCGGAGGATTCAACCAACACCGATTACAACCTCACCAAAAACATCGCCGACGGAGCGATTCTGCATTGTTTTTGCTGGGATTTTAAAACTATTACAAACTCGCTCGAGGACATCGCTGCTGCCGGCTACAGCACGATTCAGACCTCTCCGATTAACGAGTGCCTTGTAGGCGAGAGCGGAGGAATGCAGCTTTACGGCGACGGAAAATGGTACTATCACTTCCAGCCTACCGACTACAAAATCGGCAACTATCAGCTCGGAACACGCGATGAGTTCAAGGCTATGTGCAAGAAAGCGGACGAGCTCGGGATCAAGGTTATCGTAGACGTTGTCGCTAACCACACTACTCCGACCACAAGCGCGATTAATAAGAACCTGCTCGACGCTGTCGGAGGTATCGACAAGCTTTATCACAAGAATAACGACAAGGACATATCTAACTGGGGAGACCGTCTCCAGTGCACAACCTACAAAATGGGCGGACTTCCTGATATTAACACCGAGAACAAGGCTTATCAGGACTACTTCATCTCGTTCCTCAACGATTGTATCGCCTGCGGAGCCGACGGCTTCCGTTACGACGCGGCTAAGCACATTGCGCTTCCTGACGACCCGACAGAGAGCTCCGGCGTAAAGAACAACTTCTGGACACGAGTTACCAAGGAAATCAAGAACGCCGATAAAATCTTTAACTACGGCGAAGTCTTACAGGGTGACAACGACCGTATCGGCGACTACATCGACACAATCGGAGCCTGCACGGCAAGCTCCTACGGCGGTAAAATTCGCAGCGCGGTTACGCAGTGCGATGTTGACACAGCCTACGTCGAGGACTTGAAGGTCGGTTCAAACGAAAGCTGTGTAACCTGGGTTGAGTCGCATGATAACTACATCAACGACGGCAACTGGTCGGCTATGGACGACGAGCTTGTAATCGACGGCTGGGCTATTATTGCCGCGAGAGCAAAGGGTACTCCGCTGTTCTTTGACCGTCCGTACGGCAACTCTCTCGACAATCAGTGGGGCACAATGAACCGCATAGGTACAAGCGGCGATATGTTCTACAAGGACAAGAGAGTAACTGCCGTCAACTTCTTCCGCAACGCCATGGTAGGCGAGGAGGAGACTATCACCAACCCTGACGAGAACTCAACCTCAGTACAGATTTGCCGCGGAAACAAGGGTGCTGTCATCGTCAACACTGCCGACGAGCTCACCGTTGACTTCGAGACAAGCCTCGCCGACGGCACCTACACAGACCGTGTAGACAACAAAACCGTTTATACCGTCAAGGACGGTAAAATCACCTGCGACAAAAAGATTCCGGAGTACGGCGTAGTCGTTCTGTATAACGAAGGCTTCACTCAGTACGCTACTCCGGCGACAGTTAAAATCAGCGACAAGGTCAGCTGCCTTTACGACACCGAAACTCTCAGCGTTCCTCTCGAAGCAAAGAACGCCGAAAAGGCAACCTACTCCATAAACGACGGCAAGGACACATCCTACAAAAACGGCGACAAGATTACTCTCAAAGCCTCCGACGCTACTGACGGAGTGATTACTCTCACCTTAAAGGGCGTAAGCAAAGCAGGTCAGAACACATATATGAAATACTGCTTTACTAACGCCTCGATTACCGGAACCGACACAACTCGCTACGTAAAAGAGGGCGACACCGTAACCTTTGAAAAGCCGGACGGCTGGGGAGATACGCTCTACGCTTACGTTTACGACGATTCCGACGGTCAAGAAGGAGCTTGGCCGGGTCATAAAATGAAAAAGCTAAAGGACGGCAAGTATCAGCACACTTTCCTCTATGACTGGGAGAATCCGTTCATTATCTTCTCCGACGGCGAGAACCAGTATCCGGGTCAGAACGAGCAGGGACTTCCTGCGGAAAAGAACTCGGAATTTAAAGTCCAATAGTTTTATTTCGTGTAGATAGAATTATATAAAATTAGCCTTACGCTCCCGACAACAACATTCATCAGCAGGTGGCGTAAGGCTTTTATTTCGTGTAGATAGAGTGATATAAAATTAGCCTTACGCTCCCGACAACAACATTCATCAGCAGGTGGCGTAAGGCTTTTATTTCGTGTAGATAGAATTATATAAAATTAGCCTTACGCTCCCGACAACAACATTCATCAGTAGGTAGCGTAAGGCTGGTTGTTTATGCAACATTGTTTGAATAGTTTACGATAGCAACTTCGGTTAAGCTGTTCTTTAATTTATCAATTATAGATTCAAGTTGCTTGATTGTAGTTCCGGAGTATGTGATTTCTCCGCATTGATTGCATTTGTTACAAGGAACGTTCTTTATAATGATGATACTATTACCTAAATCTTCCATATACGTTGTTGTGCTTGCGGACATATTGCCTTTGCATAAAAAACAAGTCATATTTATATCTCCTTTCGTTTTTTATAATCGTTTTCCCACTTCTCTTTATCCGGACGGTACGCTGTAATAACCCAAAGATATTCATTATTACATTCCTAAATAACAAAACTTTGTAAGAAAGCGGACGCGCTGATTGCGCGCGCTTTCTTGTGGTGGAGATAAGCTGTTTTGGATTTATTAGAAAAAAACATATCGAACCTAGCTTTGTTAGGCATAGTCATAAGTTCATCAGCGCTACGGACTAAAAATGCTCCACCGGAGCATTTTATTAATGTAGCGTTGCGACCGCCGCCGGTGGCGGATAAAGGGAGCAAAAGCGCTCTCCAAAATAAGGAGTTAAAGGACGGCGCTCCAA
>CADBTV010000064.1 GCA_902797655.1 uncultured Ruminococcus sp.
TCATAATCATTGCAAAAATCAATGCAATCGAAAAGATTAAAGTAAAAACTTTTTTCATTGTGATGCTCCTTTTATATGGTTATATATGACAGACCAAATGGTACATCGTAATAGTAAAATGGATCTGTTCTAGTAACTGTAATTTTATAATTACCTGTAACAGGAGGTTTGAAAACGACTGAACATTTCGTGTCATTGGTGCATGATGAGGTATATAAATACTGAGAACCGTTTGATAATTCTTTTTTTACTGTTATTTTAAAATTAGGTGTTCCATAATCATTATACTTTGTCTTTACATTGCTTTTAAATGAAAGCATTTTCATTCCACAAATTGTGACATGAACCAAATTGTTTGTATTTGTTATATTTATATTGTATTCATAATGATTACTTGGCAAATTTGCATTGAATAGTCCTTTGTGCCAATTAAAACTCATATAGCACTTAAGTGATTTTTCTCCATTTATAAATCCTGCTCCAGATTTTCTATCAAATGCAACAAAGTTTTCTATACTATTAGCTACGTTTTTTTCTCCCTGATAAATTGCACCATTTAATAGTAATGCTTTTAATAGCATTGGTGTAGTTTTTAGTATAGGATATTTTTCACATAATAGTGCTGCAATACCTGTAACAATTGGAGCAGATCCTGAAGTTCCGCCACCTCCACGGGCTTCCTCGTTAGTATAATAGACTGTAAGATCACCTGGTGCAGCTATATCGGGCTTATATTGCTTATGAACTCCATTTCCTGAATTATATGAAGAAAGGTTTTCATAAATGTTTCCAGTTGCGATATTGTAATAACCTACTGTAATGGAATTATAAGCCATACCACCTTTAATGATTTGATTAATAGTTCCGTTTCCTGCGGATTGTATAAAAGTTATATTGTTGATGTTAATTATTGCATCTATCCATTTAGAACTATCATCATATTGATTAAGCGGAGAATTTATACTATTCAATAAATTCATGCTGGCATTAATTATATTAGCACCACTATCAATTAACAATTCGATTTTATCTTTCCACGAAAACTCCTCATGTCTCTGATTGATAATATAGTTGGGGTTGCCAGTTTCTACGCAATACATATTTACATTTGGAGAAATGCCTTCAAATTTTCCGTCTATTTTTCCTATTATTTCCCCTGTAGTATATCTTTGATGATAATCATTATATGAATTATCTCCAATAATCTTTTCTGTGTCAGGATAACAAATTAATCGACTTTCCTTAATAGCATCTTTAAAACAAGTATAGCTTATTTTAGGTAAATACCAATCTATATTACCTACCTTAACTCCTGCGCCAGTTAAATTATAAGTGTTTTTTAATTCTGTGATTCCTGTTGCATCATATATATCTTTGTTGAGTTTCTGATAATTTTCCTCATTAAAGGCTAGTTTATTTAATCTTTCATTTATTGAAAATGCGTTGTTTATTATATTTTCCCTATAATATATTTTTTCAATATTCTCATATGAAATAATATTATTTATTTGTTCTTTTGTCAGATTTAGTTCCACGTTTGGTACATATTTACTTATGAATACTAAATCATTTGATTTTATCTTACCCTTAAATAATTCATCTAATATTTTTTTGTTATTATTGAATTGCATTGTAGCGATTATTTTCCTTCTTGCTTCAATAGCAGTTTGTATATCTTGTGACTCTCTTTTTAATTCAAGGGCAGTTTTTTTCCTCTCTTTATTGAAAAAACTAATATCATTAGACCATGTATCATTTGAATTGACTATATCAATTATTTCTTTTGAGATGTTGTCGCCTATTTTTTTTATTAGTTTGTTTTCAACAGCACTGTAATCAATACTGTTTAACCAAACAGAAACGCAAATTGTATCATTATTGTTTGTTTTCTTTAATATATCCAATAATGTACTATCAATTTTATAAGAGTAATCATTAACAGCAAATGTTGGAATTGGATAGCAACATGTACATATTATTATTCCGATCAATAATATGCTTAAAAGACTTTTGAATTTCATAAATAACACACCCTAAATTGTTTATTGTAGTACAATTTTTTAAACGAAACCATTACAGAGAAACGTTCTCTTAGAATATAATTTCTCGAAATTGCACTAAAGCATATTATACTATTTTTTCTAAAAGTATTCAATATCTCGATGTGTAAAAAAATTGACATATTATTTATAGAATAATCACAAAATAATTAACACTTTTCTGTGAACATAATTTATAACTGCAAGTATCTGTTTTTGTTATGCAAAGCAGGAACCTTATTAAAGAACAGCCGAAGTAACCCAAATCAGAACCTTACTGTCGGGATTTTCAAGCAGAAGATAAATTAGAGAATAGCAGGGGAGACCAAAAGCAGAACCTTACTGTCGGGATATTCAAGCAGAAGTTTAATTAGAGAATAGCCAAGGTAATCTATAGCAGAGCCTTTTCTGTCGGGTTTTTCAAGCAGAAGTTAAATTAGAGAATAGCCAAGGTAATCTATAGCAGAGCCTTTTCTGTCGGGACAAGACGGTTATTTTCAAATAAAACCTATCTGCTCGAGATAAAAAAAGAAAAAAAGAAACTTTTTTGCGGGTTTATGACACTACTATAGTGTAAGGAAATTATGACAATAGAGTTATATTCTTTTAAAGAATAATAAAGCACACCTTACTGTGTTATACTATCATATATTAAAATGTCGAATTATGGGAAATAGTATGTATTGCTATTGTCAAATAGTCTGATAAGGGGATTTTTTTATGGCAAGATCAAATTATCCTGAGAACAATTCCGAGTTTGTAGACATCAACTCCGGAGCCCAGGTTCAGAAATTATACAAGAAAAAGGGCAGAGTCCGCCGCATTATCGCGATATTCCTCGCGGTTCTGTGTATGCTTTCGGGAGCCGGTATGATTTATTATTACCAGGCGCTTGATTCGCTCCAGTTTACAGGCGACGAGACCGAGGCTACCAAGGCGAGCACCGCCGCTACAAAATTCAGCGACGAGGAGCCCGGCGATTTTAACACAACAGTCACCGACTCCGATTTGCTCTCCGACTCAAAGATTCTTAACGTTATGCTCTTCGGCGAGGATAACCACTCCAAGGGCAGCTCAGGCCGTTCCGACTCGATGATTATGGCGTCGATTGACAACAATTCAAAGTCAATCAAGCTCACGTCCTTCCAGCGTGACACCTATGTTTACATCCCAGGTCACGGCTACAACAAGATGAACGCCTCCTACTCGCTCGGCGGAGCTTCGCTTTCGATTCGTACAATCGAGTCCAACTTCGGCGTAAAGGTTGACCGTTACGCGGTTGTTGACTTTACAAGCTTCAAGAAGATTATCGACGTGCTCGGCGGTATCGAGCTTGACCTCGACGCTGACGAGGTTGCGTATATCAACTACCAGATGTACATCAACCACCAGACCAAGAAGCCCCACCTCCTCGAGGAAAAGGCAGGCAAGATAAAGCTCACCGGCCAGCAGGCTCTCTGGTACGCTCGTGACCGAGGCTACGAGGGCGTTCAGGGCGGCGACGACTGGGATCGTACATCCCGCCAGAGAAAGCTCCTCGAGACTGTATTCAACAGCGTAAAGGGCGCGTCTATTACTCAGATTATCCAGATGGTTTCCGACGTTGGTCCGCTCGTTACAACCAACCTCAAAAAGGACGAAATCACAGGACTCGTAACCCACTCGATGTCCTACCTTAAATACAAGGTTAAGCAGTACACAATTCCGCAGGAAGGCTACTGGTCATACTATACAGACCCGGTTTGCGGCTCCTGCATCCAGATTAACGATATGGAAGTCTGCCGCAAGAAGTTCGCGAAGTTCATCTTCGGCAGTCTGCTCGACTCGGATTCGTCCTCAAAATCTAAATCAAACTAAAACAAGCCGGCTCGTTTTGAGCCGGTTTTTCATTTTTATATGATTATTTTTTGAGAAATTGCATTAAATAATGCAATTTTCCCCTCTTTTTTACGTTAAAGTGAAGGGGGAGATAAGAATTGAAAAAGCCAAAGGCGTTTTGCTGTTACCTCGATAATATTGATGTGGTGAATATGCTGAGTGACGAGCAGGCAGGAAGGCTGTGGAAGCGGCTCTACTCGTTCGCAAACTACGGCGAATTACCCGACAACTCCGGCGACACCGGGCTCGCGATATTGTTCAACCTAATGTCGTCGCAAATGAAGCGCGATTTTGAGAAATACTCCAAGCGGATTGAGAACGCTTCAAAGGGCGGAGCCCCTAAAGGAAACAAGAACGCAGAAAAGAATAAAAAAGATGATTAGCTATAGTTCTTTTTAAGAATTATGGCTTTTCTTTTTGCTTTTTGAAACAACCAAAAACAACCAAAAACAACCGAAATCAACCAAACCGTACAAATAAAAAGAAAAATAAAAATAAAAAAACAAAAGAAAAGAAAAGAATAAAAACAAAGAAAAAAACAAGCTTTTTCTCTCAACAACGTTTCCACAGACTTTCCACCTCTTCTTGTTGAAACTTTGTAGTGACAAACAGGGGAAAGGTGTGTTATAATCTTTTTACTCTATTTTACTTACAAGGAGCGGTACTATGAGAAGCTTCGGCAGGTTTATGTATGGTTTAGTTTTCTTTCTTGTGTTTCGGATAAGCTCGTGGATATGTTCTGTTCCGATGTGGTTCACGCTGATAGCTCACTTTGTGTTCGGATTGCCGATAATCTGGTTTTGGCTTACGCTGGCGGCGTGGCTTGTTGCCGGGCTTGCGAGATATTTGCTGATAGTCTTTGCGCGATGGGGAGCAAATTCTCCCGAACCTTACGCCAACAAGGAGAACAAGAATCCGTACTCGAAAAATAATTGACAGTTGACAATTGACAGTTGACAATGAATGACGGGCAGATAGGTTGATGAAATAATCAACTTCTCTGCCCGACAGAATTAATATGCTGCTTGCGCAGCAAGCATATAAATATGGTCGGGTAACAAAGACTTCTGAAAGATGAAGCTGTCTACCCGACCATAATTTTCAATTTTCATTTTTCATTTTTCAATTTTCAATTGATTCTCGTGAATCTTCTGAGCTTTTGTCCGTCGCGTTCGATGATCTGTTCAAAGTTATCCTTGTCACGCACCCAGAGCTGACCCTCGCCGTAG
Organism: uncultured Ruminococcus sp.; assembly: GCA_902797655.1. Taxonomy (GTDB): domain Bacteria; phylum Bacillota; class Clostridia; order Oscillospirales; family Acutalibacteraceae; genus Ruminococcoides. The sequence goes on from CADBTV010000064.1 coordinate 5,147, forward strand.
AGCGCCTTGTACACTACGACTTGCTTTTCGGTTTCGCTGTCCTTTGCAATTCCGATAACCTCGTACTCGCCGCCCTTGAAGTGGCGGTATCTGCCGAGTCCGACCGGCTCAGGCGTGAGCTCAACAGGCTTGTCCTCAGTTGGAGCTGATTCCTCCTCACTGTCAGCTATTGCCGCGCCGGCGTCGCCGAGCACAAGTATTCTCGATGAGAACGGCTCCAGCGGAATCCTTGCCCAGCCCTCGGTGCGGAAGCTCTCACCGGTTAAAGCGTCGGTTAAGTAACCGTCAGACTCGGTGCCGAAGTCGATTTCAAACGGATTCTGACTCAGGTTCAGCGCAACGTATACGCACTGATTGCCGCATTTGCGCTTGTAGACGAGCTGTTCGTTGCGGATGTTTACGTTCTCAAAATCTCCGACCTGAAGCGCAGGGAGAGCCTTGCGGATTCTGCCGAGCTTACACAGGTGATCGTAGAGCTTGTAGTTCGGTTCGGGGATGTTGTTGATGTCAAGACACGGGCGCAGCTCGTAGTCGCTTGTGCGTGTTCTCATTCCCTTGAGTCCCCACTCGCTTCCGTAGTAAATGCACGGAACTCCGGGCATAGTGTAGAGGATAGTGTACACGTTTTGCAGGTGCTCCTGCTCCTTGAGCATACTCGCAACGCGGTTAACGTCGTGGTTGTCGGCAAAGTTAAAGGTGTAGATATTGCGGTAAATTCCGCCTTTGCCGAACTGGCGGTTCAGCGAGTGAGCGATTTCAAAGTAGTTGTGGTCGTTGTGGCTGGAGTAGATTCCCTTGTAGCACTCGTAGTTTGTGACAGAGTGCAGGGCGTTCTCGTTAGCCCAGCGGTTGTAGTCGCCGCCGACAACCTCGCCGTAAAGCCAAAAGTCGGGCTTCAGGCTTGCGCAGGTGTTGCGAAGCTGCTTGAAAAAGTCAATGTTGATTACGTCCGCGGCGTCAAGACGCAGACCGTCGATTTTAAATTCGTCAATCCAGAACTTAACCGCGCCGATCAGGTGGTCTGTGACCTGCTTGTTGTCGAGGTTGAGCTTGACAAGGTCGATGTGACCTGCCCAGCCCTCGTAGCAGAAGCCGTCGTTGTAGTGGTTGTTGCCGCCGAAGTTGAGGTTCATAAACCACGAGCAGTATTGCGAGCCCTCGCGGTTTTGCTGAACGTCCTTAAACGCAAAGAAATCCCTGCCTACGTGGTTGAAAACACCGTCAAGAATAATGCGGATTCCGTTCTTGTGCAGGGTGTCGCATATTTTCTTAAAAGAATTATTATCGCCGAGACGGCTGTCAATTTTGTAGTAGTCGATTGTGTCGTAGCCGTGGCGTGTGCTCTCAAAAACCGGGTTGAACACAATGGTGTTAATCCCGAGCTTCTTGAAGTTGTCGATCCAGTCGTAGATTTTGTCGAGCCTGTAGCAGAGATTGAAGTCGTTCTCCCTCGGAGCTCCGCAGAATCCGAGAGGGTAGATGTTGTACATCACAGCTTCTTTAGTCCAGTTCATCATATCACCTTACAAATAAAAAATTACAAATGAATTTTATCATATATTTGACTATTGTGCAAGACGGTTTTTTGTGTTATAATACTATCTGTTGTAAAAATTATACAAACTTAATTCTAATGGAGAAATAAAATGCTTAAAGTACAAAACAAAACTACCAAAGTAATCAGAGTGGTTCAGATTATCCTCTTTCTGATCCAGATTTTTCTGACCACGTGGCCGTTCGTATGGGGCGGAGTTATCGACCCCAAGCTCAAGCAGAGCACATTTACGGCGCTTGATATGATTTCAAATATCGGCTCCACCACAGGCAACGCCGCAACCGAGCAGGCTCTCAACGTGTTGGGACTTTGCTTTATCGCGTTCCTTGTGATTCCGGTTATCGCAGTGGGCTTCCAGATTTTTGACCGTTATTATAACCTCAAAAACATCGTCGGGCTCATCTGCTGTACGCTGGGTATTATTTGTATAATTCTTTTCGTCGGCGCAAAGTTCCTTTGCTTGGGTTCATTATGCGCGATGATTCTGTACCTCGTTTCCGCGTTCCTCTCGGTAATGGGAATTTTTGCGAGATACTTGAAGAATTGAGAATTGAGAATTGAGAAATGAAAATTGAAAAATGAAAATTATGATCGGGCAGAAAGGTTGATGTAATAATCAACTTCTCTGCCCGAACCTTTTATTATATAAATCGTTTTGACCCACCCCTGCGCGTACCGTTAACCGCTATTCACCGATTTCTGATAACTTAATAAACATAATTATATAAATAATGTGAATTAAATTGGTATATTATTGACAAATTGCATAATATGTTGTAGAATCTACTCAATTAGGCTTCACTTTTGTAAAGCCTTAACGAAAATATTCTGCAAGGAGGATATTATGAACAGATTCTTACACTTTAGCAAAAAGACCTTAGCGGTTGTTATGGCGCTTACCTTGGCGCTGTCGGTCTTTTCTTTTGGATTTACGGCGGAAGCTGTCTCCAAGAAAAAGGCTGTCACATCTATCAAGGTGGCTAAGAAAAAGGTCACCCTCACCGCTAAGAAAAGCACATCCGTAAAGGTCACCGTAAAGGGCGGCAAAAAGGCGAACAAGAAATTTACCGTAAAATCCGGAAACACTAAGGTCGCGACAGCCAAGGTCTCCGGCGGCAAGGTAAAGATTACCGCCAAGAACGTCACCAAGAAGATGACCGCGAAAATCACAGTCACCACCAAGGGCAAGAACAAAAGGAACAAGAGCCTCAAGGCGACTATCACCGTTACCGTAAACCCGGTGAAGAAGTCAACCCCGGCTGCCTCAAAGCCTGCTTCCCAGACTCCTCAGACTCCTCAGACTCCCGCGCTCGAGAGGATTAACGTAAGCTCCAGCGCGAGCAGTATCTCTGTCGGCGGAACAGCTCAGCTCAACGTTGAATCCGCGACAAGCGGCGCTTCAATCTCCAGACTCGACTTCAGCTCCTCAAATGATTACATCGCAACAGTCAACAGCCTCGGTATCGTATCCGGTCAGCACGGAAGCCCGGCTCCGGTAACAATCACCGTAAGAGCTTACGACGCAAGGGGCAACGTCGCTACCGCAACAATCAGCATTACCGTAATCGAGACAGTCTCCGCGACAATCTCCGGAATTGACAGCACAGCCGTGCTCTACGTCGGCGCGACAAAGCAGCTCAACCCGATTGCTGTCGGAGCAGAGCCTTCTTTCTCATATATCTCAACAAACGAGAGCGTAGCCACAGTTGACTCAAACGGCGTTGTCACCGCGGTTTCCGAGGGTGTTGCAAACATCGTCGTTACCCTCAACGGCACCAACGCCACAGCGGTCTGCGCGGTAACAGTACGCGGCGCCGCGCTCGGTATTCTCGGCTTCGGCGCGACTCACGCTTCCGTGCTTACCGTAAGGTTTACAATGCCTGTCAGCGAGGCTGACCGTGGTCTCGTAAACATTACTCTCAAAAAGGGCAACTCCGTCCTCACTCCGGTTGTCAGCTGGGCTGAAAACGGCAAGGTAGTTGACCTTACAATGGACTCCGAGCTCGAGGCTACGAACTACTCGGTAAGCATCGACTCCAACGACGTTTCTATCGACAGCGCAAGGTCTTACGCTGTCTGCGAGGTTGAGAAGCTGGAGCTCAAAAAGATTCAGATTACCTCGACCCGTATTCCAAAGGCTAACGGAGCGAAGCTCTACTTTGATGCGCTGGATAACTACGGCGACCCGATGAAGAACATCACAGCCGACAAGTTTGAGTGGACGTTCGCGTCCTCGAGAGCTTCGGTTGATATGAACCAACTCAAATGCGATTTCTCAAAGGCGGAGTACGTTGTGCTCAATAACCTCAGCGAGCTTGAGAACCTCGTGGTTGACGAAACCACCTTCCGCGTAATGGCAGAGTGGAAGGAGAACCCGAGAGCTATCAACACCACCGCAGAGGTCAGCATAGCCTCCCTCAACGTTCAGCACATCGAAATCGACAGCATCGTCGAGGGTACAATCTACGAGAATACAAGCGACAAAACATATACTCTTAAATACAACGCCACAGACCAGTACGGCTCTCCGGTTGACTGGAGTATCTTCGTAAACGGAGCGTACAACAACTCGTTTACCGCAACCTCCAGCAATGAGGACCTCGTCTCCGCTCCGGAGGTGTTTGAAGGCAAACTCGTAATCGTAGTAAACGCCAACCGGCACGGCAAGGCGACAATCTCTATCCGAGGAAACGACCTCATAACCGACTACTTTGACATCGAGGTTCGCGAGGCTCCAAAGCCGCAGAGGCTCCTGTTCTCCAATGAGGATTACGCCCTTATCGCGAACGATCCCAAGAATGTAAAGATTCCCGTAAGCTTTACCGACCAGTACGGCAGCGTTATGTCGCAGGGCGCGGTTACTCAGGCTATCTACAGACGCGAAGTCACCGCTTCAAGCCCGACGCAGGGTCTCACAATCGGCTACGAAACCGGCACCGAGGGTGACTTTATTGTGCTTAACTCGAATGATGTTGACGAGCCGGGCACAGCTAAAATCTACTTCAGCACTTACGACGATAACGAGCAGAGAATCGACTCGACGTACACCATCCGAGTCAACGAAGCCAGAAAAGCAAGCACAATCCATATGATTTCAGAGGTTCCCAAGGAGCTCGTAAACGGCGAGGAAATCACCCTCCAATACGAGGTTCTCGATAACCACGGCGACGTATGGACTAAGGACGACGTAATCGTTTCTTTGATTACAACTAACAAGTATTACCTTGACCTCGAGAGAGTAACCCTCGATGAAGGCAAGGGAGTTATGGTGATTAAGGCTATCCAGACAAGCTACCAGCAGGGCAGCAGCGAGGCGTCTCTCCAGTTTGAGCTCAGGAATGAGGATACCGAAGCGCTTATATCCTTAAGCTCCGAGTACCCGATTGTTGTTTACGATAACGTAGAGGAGATTAAGTTCAACATCACCTCCTCGGAAGCTCAGTACAAGTCGGGCCAGACAATCAACGTAACACTTACCGCGTATAATAACAACAAAGTGCTCACAACCTACAACCAGACCTACACTGACGTGCTCTTTACCGAGCTTACCAATACATTAGCGGACGGCGGTACACAGTACAAGGACGTAGTATTCGTCAACGGCGTAGCTAACCTGCAGCTCCAGGTTCTCAGGGCAGGCACCATTACCTACAACGCCCTTATCCCGGCAAAGGGCAGAACCGCTATGAGCGTCAACTCGTCCTCGTCAATCAAGGTTGTGCCGAGCGACGCAAGCTACTACAGCGTGGAATTAATAAACGAAACGCTTGTTGTTACCTGCTACGACCTCAACGGCAATGTTAAGACTGACTATGTTCCTGCTGTCGGTACATACATTTCTCTCGAAAACGAGAACGCCGCAGTTAAGGCAGAGGGCAGAATCGCGACAGTCGCCTCCGACGGAAAGACAAACGCTTCGTTCGATAACGGCGTGCTCAGACTCGACCAGCTCAGCGATATCCCGAGCGGCACTGTTATCAGAGTAACCACAGGAAACATCACAGGCTCTTATACAGTTAAATAATCTAGTAACAAAGGCTGACCGCAAGGTCGGCCTTTGTTAATTGAGAATTGAGAATTGAGAATTGAAAAATAATTGACAATTGACAATTGACAGTTGACAATGAATGACGGGCAGATAGGTTGATGAAAAAATCAACTTTTCTGCCCGACAGAATTAATATGCTGCTTGCGCAGCAAGCATATAAATATAGTCGGGAGACGAACGCTTCTCACAGAAGCCGCTGTCTACCCGACCACAATTTTCAATTGTCAATTTTCAATTGTCAATTATTTCAAATGTTCACAAACATCATCTGCGCTTTTTTGTTTCGGATTCTGAGCTTTACCTCGCTGTTGTCGAGCCTGCCGTTGAGCGTGCCGAATACGAACACCAGCTTGTCGCACTTGCAGGTCTGGATTCCGTGCTCGTCCCTGTCGGGCGTGAACACAAGGTCAATTCCGCCGTCAAGCGACTCAAACCGCCATTCGCTGTCGGGTCTGCGTTCGTCGCCCGACACCTTCAGCCTGCCTGCCTTGTAGAGCTTTTCGTCAAGAAAGTAGCAGTTCTCGCTGCCCTTTTTGTTGTTGCCGACCTTCGACGCAAGGTTAATCGCAAACTTGTGGCCGCCAATCGGGAAAACCGCGTTCAGCGACTGGTACTTCTGGTGCTTAAACAGCGCGTAACGGCTCCAGTTAAGGTAAACGTAGCTGTTGTCGTCGGTGAGGTTGTAGTCCGTTCCGCCGAACCGCACAACTCCGCTCGCGGTGAACGCCGGCACAAACCTCTTGTAGTAAAAGCATTTGTGGTTCTCGTCAAACGGCGCGATTACGTTCATACTGTCGCCTGCGCAGTTCTTCAAAACCACCTTCACAAACAGATTTTTGTAGTTGTTAAAATCAATGAAATCGCACTTGATGTACCTGCCCTCAACTGTGTTGGTGAGGGTGAGGGCGATTTTCTTGTCGGTGTAGGAAAACTCTCCCATACCCTCTGACTGAGGCAGGGGAGTGAGGTCGAGCACCAGCTTCTTGGTTATTGAATCGCGCACAATCTCGCCTGTTTTGTAGTCGTGCAGTACGATGCGTATCGCAAGCTCCGCCCCGAGAGTCTCAACCCCAAGATAAAAGCCCATCTCGCCGTTGGAGATGAAGTAGGAATCCTTTTCGTCGAGCTTGTTCGGAGCCGGAAAGTCTTTTTTGTTGTATTCAAAAAGCCGCTCGCGCGACCATCCGCCGAGCACTACGTCGCCGTTATCATCAAACAGATTTACGTTTTCGGTGATATGCTGCATATTTTTCGTCCTTTCACGGCAATTTTCGACTGTATTTCGTAAATATTATAACTGCAATTTTAATGCTTATCAAGAATTATAACAAAACTGTAAAAGAGTTATAAAAGCTGTTATGTTTTCGTAGTATTAAGTATGAAGAAATTGTTTGTTATTCCGCTTTTGGCGCTGATTATGCTCAGCTCCTGCACCGCTGTTGTAGATAATCAAGCCGACGAAATCCGCCTCAACCGCTGGAGCGCGAGCCTTGCCGGTCAGAGAAAGGTCACACTGAGCTTTGAAATGGACATCGGACGGCTTTATATTTCCGAAAAAGAAAAATCAATCGCAGAGATTAAGGGTCTTGCTCTCATTGATAAAACTCAGATTGCGCTCTACGACAGCGAGGATAAGGTCTTTTATCGGTTTGATTATTCTCTAAAAGAAAATAAGCTGAAATTATCCACCAAAGACGGCTCGCTCACCCTCAAAAGAAATTGACATCCTTACACTGTTGTACTATAATTATCAGTATAAATTTACTGTTTTACGGTGGTACAATGGCTAAGAAAAAATTAAAGAAAAACGACACCCTAACCTCGAACTACAACACCGCCAACGCGTTTTTGAATTACTACCTGGTGCTGATGTTCTCGGTTTTTCCGCTTTATTACAGCAATAAATACTCGCACATCCGCCACGACAAGCTCAACGTTTTCCTGCTTTTGTCGTGCGTGCTGACGATTGCTGAGATCATCATCGGGCTTGTGCTGCTCAACGAGCGCAGGCGCAGTGGAATTGCTTCTGAAAAAAAGTGGTACCAAACCCTCAGCGTCACCGACTGCGCGTTCGCCTCGCTGATATTATTGTACATAATCTCGACTCTGTTTTCCGCCTTTCCGGGGGAAAGCTTCTCGGGCGAGATTGGACGCAACAACGGGCTGTTCCTGTTTATTGTGTACTTTTTTGTGTATATTATTGCGTCGCGGCTGTTTGTTTTCAAGGAATATGTTTTCATCGTGCCTGCGGCAGTCTGCGCGATTGTGTTTACGCTGTGCGTGCTCAACTACTTCTACATCGACCCTCTCGGTATGCTCGTAGGCTACAGCGCAAAAACCGCCGAGGACTTCACCTCGACTATCGGCAACAAGAACCTTATGTCCGCGTTCTGCTGTATTATGGTTCCGCTGTTTCTGGTGTTTTACCTCAACCACAAGAACACCGTCCTGCGTTATGTTTACCTCGGGCTTACGGGGCTCGGCTTTGCGGCTCTGCTGTGTTCGGACAGTGAGGGCGGCTTCCTCGGAATCATCCCTCTGCTCGCGGTACTGCTTCTGTATTATTCGCGCAGCGTGAAGAAGCTCGGTATGCTCTTTACCGCGACTTCGGTTATGCTTGTTTTCGCGAAGCTCGTGAGGCTGTTTTCGCTCGCTATGGGCGACAAGGAGAAGGGCTTCGGCGCGCTGCAAAAGTTTTTTATCTACAGCGACAAGTCCTACCTTTTGCTCGGCGCGTGCGTTGTGCTCGCGGCGGCGCTGCTGATTATTTCGCGCAAGGGCGACAAAACGCTCCCAAAGGCTGTGCCGATTGCGCTCGGAGTTGTGTACGCTTTGGCTCTTGCAGGTATGATTGCGCTGTTTGCGCACTACACCTTTGCCGATACAAGCTCAAAGCTCAACTCGCTGACGAAGTTCTTCCGTTTCAACGAGAAATGGGGTACTCACCGAGGCTATATGTGGATAAAATCGTGGGAGATTTTCCTAACCTCGGGAGTCAAGAATATGCTCATCGGCTGGGGTCCGGATACGTTCTTCAAGGCGTTCGAGCCGTACTTCGCGGAGCTCAACGAAAAGTTCGCCAACACCTCGACCAACTGCGCTCACAACGAGTTCCTCAACTACCTTGTCACCGGCGGAGTGCTTGGGCTCGCGGCGTATTGCGCGACGTTCGGCTCGGCAATCGTCAGGGCGTTTAAAAAGGCAAAGGAAAACTACCTCGCGCTTGCGTTTATCGCTCCTGTGGTGTGTTACCTTTTTCAGAGCACAGTCAACATCGCAACCCCGATTACAACTCCGCTGCTGTTCCTTTTCCTCGGACTTGCGGAGGGAATTTGCAGAAAATCAAAGACAGAGGATTAATACCTTTTCTCAGACAGCTTGCAGGCTTGCGGGCTGTCTGACTTGTTTTTGGAGCTCTGAGCTGTGTGTAATACGATTGACAAAATCGTCAAAAAGTATATACAAATATTATTGCTATCTCAGGGCGAGTGTGGTATAATAATAAAATGTTAAAATGGGCTATTGGAGGTTTTTATGGTTATTCTGGGAATTGACCCCGGCTACGCGATAGTGGGCTGGGGATTGATTGAGTACAGCAATAACAGCTTCCGTCCTCTGCGCTACGGCGCTGTGACAACCGACGCCGATATGGACTTTAACCGCAGGCTGTCGGTGATTTATGACGACATCAAGGAGATTATCAGCCGTTTCAAGCCCGAGGCTGTCGCGATAGAAAAGCTCTACTTCACCACCAACCAGAAAACCGCGATCATGGTCGCGGAAGCCAGGGGAGTGATTTTGCTCGCGGCAAATCAGGCAGGACTGCCGATTTTTGAATACACACCGTTGCAGGTCAAGACGGCTGTCACCGGCTACGGCAAGGCTAAAAAGCCGCAGGTTATGGAGATGACTCGCAGGCTCTTGAAGCTCGCAGAAATCCCCAAGCCCGACGACACCGCCGACGCGCTCGCGATCGCGATTACGCATTGCCAGGCGAACGGCACTCTGCTCAGGCAGAGCTTGTCCCGAAAGGAGTAATTATGTACTACAGTTTACGAGGCGAGGTGATTGACCTCTCCGCCGGAATCGCAGTGATTGAGTGCGGCGGAGTGGGCTACAAGTGCCTTACTACGATAAATACGCAGAAGAATTTAACAGTCGGCAGCGAGGCTAAGCTGTACACGCACCTCAATGTGCGCGAGGACGCGATGGAGCTTTTCGGCTTTTCGAGCAGAGAGGAGCTCAACGCTTTCAAGACCCTCATCGGAGTCAGCGGAGTCGGACCCAAGGTCGGACTCGCGATTCTCTCGGCACTCTCGCCGCAGCAGATTTCGATGGCTGTCGCAACCGGCGACGTCAAGACGATTACTCTCGCGCAGGGCGTAGGCAAAAAGCTTGCGCAGAGGATTATTCTCGAGCTTAAAGATAAATTCAAGCTCACCTCCGGCGACGCTCCCGTTTCGGGCGGAGCGGCTCCGGCTGCGTACAGCTCCGGCAACGTGCCAAAGGCGATTGAAGCGCTCGGAGTGCTCGGGTATTCCGCGGCGGATGTCTCGCCGTTTATCGCAAAGCTGGACCCTTCGCTGCCTGTTGAGCAGCTCATCGGCGAAACGCTGAAGATGATGGGACGGTAGGGTTTTAATTGAGAATTGAGAATTGAGAATTGAGAATTGAGAATTTAGTGAAGAGTGAAGAGTGAAGAGTGAAGAGTGAAGGATGAAGAGTTAAGAGTGAAGAGTGAAGAGTTAAGAATGAAGAGTGATGAATGAAGAGTGATGAATGAAGAATGATGAATGAAGAATGATGAATGAAGAATTAAAAATTAATAATTCGGTCGGGCAAGAGAGTTAAATATTTTAACAAGCTATCTGCACGACTATCATAGTCAATTGAAAATTGAAAAATGAAAATTGAAAATTGTGGTCGAGCAGATAGATACTTCTGTGATAAGCCTTTGCTTCCCGA